>DASQKG010000249.1:0-2920 GCA_035630655.1 Pyrinomonadaceae bacterium
TGGCTTACTGCAAGAAGTGATGGATCTGTTCCAGAGTCATAGCATCGCATTCGACGTCACCGACCATCGCTTCAGCGGAGTTCCTATCGAGGTCGAATTCCACGGCGATCGCCGTGCGATTCAGACAGAGGCGGCCAAAGCTATGGCTGCCTGCGACGCAGGCATCCTTTGCGCTCCGACAGCATTTGGCAAGACAGCCGTTGCTGCTCAGTTAATCGCGATGCGCAATGTGAACACCCTGGTGTTAGTTCACCGCCGTCACCTTATCGATCAATGGCGGTAGCGACTGGCGTTGTTCCTCGGTCTTAGCACCACGGATATCGGCCAGATTGGTGGTGGTAAGGCTACCCAAACCGGACGACTCGATGTAGCAGTCATACAGAGTCTAATTCGAAAGGGCGAAGTCAAGGACATAGTGGCCGGATACGGCCAGGTGATTGTGGACGAATGCCATCACGTCTCTGCTTTCTCTTTCGAGCGAGTGCTGCGACAGGTCAAAGCAAAGTACGTCGTCGGATTGACGGCGACACCTGTTCGCAAAGACGGGCACCACCCAATTATCCTTATGCAGTGCGGCGCCATTCGCTTCAATGTGAACAGTAAAAAGCAAGCCGCTGCTTCAACCCTTCAATACGAGGTCATTCCCAGGTTAACCGAATTTACTGTACCTCCTGAATGGAATGGAATTGGCATACAAGATATCTACACCGCTATGGTTAATGACCCAGACCGAACAGACCTTATCGTTGCCGATGTTGTTTGCGCGATTGAAGCGGGTCGCTGCAATGACATCAAGAAAAAAAAGCAAAACCACCCGGAAAACTCCAGTTCAAACAACGTGTCTGAACCTGCCTGGTTACATGACGATATGGTGTCGGTTTTGGCAGCTTGAATAGGAAACTTGCCAAGCACTCTGCAGGTCCAGATCGAAAATATTGATCCAGAACAAACGGTTTCCCCGGGTTTGGCGGACTTGTCCTGCAAGACTGGCCTTAGTACGAGCCGTTAGACCGGGGACAATCGAAAGCCTCTTTGAGGAAATCGAAAAGTCCGATTCACATGGTCGGGCGGAACGAACAATACAAAGGTGGTAGCTGAGTTCATACACGATGAGGTCGGGGGCACACTTGTACCACTCGAATTAGAGCGGCCTTACCGCGCAGATTGACGTGCAGGGAGCGCGATATTCTCAAGGCGCGCAGAAGTTGGTTAATCGGTAGTGCTCTTCCTTTACCATTCTCAAGCTTCAAGCTGGCTGCGCAACCTTGCGATGTCACGCTGCGGAGGGGCGCCAAACATCTTCTTATACTCACGGCTAAAATAGGATGGGTCTTCATAACCGACGCGCGAACCGGCGCTGGCTACGTCCAGATCTTCGCCAAGCATCATGCGACGCGCTTCCTGAAGGCGCATTTGTTTCTGAAACTGCACCGGACTCATGGCTGTTACCGATTTGAAGTGATAATGAAAGCCGGAAACACTCATGCCAAGGTCGCGAGCTATATTTTCAATCCTCAAGGGTTGGTCCAGGCTCTCGCGCAGCTGTTCGACGGCTTTGGAAATGCGGCGCGTGTCTCCTTCGGCCACCAACAGGTGACTGAGCCGTGCACCCTGTTCTCCCGTCAGGAGCCGATAAATTATTTCCCGAATAACCAGCGGCGCAAGAAACTTGATTTCGTCAGGCGTGTCGAGCAGTCTGATTAATTTCAAAGCGGCCTCGAGTAAGTCAGTGTCGGTCGGGCTGACGTTCATCGCCTTAACGCTCTCATCACTCTTCTTGGTTTTGGTTCCGGATTCCATCATGACCGCGGCCACAACCGCGGGGTCAAGATGTAATTGGACGGATTCACGGATTCCGCCGAGATTAAATGGTTGCGAGCCTTTGGACTGTGTCCGGATAACGCTTGACCAGATTGATCAGCAGGGCGGCTTGCGCATTAGGCTTGGCGCGTCCCTGTTCCCAGTTTTCCAAGGTGCGGACGTTCGTTCGCAGATAGACAGCGAAGAGGGCACGCGAGATCTTTAGGTTCTTGCGTACACGGATCAATTCCTGCTGCGTGACAGTTGGTGCCGGCTTATATTCCACGGCATGAGTTCGGAGCGTCCGCTTTCCGTGCCGCGCTTCAGCGAGAGCTTCCATGCCTTCACTCAGTTCAGCGAACAAATCACGAGGAACGCGGCGCCGCGTTTTCGCTTTAGTGGGTCTCTTCATCGTTTTCTCCTTGCATCAAGTTCCTGCTTGATCATTTCTTTGAGCGCCTTGCGTTGCGGCGGCGTCAGATCCGCCATCTCGTCCTTGTCGTAAACCGTGTATAACCAGAATTGCGATCCGGTATTCCACCAGGTGATTGAACCACCCAATCAAAAATAAAACAGCCGGAAATCTTGCTAAGAATTTTTGACGAAGAGTATAGTGACGGCGCTATTTGTATTCCCTCATAATCACACCACGTTCGGTCACGTTAACGTATTCATGGGGGAAACCCTGGGTAGACTTACTTAACCTCTGCTTATTTGGTTTTTTTAAGCAGTCAGACCAGGAATCTCTTCTTCAGTCCCGCGCTGGGCGACTCCTCGCTTCTCGTTTTTGAAATATTGCCGGCGTTTGTGGGCGCCTTCGCCTCAGGCAGAGGTTTACAACTCATGACTTGTCGTCGACAGGAATGATGGAAGGGGCCGTTGCCAAATGCTCCTACGTCCCATGATCGGCTCCTGGGAAGTCCCAAGGATCGAGCACGTCGCTACAACCGAGTCGCGCCGACTCGCAGTTTTGCCAGTGCCTGGCCTATCTGGGGATCTTCATCAGGATCTGGGTCGCGGAGGGCTGGCGGTGCAGATCTCCGGATCTTTGTATGGAGATGAGGCGCGTGACGCTTTTCTGAAAGAGCTGCGGGAAAAGTTCCTGGCTGGTGAGCCGGTC
>DASQKG010000250.1:0-15466 GCA_035630655.1 Pyrinomonadaceae bacterium
TTCCCCGTCGTCAAGAGCGAGGCCGGCAATCACATTAGTGTGAACGTCGCGTGTGATCTTGAACGCCTCATCAAAATTGCCAATAGCGGCCAGCTCCTCGTTGTAGCGAAGCAACTGGCGAAGAACTTTGAGCCCGGTCAACCGATGGAGAATTGTGACTATCTGGGGCGACAGGTCCTCGTTCTGCACAATGACCGGATTCCCCCGTGTGTAGACGCTAGTTTTCCTCTTTTCCTGCACCGCCGTAGTACTGCCGTGCGTTGTGGTCTTGCCCCCTTGCCCAGCAGCTGTACTTCCCTGCGCCGCCGGCGTCCAGGTTTGCGCCGATGCCTGAAAACAAACCATGCCTGAAAGCAATAGGGTTGGGACTACAGGAAAGAAACTAGTTGTTTTGTGATTTCTCATTACTTAATCACGTCTTCCTTATGACAAATACTTATTCTTACCAGGAGCCCCTGGCTGACGCCATTAAAGGAGCCGCCCCTTGCGCCATGACTCTCTGTGAACCAAAGCTCACCGGGGGCAAAGAGATCGTCCGCGAACTTCCCCGTCCATTATCCAAAGACACCTTCATCGGCTGAGACGACGACTCAATCGCATAATCGGCGACGCGAGCGTTCAGTTCCGAAGCTCTGACGGTTCTTGCCGGCGTACTGCCCAATTCTCTGGTTCCCATTCGTGGAGCATTTCCGGCAGACGCGAGAGCATTGAACTTCCGTGTGCCTTGGCGCCTTGGGACAACATTGCCGTCATGTGCTGCGACAGGCGTTGTATCTAGCGCGACGACCGGTCGAGAGTCCTCGGCGACAGCTGCCGTTTGAGGTGCTCCCCCCGCAGCGGTCTCCGTTATTGGACTACCATTGTTAGACAATAAAGAGTTATTGCTCGCCGGTTTGAAGTTGAAGAATGCTACCGAACCAAACACCACCAGCAGCGTAGCTACGACAGCAGCGCGAAAACCGAAAGAGAGATTCGCAAAAGCTAATGGAAAGTGGGCGTTACCCGCCTTTTCACCGGCGAGACGTGCGCGCAAACGAAAATCAAAATCGCCCGGGGCCTCTATAGTTCCCAGACTCGACAGGATTTCCTGCAACTTTTGGTGCTCTTCGCCAAACGCTCTGCACTCCCGGCAAGCACTCATATGCCGCCTTGCGAAAGCACTCAGAAAGTCGCTTGGTGCCGTTTCATCAACTTCTCGCCGTACATTTTGGCAATTCATTGTTCTCATAGTATTCCTCAGAGATAAGCCGTCATCTTTTCACGCAAGAAGCCGCGCGCCCGGCTGATGCGTGATTTAACTGTTCCTTCGCTTGTTTCAAGTATTCGGGAAATTTCCTCATAGCTGCGGCCGTCCACGTCACGCAAGATCAGAGGCGCTCGATACTTTTCGGGGAGCGTACTTATCGCGCGTTGAACCGCCTGTCGTCGCTCGAAATCCACCATTGCCATGTCCGCCAGGGGCTGTGTATCAGCCGGATTGAATTCCTGGGGCTCGCTACCGTCCTTCGACTGAAAGAACCCGGTTAAAGAAACTAGCTTGCGCCGCTTGCGCTTCCGCAATTCGCTGATCGCGAGATTGGTCGCAATTCGATAGATATAGGTCGAGAACGCATAATTTGTCTGATACCGTTCGGCTGCCCTGTAAACTCTCACAAACGTTTCCTGCGCCAAATCCACGGCTCCGTCGTAATCGTTGGTCATCCGGTAGATGTAACTCGTTATCTGATTTCTATAACGGCTGACCAGTTCCGCGAAGGCGTCTTCGTCGCCCGTGCGCGTGGCTTCCAATAACGCGTGATCCGAAGTCGGATCCACAACGACCTCATGCCGCAACGCCGCGGAAAACGTTAAATCATCAATCGTGCTTAGTGTGTCCATCAGGGTGGGTTGGGCTCTCACAAGCGCTGACGAGTTTCTCAAGTGCCCTAAAACGTTTCCCGCTCGTTCAGCGGACAATCTCCGGATACCTGATTATACCCCGACCGTTTACCGCCCGCTGACCTATACACGCGCAGGTGGCGCATAGGTTCCGAAACGTCTGCAGGGTTAAATGGGGTTTTGCACCAAAAACTTAGAGATTAGAGGGTGCCAAGGAGCACCCTAACGCGGTTTAGAGTTCATCAAGCTTCAGCTTGCGTCGCGAAGCCCCAGCCTCAAGGCTGAACTTCGGAACGTCCCGCCTCCAGCTACGGTTTACGCTTCCGGGGCTTTGAAAAGCGAATCGTCCAGTTTGGTGCCGTAGGTCACGTAGAAAATACGGGTTTCCTGAGTTTGTTTGCCATCTTCCAAGAGCACGCTTCGGTAAGGAACCAGGGTGCTTTGGGCGTACCGGTAATCGTGAAACGATCTTCGGAACTTCTGCGGCTGTGCTCCGCTCGAAGGCTCTTCATATTCCAGCCAAACTACGTGGAGCGTTTTGGAGCTTATGTAATAGCGGGTCTTCTGTTTGTCCTTGCCCTCGATGTCTACCACAAACAAGTCGATGCCTTTTTGCTTGTCCTTGCCCACGTAGGTTAGCGTCGAACCGTTTTCCTTGTAGCGAAGCAAAGAATCAATGCTGTGTCGCTGTTGCGAAAGGAAAACATTGGCCGCATCCTGCCGCGGGGTAAAGGCGGTGCCATTAATGATTCCCCACAGTTTGCCCTCGCCATAAATCAGCGAGTATTCGAGGGTTGGCATCTTTTGGTCGACGCGCACTTTGTCTTTCTCAGAATTATCGCCGCGAACAAAACGCCGCTCGTAAGTTGCCTCCTCGGTCTTGCTCGGAACTTCGCAATTAGGCTTACAAACCCGACCACGCTCGATGCCGTTACGGCGTATCTGGTTTAGAACCGGACGTGAGCCGTAAACGAAGATTGCCGATTCCACGATCTGTTCAGCCGTAAAGGTTTTCTGGTTCTTATCGATCGGCGGGAGCTTCTGAGCCGGGGTTGCAGCGGGCGACGGGGATGCGGTGGGGCTTTGTCCCACGGCGATTCCGGCACTGCCGACGGTTAAAACACAGACAAAACCCGCCAACGCTATGAATGAACGACGCAAGAAATTAGTTCTCCTCTTAAACGATGCCATTGAATTCAGATATGGGGAAAGCGAACCGAGAGGGCGGATTGTAACACAGGCGTCGATTTCGAGCGCCTTCCCCCAACTGTACCAAAGCCTCTAGATTGATGCGGATTTAACGCCTGCCGGATGCCCGTTCGGACGGCCCTGGCTCGGGAGACATTGAGGGTAACCCGGCAGGAGAGTCACTATTGTGTGAGATGTCTTAGGGAATGATCGACGAGTGGCGGCGCAAATTTCACTTAGGGAATGTGCGAGCTTCGTTCTCTGCCTGAAGTATTCGCCCTCGGACCCTGGCGCGGGCGATTAATGTCCCTAACTGTTCATATTCATCCAGCCAAGTGAGAAATTGTCGAACTTTTAGTTGCAGATCCCGAGAGCTCGTACAGTTGAGCAGGTAAGCGGCTTGAATATATCTCTCCGGGTCGGCCGCAAAATAACCCCAACCCTCACGAGTAACATGAATGTCCGGGTTTCCCAGGTGACGTCTGATTTGAGAATCAGTAATGGTGCGGAAGAAGAGAATAATATCCAATGGGCCGATCGGCTCATCCCAGGACTCTACCCGCGTCCGAAAAGGATAGCCAACATAGCTAGCGGCATCGGGATACGAGTACCGGTCAGGGCAAGCGCTAAGTATCACCGGAAGAAGATGCTCCTTAGCGCCCTGGTGTGCGTGGAGCAGATATCTTTGAGGATCAGGCTTTTTGGCGTCATGGGACAATCGGTCGATCTCGGAACCTTGCATCCTGATCCCTGGGGCTTTGGCACTGAAGGTGTCGAGCATCTTTTCATGGCGTTGGCGGAAGGTCATCTGTTCCCAGTTCATTTCTTCGTCGGACTTGTCACTTGCATAAGCGGGCATGCGCCGGATCGCGCGAAGGGTATCCGCGCAGTAACGATCGAGCGCTTTCAAGACCAGCTCAGGCAGTTCATCCCAAGCCTGGAAAAAGTTGACGATCTTACCTCCGCGATACGCCTGCAGATCTGACAGCAGATCCCGGTAGGCTAGCGGCAACTTCTTGTATGTTTCAGACTTGCTGTCCTTTAAGGTTCCCTGAATGAAGATCAACATTTTCTCCGGGCTATCCTGGTAAGCGGCGTCAAATTCAATGTGAGTTGCCGACAGACCACTCTGGTCGATAAAACCGTATTCGTCCACCAGGATCCCAATGAAAATATCGCACTTGCGCGCCAGATCTTCCGTCGTTCCTCTTGGGCTTCCGGCCCCCGCGGCTTCCCACTTCTCATTAATGTCGGCGGACAAGAAGCGGAAATGTTTTTCAATTTGCGCGGTCAGGTATTTGCGGAAGTGAGAAAGCTTGCTGTCATCCGTGAGCGAGAGTTGTAGGGAATAGCCATTCAACGAAGAGATAAACACCTGGTTGGTCTTCGTGGGAAGGCGCTGAGGTTTGACGTCGCCCCAGGAGTCTATGGTACTGACCGCCGGAACCTTTGCCGACACCTCATTTTTCGAGACGGTCTTCTTCTTTGTGGATCGCTTAGGCATATTCAAGCTCCATCATGATGCGAGCATGTAGCAAAAGTTACGGAGGCGGTAGGCCCGTTTTCAGGCGCGCTCGGTTCAAGGTCAGGCCCCTGTTAACGGGAGTCGTGCGAAGCGAGGAAACGGCATGGTATTCAGGTTGACGGTAAATATCAACAAGAATTGGCTTGGTGGGTGGACTCCTCGTTGTAACTCTCTGTGCAACTCAGTGCTCTGTGCCTCTGTGGTGGCCTTTTGCCCGGATCACGCACCACAGAGTCACAGCGGGTTTGGCCCAACCAAATGAACAGCTGGAAGAAAGATTTACCGAGCCTGCGAAGCTGGCGGACAGATTGTTAGCCCCTGGCGAGGGCTCTGCCGAGCCTGGGGATCCAAACCCGAAACGCGGCTGAGCCACGAAGTGTGCAACAGATGGATGCCAGATGAATGAGCTGTGGGTAATCATCATAACTTACAGGTACTCGTAACCAAGCGTCTGTCGCCCGCTTCGCAGGCTCTGTGGATTTTGGCCAACGTAACCCCAGGCTCGGCGGAGCCCTCGCAAGGGGCTATCACTCTGTCCGCCTGCTTCGCAGGCTCGGTTAATGCGTTCCTCCAACTTGTATCTCAACCCTCGGCAAAACTTTGTCAGAAAAACCAGGACTTAGGGATTTACTACACAGAGCCACTTGAGGATGCACAGAGAAAACTGAGACTTCGGTTTCATGACCGTTCGCGCGATGAAGGCCATGGGTTTGGTAAAAGCATCCCCCACAGGCAGACAAAAACCGGAAGGCATTCCACTGACCGAAATCGGGTTCTACCTTTCCCCGGGAGTACGACGGCTGGTTTGACAACTATTCCGCTTAAATCGTAGTCTGCCTGTTTTCCAATAAGACTAAATCGACGTCTATCCCTGGTGTCCGTGAGTTCACCAGTGGGGCGTCGAGACTTTCAACGAAGGACGGTTATTGATGAAGAAGGTTGGCATTTTAGTTGGGCGCGAAAAGACATTTCCTGACGCCCTGATCAGAAACATTAACGAACGCGGAAAAGGCGACGTCGTTGCCGACTTTATTACGCTCGGGGGAATCAGACACGACGATCCGCCGCGCTACGATCTGGTAATCGATCGCATCTCCCACGAGGTTCCCTTCTACCGCGCGACGCTTAAGCGGATGGCGCTTGAAGGAACGATCATCATCAACAACCCCTTCTGGTGGTCCGCAGACGACAAGTTTTTTAATTACTCGCTGGCGCAAAAGCTTGGAGTCGCGGTTCCGAGGACGGTCCTGTTGCCTCAAAAGGATTACATGGAAGGCATCGTCAGCGAGAGTCTGCGCAACCTGGAATTTCCGCTCGACTGGCAAGGCATCGCGGACTATGTTGGGTTTCCTGCGTTCCTTAAACCGTTCGACGGCGGCGGCTGGAAAAACGTTTCGAAAATTAACTCTCTTGAAGAACTCTGGAAGGAATACGACCAGACGGGAACGCTCTGCATGACGTTGCAGGCGGCCGTGGATTTCGATCAATTTGTACGCTGCTACTGCGTGGGCCAGGAGGAAGTAATGATCATGGCCTACGATCCGCGAAAGCCCTATCTCTCAGGTGAACAATACATTCATAACCCCGACTACCTTGCTCCTAAACTGGCGGACCGGGTTCGGAAGGATGTTCGCACTCTGTGCACTGCGCTTGGATATGATTTGAACACAGTCGAGTTTGCGATCCAGAACGACATTCCCTACGCGATCGACTTCATGAATCCGGCGCCGGATGCGGAACTGGCGTCAGTGGGCGAGTTTTATCATAACTGGATTACAAACGCGGTCACTGACCTGGTCTTCAAACGCCTGGAAGGCCGGCGTGACATTCCGCGTTATCGCTGGGATGCGTTGCTGAGTCCGGAGCCGGCTCGCACTGTTGCGGTAGCCTCTCAACCAGAGCAACAGGCAAGGACGATTACTCCGGATCCTTCGGTTGCGACGAATGCAAAGGCCGCAGCAGCCTCCGTTGAGACGAAGCCCGAAGCTCCGGCGAAACGCGTGACGAAGAAAAACGGCAAGACGACGTCGCGGTCAAAGACAACGAGCTGACTCGAAATAGCGAACACTGGATTGCGTTGGGATTTTAACAAGCACGTAGTCTGGTTAAAGGTTGGGAGGAGGGCATGCCCCCGCTCTTCCGTGGCTATCGCAATTTCTTGCGCAACGAAGAACGGGGGCATGCGCTCCTTCCCAACCTCTAACTAATCGACGACGCCCGTGACGACTAGGAATTAGACCACATTCCCAACTCCTATTGTTTTGACGAAGCCTTTTGAGCGAAAGTGCTCGAACAACGAGCGCTGGGTATTCGAAAAAGTTGGTGAGACCTACTACGCCGGGTCAGCGCGCGGCGTTCGTCGTTTGGCTAGTACTCGGATAGCAAAGAGGCTGGAAATCCAGGCAATCAACGAGGACGAGGCGATTGACCAGCAGATTCCGCTTAGACCGGGGTCAATATAAGGAACAAGCAGCGCAACCAGAATTCCGGCGTTGGTAACCCGTGCGGCAAGGCGACGGATGCGAAGCGCATAATGCAACCAGTTTATCCTGCGCAATTCTGAAGTGAGGTAATCGTCGTCATCGTTGAGCCGCGCGTAGTAGTCGCCTTCCCTACGCGCGTAAGCCGCGAGCGCTTTCTCCAACACGGCGCGCGCAGCGTCTCGATAATGATGAATTACGTGCGCTAGCTTACCCTCGCTTAGTGCCAGGTTTGCCAAACCCAGGCGGGCCCTGAAGTTTTCCGGATCCAGGTCAATCGCCTTCTTAAAACTGCGTTGCGCTCGCGCCGTTTCACCCCACTCAAGAAAACTTTCACCAACCAAAGACAACAAATGCGGATCACCTTCAGCACGCATCGCGGCGAGGCGCAACGCGGCGCGCGATCTCGACAGCAATTTAGCATCGCTGAGCGTGGTCGCCTGCGATCGCAATAGGCGGGCAAAATCGAAAATCAGCCGGCCATCTCTGGGAATCACAATCAGTGCGCGCCGAAACGCCTCTCGTGCCTCGTTGAGTCGGCCCGCGATTCTCAACCTGTTGCCCATCGCGCCCAGTAACGATGCCCTCTCGCTGTCAACTGTTGACGCCGTCATCAAAGTTGAGTCCGGGTCCGTGTTGTCATCTCGCGATTTGTTGGCGCCGAGCTTGAAGTCCAACGTGGCTTCGTCCAGCACGTCACTCGATGCCAGTCTCAGCGCCGCAACCTCCGAGTCGAGCGCCTTTGGATCGCAGAGATAATCTCGCAGCTCGAGCGCGCGCACATCGAGCTTCGCATCATGGACCAGCGGAAATAAATGGCGCACCATCTCGCGATAGCTTCGCCCGCCCGACGCAAAGCTAAACTCGACGCCTTTGCCGACGATCTGCGTGCGATATCTGTACCTGACGCGCCCGCCGCGCCGCAGTGTGCGCATAGCTTGGGTGTCAACTCTTTCGAAGTCGGCAACTTCAAGTTGTTTATGCCGGCCGCCTATAAGTCTATAGAAAAAGGTTGCCGGACCTCTGCGTCTGAGGAACGTGCCGTCGAATTCAATGCGATCGGTTATGGCGAGTAAGGGAACAACCAACCACGCAAGCACCAATACCAGGAGCGCAAAGAAATCGTTCTCTGAACGCACCAGCATGACTGATGCAAACGTGAGAACGCTCGCCGCCGCAAGGTAAGAGCCGGGCGAGACCCGTACACTTGCCAGACGCAGACCTCCGCGCGGTTGCTCGCGCTCCCTGGCAACCTCTTTTAGCGCCTTCAGCGTTTCAATCTGGTTGGCATCGTGCATATTGATCTAGTCCGTCGCCGGCTGCGGACATGCTACCGGCACATCCAAAGAAAACGTTCCGCGGCCGCTACCTGGTTCAGTGTAACGCAAGTCAGCAAACTGAACGAGCGTCTGCGTCAGGCAGTCTTCGCCGACAACTCGGACAACCGGGAATCTCGCGAAGTCCAGAAACACCTGGGCCGGATAGGAATTAATCGACTGCGCCACGGCGGGAGATCTTAGCGCCTCGGGTTTTGGATGCCGAATGGGTGCGGCTTTCTCACTCTGTTGGTCTAGCAGAGACACATTAAAGCGATAAGCCGCCTTTTCTGTTTCAACGACACAACTCCACTGAAAAGGATTCGCCGCGGTCGGCATCGCGGCTACTTCCAGCGCACGTTCGCCGTTAACGTTCGCTATCTTCACTCCTTCCGCCTGGGCACGACGCACAGCTACCGTGTGAATCAGAAAAAGTCCCGCCAGGTAAATCGAAAATATTCCGAGCGCCGACAAAGGAATTCTTGAGCCCCAGCGCTTGCCGGCTTCTCGCATAAACAGAACTACACAAGTAACGAGCGCGACTATCCAAATAATTTGGACTACTCTCGCATTACCCAGCGCCCCGCGATTTCCTGGTCCAAACAGAATCAAGTAAGTAGGAATAATTGCGAGTATTAACCAACCGGCTATCTGTTTTTTGCTTTTAGACGTTACGAGAAACGTAGCGCCGCCAAGAATCAACCAAATAAAAGGGTCGATGATGAAAACAAAATCCCCGTAGAACCAACGTGAACTCCCTGGAAGAAGCGGACGAACACCGTAGTTGTTGGTCCAATCCATGAACGGGTGGCTCGCTGTCACCAGCAAGGATGCAATCAATAACCCGCGCAACCTGACTGCAGGTCTCCGCTTGCGTACGCGGGCAATCAGTTTGTCAACAAGATAAAAGATCAGAGGAACGAGCAGGGCGAGTGCGATCGTCCCGGCAATGGAGTGAGTTATCCCGCGGTGATGATGGAGGTATGTCCAGCGTCCCCCGATTAACGTGACGACGTCCGCATCAGGAATATTCGCTGCCACTAGACAGAGAGCCGTGGCGCCCGGCGACAACTTCTCTAAACCGGCTTTGGCGGCAGCCAAGCCGATCAAGGAGTGAGTCAGGTTATCCATTACTTATTCTTTCAGCCTGAAGGGCTGATAGATAGTAGCCGGTGGTCGTAGCGCAGCGCAGACCACCGGACAGCCTAGTGCAAATGGTGCCGCACCATGAAAGGGTGCAAGAATTCTGGCACCCCGCCGGGGTGCGGGCGAACTGCTCCACGCCTTCCGGTGGTCTGCGCTACGCTGCGACCACCGGCTACTATCTGTCAGCCCTTCAGGCTGACTTAAAAAACGGAGGAGGATTATCCCAATCCAAACGGCAAAGCCTGCGGAGCCTCTGGGGTTAGCTTCGCGTAACGTTCTGGATCGAGCTTCTGGAGTTTTTCGGCAGCTTCACGGCCGGCGGAGGACGGAGGTAGTGGAGTCCCGTCGTCGTCTTTTGCCTTTCGTGACGCGTCGGCAATGTTGAAGAGCAATTCCACCGCTTCTTTCTTTTTGCCCTGCTTGTCATAAACGTTCGCCAACCGCAGGTTAGCGGTTTCAGGGGTCACTACGGTGCTATTGAGCGCGGCCAACTCTGAATAAAGCTGAGCAGCTTCATCATACTTAGTATCCGATTCCTTTACCTGGGCCAGCGCGAATTTCGAGAGCATCGCCACCTCGGGAATACTCACTTTGCTCAGCTCAACCAGTTCACTGATTGCTTTTTCGCGCTCAACATACAGGAGGTTTGTGGCGATGAAGTAACGCGCCTCGGTGCGATATGGGTCTCCATATTTAGCGGACACCTTTTGAAATTCTTCAATTGCTTTCTGAGCCCTGTCGCGTTCAGTAGTGAACTTCGGAGCGTTCGGATCGATTGAGGGCGACATCGGTGAAACAGGCGTAGCTGCGATTGCAATAGCCCGCCCCATTGCCCGACGGGCCTCGTCCTTCTTGCGGCTATTCCATGTGACGTAGAAACCGACCAGCGCACCTAAAACAACCAGGCCGATCAGGCCATAGAGAATAGGTTTTCCCTTTCCTTCAAGCTTGTCGCCCAGGCGGTCCAATACGGTCATCGCCGTATCCCGAAATCGGTCGTGTTGAAGTTCTCGTGCGCGTTTCTTCTTGTATTTGGCCACGTCGTTCTTTCTCGCAAGTTCACATAGTGAATCGCGTTCCAGTAGGTGTATGATCGCTGAACCAGTAACTCTAATGGCCGTTTCGAAAGCTTGTCAAGCAGGGGCTTTGTGTAGTATTCCGCAGCGCAAACCGCAGAACTATCATCGAAGCATGGGGGTGGCGGATTGATTACAGAACCGAGCGCGGTAGCGCCGGATCGAGGAAGCACCTAGAAGATTTGGAACGCTATGAGCTTATTCTATTGCCCAAAGTTCATTGTAGGATCCGGCGCATCTACCACCCCAGCGGGGCTGCCCCGCCGGGGACCCTGGTCCGCGCTCGGTTCTGTAATGGGAATGTGGATGAGATTTCTACCGGGAACAAAACAGCGCAGTGGGTGTCTAACAACCCGACTGTCCGGTTTTGCGCGACGGCCGTCAGCTACTCCGAATCCGGCCCCAGGGGGTAACTAGTGAGCTACGGAGAGCCAATCGCCCTCCGCGGGCAAATGGATTTGGAGCAGGTTGCGCCCGCGACCTCCATAGAATTGCGCCCGAAAGCCGAGGCAGAGTTCATTGAAAGACTGAAGCGAGGCGAAGCCGCCGCTTTTGAGGAGTTAGTCGGCGAACGCTCCGGAGAAATCTACGGCCTGCTTTTCAGGTTAACTGAAAACAGCGAAGAAGCGCGCGATCTAACCCAGGAAACGTTTCTGCGCGCTTTCCAGTCCATTGATCGGTTTCGTGGAGAGGCCGATTTGAGGACCTGGATTTATCGCATCGCAATTAACCAGGCGCGAAATCGATGGCGCTGGTGGCGCAGACGCCGCCGCGAGTCCACGGTCTCGCTGGACGCCAGCGTTGGCCAGTCAAACCAGACCGTGGGGGCGACCCTGCCCGAAACGTCCCATAACCCGGAGCAACAAACGCTCGCGCATGAACGGGAAGTGGCGCTGAGATCGGCGCTGAGACGATTGGGTCGAGCGTATCGGGAAACCGTGATACTGCGCGACATCGAAGGTTTCTCGTATGAAGAGATTGCCGCAACGTTAGGAATCAACGTCGGTACGGTTAAATCGAGATTGGCGCGCGGCCGCCAGGAATTGCGTCGCAAGTTAGAAGGATCTTTGTAATTGCCGATTGCCAATTTCCGACTGCCAATTGAAAGAGTCCGCTCTCGGTAGACTCTATAATCGGCAATCGGCAATTGGAAATCGAAAATGGGTTGGATGGCCGACCCGCCCCGGCTCACATGAAACTCGGTGCCAAATGGGTCGAAGTGATCGGACGGCGGTCGTCGGCTGAGGTGATTAAGTGGTGATGGCGAATTTGAAAACGTGGCCAGCAACACCCGTTAACGCATCGCTTGAAACGCAGATGTCACCTCAAACCGCAGACCTGTCGCAGTTGCTCCTTAGCAAAAAGAGGAGCAGCCGGGGTCGGTCGGCCATCCGAGCCAGAGGCCAGCGGATCAGAAGTCAGAGGTCAGAGGTCAGCAAAGGCGGCATCTCTGACATCTGACAACTAACATCTGCTTTACCATGAACTGCGAAGAAACAACACGTTTGTGTTCAGCCTACATCGACGATGTCGTGTCGTTGCCGGTGCGTGTCGACATTGAGACTCATCTGGACGCTTGTCCCGTGTGCAGGGCGCAGGTGGCGGAGGTGCGTTCGTTGAGCCGCAGTCTGGCTCAACTCACCCCCGGCGTTCCACCTTCGGATTTGGCCGCGTCAATTAACGATGCGTTGATGATTGAAGCTGCGGCTCGCCGCCAGTCTCCTACGCCGACGTTCCGCGACAGCGTAACGCGCTGGCTCGAACCTCGGCTTATGCCGTACACGGTGGGGTCTTTCGCTTCGATTATTCTTTTCGTCTCCATGTTTGCAGGACTTCGTCCTCATTTTGTCGCGCTGCAGGATGCCGCACGACAAAGCAACACCTTCGTGGCCGCGAGCGAGTTTAGAGTTTACGATTTGCACCAACCCGTCTCGCAGGAGGATTTCTCCGCCACTCGAGCACCTTTCGCCGAGCAGTCGCCCAGCCTCAATCCAGGTGGGGCACTGGCCGTTCTTACGAGTTCCTACATGCATCCGCACCCAAACGTTAATGAAGACGCAGACGACATGATCGTCGTAGCGGACGTTTTCAGTAACGGCGCTGCCTCGCTGGCTGACGTTGTGCAAGCGCCGCGCGATCGCCGGATGCTTGCTGACTTCCAATTGGCTCTGCGCCAGAGCGCCGCCTTTGTTCCGGCCTCACTTGATCGACGCCCGGGCACAATGCGCGTTGTCTTCACCGTGCAGAAGGTCGATGTCCGCGACCAAAGCTTCTAATAAATCTTACATACTGAGCGCGTCAGTCGATGGCGGAGAACTCTCGTTAGCTCTCAGGTAAGGAAGGAGGGTTTGCCCCCGCTCTCCGTTGAATACCACCCTTCATGAGAGCTACTCCGGCCTTTGGCAATCCTTTCGGCGTTAACAGCCGGGTTCGATTGCTGCAGAGATTGGTACGTCGCCACGAAGAGCGGGGGCAAGCCCTCCTTCCCTACCTGAGAGGTGACCTAACGTTCTTGTTTCATCCCTCAATTCTCCAACCTGGAAACACTCTGAAACGCCACATACCACTCGCTTGACGCACTGCAATCCGCATGTTAGTTTGCGAATTCATCCAGTTAATCGTGGTTGATTCAAATCCTGGCTGTGCATTCGTCTGAAATGACCGCTGTCGCTCCAGAACTCAAACGAACTCCGCTCAACGCTGCGCATCGTGCCCTGGGCGGTCGCATGGTTGACTTCGGCGGTTGGGACATGCCGGTGCAATATCCAGCCGGCACTGTTGAGGAGCACCTTCGCACGCGTAACCATGTGGGACTGTTTGATGTTTCACACATGGGCGAAATCGATGTGCGCGGCGCCGGTGCGATTGTCTTCGTCAATTACATCACCTCAAACGACGTCTCAAAACTCGTCGACGGCCAGGCTCAATACTCCGCACTTACAACACCGGAAGGAACAGTCATCGACGACCTGCTGGTCTATCGTTTCGCTGAGGACCATCTGCTCTTGGTGGTTAACGCCGGGACGACTGAGAAGGATTGGGACTGGATCAGTTCGCAACCGCGAAACGAATCTGTAGAACTCAAAAACGTGAGCGCTGATTGGTGCCAGATCGCCTTGCAGGGACCGGAGGCACTGAAAATCTTACAGGGTCTGACTGATCTGCCGTTGGAGGGGATTAAGTATTATCACTTCACGGAAGGGGAGGTCGATGGTGTTCCCTCAATTGTTTCTCGCACGGGATACACCGGTGAAGACGGCTTCGAAGTGTATGCGGCCGCGGACAAAGCCGAACAGCTTTGGAACAAGATGCTTGAAGCGGGAAACTACGGAACTGAAACAGGGATTCTTCCCTGCGGCCTGGCTGCGCGCAATACACTCCGCCTTGAGGCCGGCATGGCGCTGTACGGTCATGAGATCGACGACACGACGACCCTGCTCGAAGCTAATCTTGGCTGGATTTGCAAATTTAACAAGGGCGACTTCATCGGGCGCGAGCGGCTGGCGAAGCAAAAGGAAGAGGGCATAACCAAGCGGCTGGTGGGATTTGAAATAACTGAACGCGGCATCGCGCGCGACGAGCAGGACGTCGTAATCAACGGTGAGCGTGTGGGTCAAGTCACATCAGGCAGCCCGGCGCCTTTCTTAAAAAAGAATATTGGCATGGCCTACGTTCCCACCCAGTTCGCAAGTGAAGGCCAGGATATTCAAATCGACGTCCGGGGCCGATTGGTCAGTGCGCAGATCGTGAAGACGCCCTTTTATAAGCGCGCGCGTCCGTAACGCAAACTGTTAGTTTGCGGACCTCGCCTAAGGAGCCTGTTAATTTTTCAAGGTCTTTAACTGACCGTTTGCAAACTAACAGTTTGCTTTACATTGGAGGAATCATGGCAAACATCCCTGAAGATCTACATTACAGCAAAGACCACGAGTGGGTGCGCGTCGAGGGCGACGTTGCTGTAGTCGGCATCACAGATTACGCACAGAATTCGCTCGGCGATGTGGTCTACGTTGAATTGCCGAAAGTGGGCGAGCAGTTTGCGGCTAACGAACCTTTTGGCTCGGTCGAGTCGGTCAAGGCGGTGTCGGAAGTTTTCTCGCCGGTGACGGGCGAAGTCGCAGGCGCCAACGAGTCACTTAATGACGAGCCGGAAAAAGTGAACCAGGATCCCTATGGTGAAGGTTGGATGATTCGCATGAAGATGTCGAATCCGGGCGAGGTAGATAGTCTTTTGACAGCCGCGGAATACGAAGATTTTACGAAAGGTGACACGGAGTAAAATTGCGTTACATTCCCAACTCGCCTGAAGAGCGCACAGCAATGCTTCACCAAATCGGCCTGCGCTCGGCCGAAGAATTATTCGACTCGATTCCCAGGGGGCTTCGCCTATCACGGAACCTGAACACGCCCGCGGCGCTTTCTGAGATCGAGCTCCTGGCTGGCTTCGAACGACTCGCCGAACGCAACCCGGCCGCGCGCCGCACAAGCTTTCTCGGGGCCGGGGCGTATCAACATTACATCCCGACTATCGTCGATCACATCATCTCTCGCTCAGAGTTTTTTACCGCCTACACGCCATACCAACCTGAGATTTCACAGGGCACGCTCCAGGCAATCTTCGAATTCCAGACGCTGGTTTGCCAGTTGACTGGAATGGAAGTGGCCAACGCTTCCATGTACGACGGTTCAACCGCATTGGCGGAAGCGGTGTTGATGGCCGAACGCGTGACGAAGCGATCGAAGGTCGTGGCTTGCGGTGCGATTCATCCCGAATATCTTGAAGTAATCGATACGTATGTTCAGCATGCGGGGATTGAACTTGTACACGCTCAAGCCGATGCGGAAACAGGCCAGGCT
>DASQKG010000251.1:0-10286 GCA_035630655.1 Pyrinomonadaceae bacterium
AGGAAGCTTTGCAGTTTGCCGCCGACGGAAAGGTGAAGGCGATTATTGAAACCCAGCCGCTTGAGGAGATCAATTCGGTGTTTGACCGGCTCAGGAATGGGACGGTGCAGGGCCGCGTGGTGATCAAGATGGCGGAGCGCGTAATAGCGAAGAGCGGCTCCTAAGGGCCGCCGCCGCATCGCCGATTAAATCAATTTACGCATGCTGCCTAAAAAAGCCACTTCCTGATGTTTTGTTTTGCAACCCTAAGGGTTGCGAGATAGTAGCCGGTGGTCGGAGCGAAGCGTAGACCACCGGAAGAGGATATGAAAACGCAGGCACCCGTCCGCGGAGCGGACGACGGCATAAAGCCTGGGGTGAAGCGCAGCGGAACCCCAGGAACGCCAACCAAAAAGCTTTTCAAAGCCCGCGAAGCGGGCGACAGCAGAACATTTGCCGTGACGGAGGCAGAGGGTTGCTCGGAAACAACCTCGCTCTATCGCCAGTCTCCGCGGGCTCAGAATCCTCACCTGGCTCGGGCCGCCTGGAGCTCGCTTCCGGGGCAGTGGCAAAACGGTATGAACCGAGAAGGTAGCCGCTCGGCGTGTTAGCCGAAGTCTGTCAAACCGAATGTGCTTGCGACCAGCAAACCCTGGATCAGCCGGGGTTTTTCGCTAACACCAGACACCGCCTCGTCCATTCACGATTTACCATTCACCATTTACCAGGTTGCCACTTCAACCGCGGTGCGCCGCCTCGATAGCAGCGATGTCGATTTTTTTCATCTCCATCATCGCATCGAAAGCCCGTTTGGCAGCGGCAGCGTCGGGATCGGTTATGGCTTTGGTCAGAGCGATTGGCGTAATCTGCCAGGACAGGCCCCATTTGTCCTTACACCACCCGCACGCACTCTCCTCGCCGCCGTTGCCGACGATTGCGTTCCAGTAACGATCGGTTTCGGCCTGGTCCACGGTGGCAACCTGAAACGAGAATGCTTCGTAGTGCTTGAACTCGGGTCCGCCATTGAGCCCGAGGCACGGGATCCCCATCACTGTAAACTCCACCGTCAACACATCTCCTTTTTTACCGGACGGAAAGTCTCCCGGCGCGAGGTGCACCGCGCCAACGGATGAATCGGGAAAGGTCTCGGCATAAAATCGCGCCGCCTCCTCGGCATCGCCATCGTACCAAAGACAAATCGTATTCTTTGCTTGCTTGTCCATGTCACTCCTCCATTAAGATGCGCCGCTCTAAGCGGCAGTCAACCGATGCGTTCAAAATCCGCGCCTGAAATCAAATTGTGAGGTATACGCCGAAGGAAGAATCGCAAGCATAGCCCCCGATTCGATATTTCAGGTGTAGAATATGCGCGAGGTATCCCAATGAACATCAAAGACGTTGTAAACGTGAACCCTAACCGGATGAGCGGCGCGCCCTGCTTCACGGGCACGAGAGTACCGATTAGCCATATGTTCGAATATCTCGAAACCGGTGAAACCGTAGATGAATTCCTGCGTCAGTTTCCCAGCGTAACGCGCGACCAGGTGTTGGCAGTACTCGAGTTGTCAAAAGAATCTCTCCTTGCCAGTTATGAAGTTGCTGCTTGACGAATGTGTCGTTCACGATCTTAAACGGGACTTGACTGCTCATTCAGTGGTGACGGCGGTCGAAGCCGGCTTTGGCGGATTGGAAAATGGTGAACTGCTGCGAGCCGCGTCAGACCAGTTTGATGTGCTCATCACTGTCGATCAAAATCTGCGCTTCCAACAAGACATAAAGAAATTTCAAATCGCAGTTCTGGTCTTAATTTCGAGTGGCACTACTTATCCAGACTTGAAGGCACTGGTCCCGGGAATTCTAGATGCTGTCGGAAGGATTAAACCGGGAGAGTTGCTGTGCCTGCCGCAGACGAGGACTTAGCCATTGGGTTCTCAGTCCGCGGAGCGGACGACGGCATAAAGCCTGGGGTGAAGCGCAGCGGAACCCCAGGAACGCCAACCAAAAAGCTTTCAAAGCCCAGACCGCTAGAGCGGGTGGGTGCGTGCAAGGTCCTCCGAGTTGCTTTGATATAATGACGCCATGCAAAGCGAGTTAACCGAACAAGCGAAGAAGCTCAGCATTCCTGACCGAATCCTGCTGGTTGAGGAAATTTGGGACAGCATCGCCGAGGAAAATCAGGCTTTTGAGTTAACCGATTCTCAGAAACGAGAACTCGACAGACGGCTGGAGGCGGCTCGAACGAATGCGGGCCAAGGCCGAGCTATTGGTAGAACGTGGGACGAGATCAAGCTGAGTTCTTGAGTCGCGTTAACCGCAAATGATCATTCGGTTCGCACCCGAAGCCGATGCCGAGCTCGCCGAAGCCCGCGAATGATATTCACTCCAACGCGAAGATCTGGACCTGGAATTCATGCAGTGTGTTGACGACGCACTATCGGGAGTCCTTCGCAATCCCCATTCATATCCAAATATTTACAAAACGCTCAGACGCGCAGTCATTCGGCGGTTTCCGTTCGCTATGTTTTATGAAGTCACTCCGGATGAGATTCAGGTGATAGCGGTTTTCCACTCGCGTCGCGATCCGGAAATATGGAAGTCCCGCGTGGAATAATTCAAAAGAATCGGACTTGGATCGTGATGGGTAGGAAGCATCGTAAAATATTTCGATCTTGTCCTCGGCGTGAATGTCCTTTTCAAACATTACCCAGTAGACGTTTCCTTCTCGTTCAAATTTTAGTTGCGAGTCGCCCGTGGGTGATCTTTGTAATAGCTAACAGTAGAGTAAACTCACTCTTCACTCTTCACTCTTCACTCTCGCTCTCTGCCCTTTGCTCTTTGGTTTGCATTTTGTTTCCCGATTTTAGTGTCTTGAAAGTTATAGTGTTCGACCCTCTCAACCTTCTCGTTTCCGGTAAGAACTCCACCTGCAAGTGGTAGTGCAGCACGTCCCACCATTCGCGTTCCGGCGTCACCGAGCCGCGAAGTGTTTCCTGTCGGGTGATAGCTTCGGCTTGGGGAACTTGAGCTAAAAGATAACTGGCGCCAACGTGCACCTGTAGAAGTACCGCAATCGCGAGTATTCCCAATTTACATTTACGCGTCGTCATCCGAAACTCCGCTGCGGGGCAGTAACCCGCGCGTAAGTAAGGGCGTGTCTGTTTGATTAATCATGGCGTGGCCACGAACGGCTGTGAAAAGCATTGATGCTACAGTGGCGAACTGCCACAGACAAGAATATTGGAGAATCGCAGAATCTCAGGCCTGACCCCAACCTCACCCTCTCGGATAGCGATCTTCGGTGCTGGATACGCCTGAAGGTGTCAAAGCGAATGTGCGTGCGATCAGCAAATCCTGGATCAGGGGGACGCCGGGATTACACCGTTAAGGTTTACCCAAACGCCCCGGTAAACGCACGCCACAACCTGATGGGGGTTCCCCCTGACAATCCCAACGAGTATGTCCGCCTTAAACGATTCCCACCGGGTTTCTTCGAAACGATGGTCGACCTGGACCACAATACGGCTTGGTCGGCGTGCACCAGCAAGGCGTTAAATGCTCTCTTAAATCTGTGTTGGCCGACAATTACCATAACTTGACCGGACAACAAACACTCAGTGTACGGGCATCACATTGGCAAGCTCTTCAAATTCTCGTAGGAGGAATCCGACCAATGTTGAAAAAAGCAGTGCTCCTCGGGGTTTCACTCTTATTCATTAGCTTCGATGTAAGTACAACGGAGGCGGCGCAACGGCGAAACTGTCGCCTTGGGATTCTCTGTGGAAAAACGACGACGTACACCCGGCCCGCCCCTCGGCGACAAGGCCCACGCATTATCCAAGATCAAGGGCGGTACTTTCCGCCGCTTGAGCCAAGAGGTCCGCGGGTTGAACCAAGAAGTCGCGGCCCACGCAGAAACTAGCCCGTTCTTAAGGGAGACAGTGAACACAAAAGCGGGGCATCACAGGTAGTAGGACGCGCCCGCTTTTGCTAATTGTCGATTAGGGGTTAGTTGCCCCCTATAGCCGTTCCGCTGTGCGTTGGCTACGCAGTCAGTGCGTTAATTTACTCCTCACTGGTCATGAATCATCGGCACTACTGATTTAGAATCGCAAAATCGAAGACCCCGGATCGTAAATCATTTCCGATCCGACGCTGCTACTCGCTCACCATTTACCATTTTCCATTCACCATTCACCACAACAGGCATCTGTCAGCGTATTTTGCAAATCCCACATCGGCGATGAAGCGTTCGGCGTCAACAGCCCTTTCAACGCGGTGGCCTTCGTACCGGGGCCAGATGCGGTCGCGATGGAATTCGATGTGTTCGGGGAGAGGCGGCGCGGTCATTGGTTAAGGGCGCGGGGTGATTAAAGGGAACGTGGTGGGTGATAAGCATTGCGAATTGTAGATTGAAAATTTCTTCCATCCGAGATGAAGAATAAAGTGGCTCCCCTACTGATGGCCAATCGCAGAATCGAAGGCCTGACCCCCTCCCGTCTGTTGACTCTAATTCGTGTTAGGGTCCCGCATCCAAATTCTCAACCTCATGACCCAACCCCAAATACTCCCAACGCAACGGGATCTGCCCGCTTTGAGAAAAACAAACAAAGACTTGTGGAATGGAAAATCTAATACTAGTCTTGTTTGCAGTTCTCCGTGACTCTCATATGTAGGTAATCAGAAATTTGGAAGAAGGTAAGCCAAACTTAAAACGAAAACCGTGGGAAAAGTTTTGGGAAATTGTCTCCGAGCTCGGCAGCGGTGGTCAGGGAACTACCTTCGTCGTAAAGCGAAGTGGCTCCGATCAGGATGCCGATAAGTATGTGTTGAAGATCTTACATAAGCAAAAGGACCCGGAGCGGCGGCGCCGCATGCATCGCGAGGTGCAAGCACTTCAACAACTGGATCACCCCAGACTCCCGAAAATCATCGAATCTAACACTGATGCGTTTGACGATGTCGCTGTTCCACTGTTCTTTGTAATGGACTATATCGATGGCCACAAGTTGGAGGACCGCGTAACTGAATCGCCACTGAAACCGGATGAGGCCATTGCTCTTGTTATGGAACTTTCAGATGTGGTTAGTTACTGCCATCAGAAAGGTATTATTCACCGCGACATCAAACAGGACAACATCCTTCTGCGCCGGCGGAATATCGCCGATCCGGTTTTGATTGATTTTGGACTTTCTTTCAATGAGGTAGACGCGGACAGATCGCCGATTACTCCTCAGGGCCAACAACTCGGGAATCGATTACTGCACCTACCCGAATTACAAATTGGAGACAGCACGAAACGGCATGTGGAATCCGATATTTCCCAGGTGTGCGCGATTCTTTTTTATGTGCTTACGGGGAAGGCCCCTGTGCACCTGGAAGATCACGAAGGCTTAAAGCCTCACCAACGTCCATCGGTGAAATCAATGTTGGACGGAATAGGGTCGCCCGCACTTACGTCGCTTTTTGATAAGGGGTTCGAGCGAGTGTTCATCAAGCGATTTCGGTCTTTTGAGGCTTTGAAAGGCCGACTTCATGAAGTGCGCGATGAATTTAGATATTCAGTTGGCTCGTTTAATGAAACGTCAGAAACAGTCACGCTTGAAAATGTGGGGGGGATGATCGGGACGACGTCGAGCACGAGAGCATTCGATGAAACTTTGTCGAATCAGAATGAGACGCAGACGCGAGAAGTATTAAATGATCTCGGAGGAGACGAAAAGGATGCACTGGCGTACGCCTCGCTTCTTGGTTCTTGGAACGAAAAGTCTGACGGTGACCGCGATACGATCAGAAAGTTGATAGAAGGTGACAATTAAGGACACAAAGCAATGGGTTGCCGCGGTCCGAGAAGTTTCATTGCTTCCGGGATCGCCGATCGAACAAACGGACGGACGTTGGAAGGTTGACGACCGCATTGCCGCGTGGAAGGCTCTGGGACCCAGAATATTCGATGATTATCTCGACCGATTTCATAAAGTCGCCGTCGAGGTTTTGAGAGAGGAGAACCCTGAATTTGATTTAGAAAAGGATCAGCGGTTCGCTGCATCCCTGTATGGGAAAACGCTCAAACATTCTCAGTCCTTAAGAAAGGGTTTGGCTGAAACGCTAGCGCTTCTTAGCGCATACCCGCAATACTTGACCTCGTGTTCGCGCTATAAGGCCGAGAATACAGCCCGACTCACGGTACAAGACATCCTTAAACATGCTTCATGGAATATATGGGCGAGCTTGAACGATGTGATGCCGTTGCTTGCCGAAGCAGCGCCGAAGGAATTTCTGGACGCGATAGAACATGCCTTAAAAGAACAACCGAGTCCATTGGAGGGTGTATTTGCCCAAGAAGGATCTGGTATAGCAGGACGGATCTATATCACAGGACTATTATGGGGGTTGGAAACGCTGGCGTGGGATCCGGCCTATCTAGCTCGAGTCGTTGTTGTTCTCGGTGAACTTGCCGCCAGAGATCCAGGCGGAAACTGGGCTAACAGGCCTGCAAATTCGCTATGGACAATTCTGCTGCCCTGGTTCCCTCAGACTTGCGCGCCAGTCGCTAAGCGAATAAGCGCCGTAGCTATCCTTCAAAAGGAATTACCGGAAGTTGCGTGGAACCTCTTAATTAACCTACTTCCAAGATCGCAGCAATCATCCTCAATGACACACAAGCCAGTCTTTAGAAACACTATCCCCGATGATTGGACCGAAGGTACGACTGATGCTGATTACGTGGAACAGATTAATGCATATGCAGAATTGGCGATTGAAGCTGCAAAGCACAATAGGAACAAGCTCGTTGCTCTTGTGCGTCGCATGAATAATCTTCCTTTTAATGCCCGGGAGCAGGTGCTCGAATATCTAGCCTCTGATGCGATCACGTCTTTACCTGAGGATGAAAGGCTGCCCATTTGGAACGAATTGGTTGAGATGCTGACGATACATCACAAGTACGCGGACGCGGAATGGGCGATGCCTGGTAAAGAAATCGAACGGCTTACCGGAATAGCAAACGCACTACAGCCGCAATCTCCCATTCTCAAACATCGCCGGTTGTTCACAGAAAGGGACTTCGATCTTTATGAGGAGAAGGATGACTTTCACCAGCAGCAGAGTCTCCTAGACCAACGGCGGCACCACGCGATTGAGGATGCGTACGCGGATGAAGGCATAGCAGGAATTTTTGATTTAGCCGAAACAGTTGAATCCCCATGGAAGGTCGGGTTCGCTTTTGGCGAGACCGCGCGAGACGCTGACGAGAAGCAAATTCTACCAAGCCTATTGGAGTCGGAAAGTAAGGCGATGACGTATTGCGCTGCTGGTTTCGTATTAGGGCGATTGCAATCGAGGGGCTGGACGTGGGTTGACAATCTCGACATGAACACATGGACGACTGAGGAGAAGGCAACGCTACTGGCCCGCTTGCCGTTTAACAACGAAACGTGGGTACGCGCAATCCATGTGCTGGGTTCTCATGAAAAATTGTATTGGGAAAAAGCTCAAGTGAACCCCTATCAAGCGAAGGAGGATTTGCAGTGGGCGGTTGATCGATTGCTCGAGAGCAACAGGGTGAATGCCGCTATCAGCGTTCTCGACAAGATGTTTTATAGTCAGGAGTCAATGAATCCTCACCAAATTGTGCGGGTGTTGAATGCTTTGGCTCCAACAAAAGAAGAGGCGGGTGCTTTAGATCCGCATGCCATCACACAACTGATTGGGGTACTTCAGAAAAATCCTGAAACCAATCCAAACGAACTCTTCAAAATCGAATGGCAATTTCTCGCTTTGCTAGACGGAATGTCTGCTCCGTCGCCCGTTACGCTTGAACGAGCCCTGGGTACAAACCCGCATTTCTTTTGCGAAGTCATTCAGTTAATGTTTCGGTCGAAGAATGAGGACGAAAGCTCGGAACCCCCAACAAAAAATCGACAAGCTCTCGCATCGAATGCCTTTCGTTTGCTGCAAAACTGGTCAACGCCGCCTGGGAGTAACGAAGACGGAACGTTTGACGGCGAAGCTCTAACTAAGTGGTTCGAACAAGTGAAACTGGAGTGCTCTGAGTCAGGGCACCTCGAAGTCGCGAAAGAGTATGTTGGCAAAGTACTCTTTGGATCGCCCCCAGACCCGTCTGGCCTTTGGCTGCATAAGGCTTCAGCCGAAATACTAAATGCAAGAGATGCTGATGACGTGCGAAACGGCTACGCGATGGCAATATTCAGCTCGCGAGGGGTCTATTTCCCTGATGCCGAAGGTCGAGCCGAGCGAGACCTGGCATCTTACTATCGCAAAAAGGCCGAGGATGTGGAGTTGTCTGGTTATCACAGATTGGCCGAAGCGCTTAAAGAAGTAGCAAAATCATATGACCGACAAGCCGAACAAAGCGCTACGAGAATGCTATTGGAAGAGTAACACTGATTTGAAAGAAAGCACCCTGGTCAGGCCTTCGATTCTGCGAATCTAGAAGAGCGCCCAGAGCAACAATTGTTATGACTATAGGTCAGAAGTCGACGCCAATTAGTTTCGCGCCGTCAAATCCCACAACCAACGTCATCCCTGAATGGGTTGATCAGGCAACGCTAATAAGCGCCATTGAAAAGTCGGGTTACCCATTACAGGGTGTCGTGGCGGAAAAGTTGATTGCCGCAGGCTTTAACATCGCGGAGGAGTGGGGCTTCATTGATAAAGACACCGAGGAGCACAGAAGTCTTGATATTTTGGCGTCCAAATTGTTGACTAGCCCAGATGACGCGGTGACTCCACGTTTGGTCTTACTGATTGAGTGCAAACGCAGTGTCCATCCCTATGTCTTTTTCAAAGGAGTTTCTAATCCAGAAACACCCAAATTCCCGGTGGTAAGCGCGGTTGTAGCCAACATCGAGGAGGCAAAGGGTGGCGTCGGAAGTAGGATGTATCTGCCGGCGCCTAATCAATTGGTTCTAAACCTGGCAAGTTTACCGTTTGTTCAGGAACCTCCAAGGTGCGCATCTTTCAGCCAAGCTACATTAAACGGTAAGAAAGTACTTCTGTCGGGTGAGGAACCCTACAACAACATCATCCTTCCATTAATCAAATCGATTCGGTACAAAGTTCAACTCGATAGTGCCCTTTCACACTCGGAGAAGCCGACTCCGACGCTCGTGTTATGTCTATGCGTACTCGATACCTCAATGCTTTTGGTGGAAGCTCCGAGCAAAGCGGCTAACCCCATTTTAACGCCTTGGATTAGGGTGCTGAGGCTCGAAGCGAAACGGGATCAAAAACACGGATCTCACACATTCTTTGGAATCGACTTCGTTCATGCCGACGCCCTAGAATGGTTAACGACCGAGAAGCTACTGCCGTTCGCGCAAGAATTTGCTCGACGTGCTATTAGTCTGGAAAAGGTGTGGAAGGAAGGGGGAACGGTTACCAGTATTGATGACATTCAGTGGGACAAAATCCAGCCAAAAAAATGACATCCTCGAGTGATAGGCTGAGTTGCTTGGCTCAAGCTGCCTCACTAGGTGATTGCCGCAATGGCGGACGCCGCGGAAGATGGAATCATCAAACTCGCTCCGTAAATAGCTGCGCCCGAAAGTGGCTTTTAACCACAAAGGAGACAGAAGAAGTCACCAGGCCCTTTCAGTGCGCGAGTCTTTTTTATTGATGGTGTCGCGCACTTTTGTTTTGGTTGACGGTGAAAATTGGGCGTAAATTTCGCGCGTTTAAGCGAGTAATTCTTAGCGGCAGTTCCTTCAGGTTCGGTAATGTTCTTTTAGTTTCGGCAACGCGTTTTGGTAAGTCTCACACGCGTTGTTAACAACCGCTCTCACGGCGCTCGCAAGAGCGTAAGGTTGTCCTCATGAATTCTTGTTCGGTCAACGTACATTTTCTTTATCAATCCTTCATCAGGGCGTTCATTAGTCATTCCACCAAATTCCACCAATCAAATTTCTGTTTGGGCGGGTTCAGTCGCCCGCGCGCAACGCGTCAAGTCTAAGCGCCGAAGGCGCGAAATAAGATAGCCAGCGGCAGCGCCCCTGGGATCAAGGACCAAACAACACTTCGCCGACCCTCGATGGGTCGGCGTTCTTCTTTGTTCACGTCTCTTTCGCCCCGCTGGGACGAAAAGGATTTGAGGGGGCAGTGGTCCAAGGCTGGCGTCCCGATTTCATCGGGACTTACTGCCGACACAACCTGATGGAGGTTCCCCCTGACAATCCCAACGAGTATGTCCGCCTCAAACGATTCCCACCGGGTTTCTTCGAAAGGATGGTCGACTGGACGACACAGCTTCGTCGGCGAGCGCGATGACCGCGGCACGACCCGCAGATTAC
>DASQKG010000252.1:0-8137 GCA_035630655.1 Pyrinomonadaceae bacterium
CTTTTCCAACCTTGCCCATCGCTTCGGCTATCAACTCGCCGATAGTGTTGTCGCCATTCGCCGAGATCGTGCCGACCTGAGCAATCATTTCCCCGGTGACTGGCTTCGACATTTTCTTAATCTCTTTAGTTGCACGCTCGACTGCTTTGTCGATGCCACGCTTCAAAGCCATAGGGTTGGCGCCGGCGGCCACGGTTTTCACGCCCTCGCGGAAAATGGCCTGGGCCAGCACGGTGGCAGTAGTGGTGCCGTCGCCGGCTACGTCACTGGTCCGCGACGCTACCTCACGCACCATCTGTGCGCCCATGTTTTCCGTGGGATCTTTCAGGTCGATCTCTTTCGCAACAGTGACACCATCTTTCGTGATCGTCGGGCTGCCATATTTCTTGTCGAGAACAACGTTACGACCTTTCGGCCCCAGCGTGATTTTCACTGCGTCAGCGAGCTGATTCACGCCGCGTAGAATCGCCGCACGAGACTCTTCACCTTGAGTTATTTGCTTTGCCATAATCTTTTTCTTTCTCCTGATTTTGTAACGCAAACTGTTAGTTTGCGTATCGTTGGTTGGAGGCGACGATTCGTGTATCCAACCGTCCGCAAACTAACAGTTTGCGTTACATGAAAATTTACTTGCTCTTCTTGCCGCCGGCAGCCGCACCCGCGCGTTGGATGATTCCAAGAATTTCGTCCTCGCGCATGATCAATAGCTCTTCACCATCGATCTTGATCTCCGAGCTGCTGTACTTGCCAAACAACACGCGGTCACCTGCTTTAACGTCGAGTGGTTGACGTGTGCCGTCTTCCTTGTACTTGCCAAGGCCGGCAGCGATCACTTCGCCTTCCTGTGGTTTCTCCTTTGCAGAGTCGGGAATGATGATGCCGCCGCGAACCTGCTCGCCTTCATCAATCCGTTTCACAATCACCCGGTCGTGCAGTGGTTGAATATTCGTCGTCATAACTTCTTTCGGTCTCCTTTTGGTTGTCTACCAAAGCCTGGGGCCAATGGAGTAGGGAAGTGGAATGCGCTTCTTACTTTCGTTTCGAACGGCCAAATAATTACAAAATTAACCGCGAAGGTAAGCACCCTGGACTTTTGGTAGTTGAGCTGTAGGTTTCAGACGATCTGGCGGGTCCAGAAGAGCTGAGAATGGAGTTAGCTGGTCTCGGTTCGATTCAACCTTACGCTTCTGAGTGATGTATGTCAAAGGAAGCATATAGTACATAAGTACTACATAGCGCATGCAGAATTTCCAAGCCCGGGGACCTCATGTTATGCTTTGCACGTATTATTCAAGCCCAACTTGAAGATTGATCTCATCCATGCCCCTGGTTTTTCTTGTCGCCCTCTATTTGAGTCGCAAACTTAGAGAGCACGTATGTCGTTAAACCCCAGACTTAATGAGCCCGTCGCAAATCGGCTGCTCGCCGCACTTCCGCCTGAGGAGTATCAACGCCTGGTTCCCCAAATGCAGGAAGTGTCGTTTTCACTCGGCCAGGTTGTATATGAATTCGGCGGACAGTTGGATTATGTTTTTTTCCCTACGGATTCAATCGTATCTTTGCTATACACCATGGAAAACGGCACCAGCGCTGAGATGGGGTTAACTGGTAATGATGGCGTGGTTGGGATTGCGCTCTTCATGGGTGGCGGCACTATGCCGAACCGGGCTGTCGTACAGAGCGCCGGAAGCGCCATCCGTATGAAGGCAAGGGTTCTAAAAGATGAATTCGCGCTAGGCGGGAAATTCCAACAGTTGCTCCTGCGTTATACCCAAGCATTAATCACTCAAATATCACAGACGGCGGTTTGCAACCGTCTTCATTCCGTCGAGCAGCAACTTTGCCGTTGGCTGCTGCTGAGCCACGATCGGATTCCTTCAGATGAATTGATCATGACGCAGGAATTGATTGCGGATATGTTGGGCGTGCGGCGCGAGGGCGTCACTGTGGCGGCCGGGCGACTGCAGGATTCGGGAGCGATAAGTTACGTGCGCGGTCGTATTACTATCCTGGACCGGGAGAAACTGGAAGAGACGGTCTGCGAATGTTATCGGGTGGTGAAAGACGAATTTGATAGACTGCTTGGCTAGGACTTCCGCAGGTACCCTGCGATGTTAGGACGGAAAATTGCCAACCCGTGAGGAGGTTCCCCCATGCCGCACCGAATTCTCTTAGCGGAGGATAATGCCGATTCCCGCGAAGTTACCTCTCTGATTTTGTCTAGAGGCGGTTTTGAGGTAGTAGCTGTCCCCACAGGCCGGGAAACCCTTGCTCTCGCCAAGGAATTGCCCTTCGATATTGTCCTGCTTGATTATCGGATGCCCGATATGACAGGGATCGAGGTGTGCCACAAGCTACGCGAGGTCAACCCTGATTTGCCTGTCGTGTTCTACTCGGCTGCCGCTTTTGATGCCGACAAAAAGAAGGCTATGCAGTGCGGCGCACGCGCCTACGTAACCAAGCCTGAGGGTCTTCTGACGCTTCCTGAGACTTTACAGAAAATAATTGCACAACGACAATCTGAAGCACGTGACCAGCTGTTGAGTAGCGCCTTTTCCTCATAAAACTTGGAAACGTGAGCCCACCGTGTTCAGGAAAACACCGAGCTTTTCCACACTGCGCTCTTCGAGTCTTAGCTGAGGGCTTGGCTTATGGGCGAACGCGGTAAGGCTCAGGTGATCATGTCCTGGACGAACATGAGGGCAATCGTGAAGTATGTCTAACCACTGATCGATCCAGTTCCCCTATGTGTGCGAGCGCACAGACCTCCTTTCCCCTCGATTGATATGATGTCTTAGCTCTGCTTTAGCAATTACCTTTCGACATCGGATCGCCCGGAAAGGCGTCACCCTGATCAACGCTGGTGGGGCCGGCTCGGTTTATGTTCAGGGCAAAGACAACTTCGAGCTCCCCAGCGGTACGGAGATCACAATCCGAGCGAGTGCGCCAAGGTAGGTGGATCCTGCCGGAAATTGACAATTGGCAATGTAAGAGAAGCCACCCGCTACCGCGAGGTGGTACTGACTTCATAGGCGTTGGCAAGGCCTATGTTCTTCAGACAAGGTCTAGGAGAACAGTTTGCAATTCGCATAACGGTTTTAGGTTCAGAAATTGTTGAGCACACTGGAGGCGCAGTGGGTAAGAAAGTAAATCGCAATCTCGAGATTAACGAGGAGTTTAAGGACCTGGAACGTGGGTGGGTTGCGGCCTACCTGCAGGGTGACCCGGAGTTGTTTGACCGTGTCTGGACTGAAGGCTTCATCTTTACGTTTCCCTTTGCTCAATTCAGTAACAAAGAACAGGCGCTTGCAGACATTAAGTCCGGGAACCTGGCGTTTGAGTCGCTCTCTACCGAAGATATGACAGTCAGAATCTACGGGGAAACGGCTGTGATGGCCGGGCGCTTCACGATGAAAGGGCAATACAGAGGTCGAGACATAAGCGGGAAATACAACTATACAAATGTCCTGGAGAAACAGGAGGAACACTCCTGGCAAATAGTAGCGTCACATGCTGCACCGGTCGCTTAACCTCGAACAGTTCCTTCGCCTGCTTCGGGCTGGCTATTCTTCCGTTTCATCCTTCTCATCCTGCGCATTTCCCTGATTTCCTTGCGTACTAAGGCTCACAAAAAGCGGCGTTGAGGATCTATCAGCAGCTCTCGGAAGGGCCGGCGCTGGTTCTGTGTTTTCAGCTTCATCTTTAAGCTCCTGGCCTAACAAATTACCGGCCTTCCAATTCTTTGTGTCCTTTGCGGAATTCAGTCCGGCTTCAACGCCTTTCTTGAATTGCACATCGCTCGGGTCCACATTTTGTTTCGGGTCTTCGATCATAAACTTACTCCTTGAGGACTTTTACGTTGAGAACAAAACTTCACTTGTGGTCGCAATCAACTACGATGCTTACCTCATTTGAAGAAAACGGCCCTGGCGAAACAGGGCATGATAAACGAACATGAATACAGCCGCGCCGACTACGGCCACAATGAAGCTATAGAAATCCGGACCGCCTTCACTTGGCCTTCCAATAAGATTAGATAGAAAACCGCCGATAACGGCCCCGACAATACCCATCAAGCAGTCGCGACCTCGGCCGTGCCCTGTCTTGTTAAGAAGTACGCTGGCGATGAAGCCAGTCAGCAAACCGAGCACTATCCACGAGGCAAACGACAACGCCGAACTTGTCTGTCGATTTGAAATGAACATTCCGATCGTCATCAGATCCATGAAGGACATTGCATTTTCTTTCTATTCGCAGTCTTACGACTGTCTTCGGTGATGTAAGAATAGTGACTACAGCCAAAGTACAGCTCATCAAACTCGTAGTCTGTGCGCCATCACACAAAGCAAGTAGGACAGACATTCCTGTCTGTTTTACGCTGTTGAGTGTTGTTACCCTTTGACAGGTCTATTTCGCAAAGAAGACAGGAATGTCTGTGCTACCTGAAAAGACACACATTATGTTTTTATATGTGTGTTGGCGCACAGATCAATCGTTTTAGATGTTTTAACCTCATCCGGAATCCTTTACACCTTTAAAGTTAGGAAACACCGTTGCCATCTGACCCCCGACCACGTGTCCTTTACGTCGACGATAATGAAGACTCTCGTGAGATGTTAGGTCTGTTATTGAAGATGGCATTTATCGAAGCCAAGTCGGTTGGAACTGCTGCTGAAGCCCTCTCGTCGATTCAGGCCGAACGCTTCGATCTTTACTTGCTGGACTCAACATTGCCCGATCTCGATGGCTTTGAGTTGTGTCGCCGGGTCCGCGACCTGGACGCGCACACGCCCATCCTCTTCTTCTCAGGCGCAGCTTATGAAACGGACAAGCAGAAGGGGTTAGATGCCGGAGCCAATGCCTACGTCAGTAAACCCGATATCGAAAGCCTGCTTGGAAGAATCAACGAGTTCGTTTTTAAGCCGCAAACGATAGCCGCCTAGTCGCTGCAGATCGCGAAAACAAACCCGACCCGGCTACCACCTACTCATATACACATCACAGGCAACGCATGAATAGAACGCGATCAGTCAAAATTATCAAGGAACAGGAACGTAATGTTCCTGAGATCACTTCAAAGGACAATTCTGCGGAAGATCCAAACAGATGGTCGGCGGCCGTTGGTTCGTGGGTCGAGGAATTTCAACAACAACGTCACATCGAATTGCTACCCGGCTTCGACAGTTTATTCAAGGACGCGCTGCTAAGTGGCAAGGCCGAGATTGGGCCAAAGCTTGGCGCACAAAGGCGAGTTTCGACGGGAAGGAAGCGAAAGCGGCCGGCGCGTTCGGGGGCAGGCAAAAAGGCAGTATGGCCACAGGTGACCTGATGGTTATTGTAGACACACCCAACTTGACACTGATCAAAGACGAGCTGACAAGCCTGAAAGGCGAGCGAGCACTCATAGAGAGTCATTCGGGAAGGCCCGATGAACTGGTTCACCCGGCTTCATATTCGGACTCAACGCGGCAGTATCTCGATGTCGATGATGTTCTGGCGCGCTCGCTGCCGGTGTGTCAAACGAATTCTGTCCCGCCGTTTCGGAAATGGATCTTTCCCTGGCGCCGGCGTAATCGGTTGACGGCATCACCGGCAACAGGTAATCGAGAAGAGGTTGTAGCTCCTGATAGTCCGAAAGTCGCGTGACATACTCGTGACGACTGGCGCCCACCTCCATCATCGGCGCTGGATCTACTATGTCTTCATGGGTAACGATCACCACCGGCATCGGTCCCACCCTGGCGTGCTTGAGGATCTGGCGCGCGGCCACCAATTCATAAAGTAACGGCACATCCATATCGACCACGAGGAGATCGGGATGCGTTTGAAAAGCGCTTTTCGCCGCATCCTGCCCATTGTCCGTGTCAATAACACGATAACCATTTAGTTGGAGGACTTGCCGTAGTTCAGGTCGCGCGCCCAGGTGGTCCAACACCGTTAGCACCACCCGATCGGCGGCGTCGGAAGATGAGCGGTTTGCAAAGCAGTCGTGCGTGTCAGCCCACTGTATATTGAAAGACACAACGTAACGCTCCTATCTTTAGGCAGGATTGGCGACTGGTTGGGGCGATTACTTGAACGGAAGATTAGAATTTAGACGAGCCGTGATTTCTCATCTGTGCGCTAACACACATAGGGTGAGACAAATTGTAGGGCGTCTCTCCGTGGGCGGCCCGCGCTGGGGAAAGACAGGGTGCCCACGGAGGGACGCCCCTACAATCTCGCTAGGGCCGTTCCTAACTCCCCCTGTGTCGGGTAAGTTATAAACTCCGTTTTTTAAGCGGGTGTTGGAACCAGTTGCAGGAGCCGAGTGAGGAGACTTCGCAGTTGATTGAAGTTGTCAGGACGTGTGACGTGTACATTTTCACCGATCGCAACTTCATCGCCCTCCGGGATCTCTTCAATGCAAAAGACGACCACCGGCACGTCCTCTCCCAACTCCGCTCTTTCACGGATGCGACGCGCGCTCACAATAACTTCGCGTGCTAATCCGCCCAAACTCACCAGAATCAGGTTGGGCGGCTCTCGCCGGGCGCTCTCAATCGCGTCCTGTTCATCTCGGGCCAATGTGACGCGGTAGCGGTCCACCTTCAGCAGCTTTTCAATGCCGTCGAGTGTCTCGTGGACATCCTCCACTACCAGGATGAGCGGGTTGGTCGAATCCCCTTTGATCATAATAATGCTTTCATAGATACCCGTTTTTTGCTAATGAATCAAGGTCCCAACCGGGTCAGACGTTAAAGCGTGACTCACGTGGAATATTTGGTCGAGCAATTAGCCTTTGAATGAATATGGGACAGAAAATGCCACGCGTCCGTGCGGCAACACACATATGGAAAGAGATTTGAGAAGAGGTACGTACTGGGTGCTGTGCGTTAGACGACGACACGCAAACGTGGCGTTTTTAGAAGACAACAAGCGTGACTTCGCGTAAACCAGTTGAAGGGAACTGATTCGGTAGGTGCAGCCATTGCGACACCCGGTCTACCGAAACTTATGAAGCCAGCTTAACCCAACCACTCCGACCTATCGCAGGTGCTTGTTGAACCATTCGAGGGTGCGCGTCCATGCTAGTTTGGCAGAGGCTTCGTCATAGCGCGGCGTCGTGTCGTTGTGGAAGCCGTGCTGTTTGCCCTCGTACATGTACGATGCGTACACCTTCTTGTTCTCCATCAACGCCGCCTCGTAAGCTGTCCTGCCATCATTGATGCGTTGGTCGTTGCCCGCGTAATTAAACAGCAGTGGGGCGGAAATTTTTGGAACATCCTCTACGCCTGCCTGGCGGCCATAGAACGCAACGCCGGCATTTAGATCAGGACCCAGCCGCACGGCCAATTGATTCACCATCCCGCCGCCGAAACAGAATCCAACTGCGCCCAGTTTGCGGGTTGAATCGGGACGCGCTTTAAGCCACTTGGCCGCCGCGACGAAATCTTCAGTCATCTTCTTTCCGTCCACCTTGCGAAAGGCGACGGCGCCTGCCTCGTCGCTGCCCGGATAGCCGCCGACCGACGTCAATCCATCGGGCGCAAAGCTGGTGAAGTTCGCCAGCGCAAGGCGCCGCCCTACGTCTTCGATATAAGGATTGAGTCCGCGGTTCTCGTGAATGACCAGCACCACCGGGTGCTTTTTCCCTTTCGCAGGACGAGCCAGGTACCCCTTGATCGAGCCGTTACCGTCTGGGGATTGCACGACTTCGTAGCCGACCTTTATTCGCTTATCGTCCGCCGGCACCTGCTGCGCCCAGGCGTAGTTGGGTCTCAGGCTTTCAAAGATCGCCGCGACAGTCAGGCCGCCGACTGCAAACTTCACGGAACGATCGAGGAATGTGCGCCGGTCGATGTCGCCGTGCTGGTATTCGTGAAACAGGTCTAACAACTCCTGCGGATAATCGGATGCGGTTTTGCGTTCCATTCTTTTCTCCTTTAAGTTCTTCGTAAATGTTATGGGTACCTAAGAGAGAGAGTCTTTGCCGAAACTGTTCATCATTCCGCCCGTGCAATTACTGGCGCAGGTGTTTCCATTTTGCAAAGATTATCACCAGAGACTGGCATAACAAACCCAATCCAAGGTCTCGGCGCATTTATCGTTAGTCTCGCTCCTCAAAGAGATTAATCTCGTAAAAGAATTGCGAGGA
>DASQKG010000253.1:0-7373 GCA_035630655.1 Pyrinomonadaceae bacterium
AAAGAGCAGGAACTCATGGCACCACCGCCGCGCTTGCTCTGCTGACGGACGCAGTAAAGAAGGGTGGCGCAATGGCCAGCGGCTCCGTCGGCGGGATGAGCGGCGCTTTCATTCCTGTCTCGGAAGACGCGGGAATGATCGAGGCGGCCATGCTGGGAGCTTTGTCGCTTGATAAACTTGAAGCGTGGACCAGTGTCTGCTCGGTTGGCATCGACATGGTAGCGGTGCCTGGTTCAACTTCGGCTGAAACGATTTCGGCGATCATTGCTGATGAAATGGCGATTGGCGTGATGAACAATAAGACGACTGCCGTGCGGATCATTCCGGTGCCCGGACGTGACGTGGGGGAGATGGTTGAGTTTGGTGGACTCTTGGGAAGCGCTCCGATCATGGCAGTGAATAAGTTTTCGTCTGCGGATTTCATTAGGCGCGGTGGCAGAATACCCGCGCCGATTCATTCGTTAAGGAATTAAGAAACTCGGTAAGTCCCGACTTGGTGTCATGAAGTCAGTACCACCTCGCGGGTAGCGGGTGGGTGAGCGCGTTGCCGATTGCCGATTGCCAAATGCCGATTGGCAGTCTGGCAAAGAACAATTTGAAATCGGCAATTGGCAATTGGCAACGAACCGACCCACCCGCTTACCGCGAGGTGGTACTGACCTCATGACAAAGTAACCTCAATTCGGGGGGTACTGACTTCATCGCAACGCTCGTAGATAGAGTCGCAGCGCTCAAACTAGCAATCGGCAGCGGGCGCAATCAGTCACAAGTCGTAGCTGGAAATTTCCCTGACAAGTAGATAAGCTTGACGCCACAACGTGGAGAATCAAAATGCCGGAAGCACTTGGAATGGTTGAATGCATGGGCCTGGTGGCCATGATCGAAGCAGCCGACGCCATGGTCAAAGCTGCCAACGTTAAACTGGTTGGTTGGGAAAAGATTGACGCTGGTTTGGTCACGGCGATCGTGCGGGGCGATGTGGCCGCTGTTCGCGCGGCTGTCGATGCTGGAGCGGCGGCGGGTAAGAGAGTCGGCGTGGTCGTCGCGACTCACGTTATTCCTCAACCACACGCAGACGTCGATTTGGGCCTGCCCGTTTTGAAAACAGGCGAGACCACCAAAAAGAAAATCAGCGGCTCGGTTCGGGCTAAGTAAACGAGCCATCTATCCGTTTTTGGTTGTCCTTCCGCTCCGGCCACTCTGAATGCCTCTGTCACTCTATCTGCTCCGTCACGGGCAAACAGCGCTCAGCCGCGAAGATGTCTTTTGCGGTTCAGGGCTCGATCCGGAACTCACCGAGGAGGGCCTGGAGATGGCCCATGCTTTCGCTGAGGCCTACCAGTCAAATTCCTGGGCGGGAATCTTCACCAGTCAACTGCGGCGAACTACCACCACCGCTGAACCACTTGGCCACGCATTGAAGATCAAGCCCGAAAGATGTGCTGGTCTAAATGAGATTGCCTACGGGAGTTGGGAGGGGCGAACAAAAGAAGACGTAGACCAGAACTATCACGACGACTATGTTAACTGGCTGGCCGACCCGGCCTGGCACGCGCCGACGGGAGGGGAACTGGCTGTTGAAGTTGCGCGGCGCAGCTTGCAGGTTGTTGAAGACATCACTGCACGTTTCAGCCATACTAACGTGCTGGTGGTTTCTCATAAAGCGACAATCAGAATTATTCTTTGTGGCTTACTCGGTATTGATGTTGGACGCTTTCGTTATCGGCTGGGCTGTCCCGTAGGATCAGTGAGTATTGTTGAATTCACCTCGCATGGCCCATTGCTGAAGGTTATGGCGGACCGTTCACATTTAAACGAGCGATTGCGATCTTTGCCGGGGACTTGAGATATCAAAGAACCCACAAACCGCACATATCGAATGATTGAAGCGCGGATCAGACGCAAGTCTCTTAGACCATTCTTCCTACTGCTACTCGCGGTTTTCCTGGCTTCATCTACCCGCGCACAGCAACCGTTCGTCATTGACGACACGGATACCACTCCTAAGGGTCGCTTTCATTTCGAGTTCAGCAACGAGATAGACTGGCTACGCACTGCTTCATTACCTAACGTGCGGCAAAACACCGCCAGCTTTGAGCTTGGCTATGGGCTTTTGGAAAACGTGGAAATCGGTATCGAGGTCCCTTTCCTTACGATCTTTAACGCCACCGGAACGGTGCCGAACAAAGTGTCTGGAATCGGCGATACCAACGTTGCGGTGAAGTATAATTTTTTGAGAGAGCGTGAGAATTCACGGCTGCCGGCAATGGCGATTGGTGTAAATGTTGAAATCCCAACGGGCGATACCAAACGGCAACTAGGTTCGGGATTAGCCGACTTGTATCTGAACAGTATCTTTCAAAAATCACTTTCCTCGAAAACAAAACTGCGATGGAATGGCGGCATTCTTTTCTCCGGCAACGAGACCACCGGTGTAGTTGGAATCAAAAGCAGGAGCACTGTCTTCACAGGCGGCGCGTCACTCGTCAAGCAGTTCACGCCCAAGTTACAACTGGGCGCCGAGCTCACGGGAGCAATCACTAAGGCACTCGAGTCGGGGCAGGGACAACTGCGAACGCTAGTCGGCGGCAACTACCAATTCAGGCAAAACGCTTCGTTCGACTTTGGATTGATTGCGGGAAAATTTGCCGCCAGTCCGCGGGTGGGTGCGCAGGTGGGAGTCTCCATCGACTTTTGACCTCACGTAACAGGCCAGTAGTTCAGAGTCCAACCCCAACCTTCAAGTTGTGCTTTGCGCGGCAAGACACGAGCTAAAGCTTGATGAACTCTGAACTGCGGGCCAGTTGTCGCGGCATTAACCTCAAAACCTTCCCAAGCTTCGTCTCATCCGCGGGTTCCTGAAGCGGCAAGTCTACGATCAACGGATCGTGATCGGAGATGCGCTCGTCGAAGCTATCGTTGAGTTCTTTCAGGGTGCGTCCAAAATGTGGCGCCATTAGATATGTTTGGCCCTCGGCATAGGGTGACGTTAGCCCAGGCGGTTTCACGAAAATCCAGTCGAGCTTGTACTTGCCAACAAAACCGATAGTGCGTTCGACTTCAAAGGTGGTAATGAATCCTTTACCGCCGCGCTGGTTGGAATTAGCCAGCGGCGAGTTACCACTCCCAATCGATCGCTGACGGTCACCCCGAAAGTCAAAAGCTCCTCCATCGCTGAAGCGAAACTTTTTCAGCGTGTCAAAAAACTTTGCCTCAGGATTAGAGGCGACGAAGTGGATGCTTCGCACCGTCGGATCAGCTTGCTTACGATATTCGTTAGCCCCGGCCAGCAACAGACTATTGGGCCACGATAGACCTGCCAGAAATCTGATTCCTTGTTCAGCCCAATACTTTTTGCTGCCCAGGCGCTTTTTGATTTCCCGTTTAATTGATGTCGGCGTTGAATCTCGACTGGAAGTATTCATGTCACCCGCAACCACAACTGGACCGCGGATGGGTTTAATGGTCTCGAGCAGCTCCTGCAGTTGTTTCACTCTATTGCCGGGTTTGGTTTTAGATTCCAGATGAGTGGCGACAATCGTAAAACGACCTGCGGGGATTGCCGGGCTTTCAACTTCTGCCAATAACATCGTGCGTCCGCCGCGCCGCACCTCGCGCTCTACCTTTTCCTGAAACGCCACTTCTGACGCGAGCCGTTTGCCCTTTTCGATTTGGGTCACACCCTTTTTCTCAGTTACGTACCAGTCGTGGCCCTGCATTCTGAAAGGAATTAGACGTACATTCATCAAAGGAAAGCGGCTCAGAATCGCAGTGCCATGCATGCCCCTGTACCGCGACGGATCAATCGTTATTTGTGCAGTCAGAACTTCGCGATCCCGGTCTTTCACTCCCCGGAATTCTTCTGTTCCCAGCGCTATCGGATCGACTTCGATGAATTCGGTGCCGAAGGCATAGTTCATCTTCAAAGCAGAAGCCAGGTCAGCTACTACATTGCGGTACCCGGTGCGTTTCATTCCCCAATCAACTTCATTGAGCACAATGATGTCGGCCTCACGCAAGAGCGCCGCCTGCTCCAGCACCGTCGATCGCTTTTGACTGCCGGCCGGATACTTCGCATGGTCCAAAAGCGAAACAAGCTTTTCAGGATCCGTTAGGGCACTTTCCAGAGCGTCGTATTCGATACCCCGCTCGATGTTCCATTGGGCGATGCGTAAAGAACGACCTATTGCCGCTGACTTTGGTTTGATGGAAATCGCACCAGAGGCGGAGTGCTCGTTGTTAACAAACGGTGTAGTTAATAGTTTCTGGACCTTGATTCGAAGTTCTTCGGAAGGGATGATCTGTTCGTAAAGTTTGACTAGTTCGTTGTAAGTCAGCAGTTCTGCAGCGGGAGGAACCGCCGGTTGCGCCTGAGGGAGTGAAGCACAGAATATAAATACACAGAGAAATACTCTTGTGAATGTGTCGGGACGGCGGTTTAGCATTTGGATGCAGACTTCTGAATCTTATGACGTCACTCCGGACGGACACAAGAAACAAATTGGGAAACGCGGCACGGAGCGTATCACCGAACTGCCTCCCAAATGAATGGCGCATCGTTATGTTAACCTTTGTTAACACGATCGTGATGGACCAAACGCGGCTACCAGGGTAACCGATCCAGGATGGTCCTTCCGGTAGACGAGCCCCCGCTCATCCCACGCGCCCTCAGGATCGAAGCTGCATCAACCAGGGAACGCAATGGCACTTCGCCGGAGAAGTTCTGGTCAAAGCGCTTCTCTGTGATGAAGAGCGGCAGCGTAAAGGCCGAGTCGAGTTCATAACTGAGCCGGCCGCGATTTGTAAACGCAGACCAAACGACCCCCGGTATCGAGCGAAGGTGGACCGTGACTGGAAGATTTACGCGCGACGCCTTCCTGCCGCCGACCTTGAGTGTTCCGTCATGACTGCCTTCAATTAGATCGCGATCGCCGAGCCGGAGACGGTAGTCGAAGTCTTTGAGGCTAACCGGAATCAGCCCATTGGCGACGTCTAGCCCGACGTTCAGATTCGCCGTTTGGTTGCGGAAGTCGATCGACTCGAGAGTGATTTCAGCAACCTTGAGCTGGACGTTGACCGCGTCGCCGATACGTCCGAGATCCGGCAGCCGCATTTGCGCCGACGTTTCCTGCGTCGATCCAAAAGCGACCAGTGCCAGAACCATCAACATCACTAAAATACCTGTTTGTCGAATTCGAGCTTTAAACATCTCTTGCCTCTCTTGTTCGGAATCCCCGTCTTCGCCTTAGTAAACTCGGGTGTGTAAGCTGACGCCAACGGAACAATAACAAGCACCGTGCCAGTTTCCCTGAGGGCATTTTCTTCGGTTGCAGGGCACAATTCGCACACGAAAAGAGCAGCCGGTTAACTGTATCGTGTGGGTAGGACAGACATTCCTGTCTGTCGGAGACTCGTTAGAGTTTTGTTCGACAAACGAGCTTCTTGCGGTTCTTCGATAGGTAATACGCGACCGACGTCGCAAACCCGATCGATGTAAATTTGATTGCATGTCTTTGGTCCCTGTTTTCTAATAGCTGGCATTCAAGACTTTCCATCCCCCGTTACACGTTGGCTCACAACCCTGGAGACCCACATGCCGCGAAAGAAAAGAACCACACTTGGTCATCTGCTGGAGCAATTTTCATTAAAAGCAACCAGGGCATCAGGAAGTTCTGCTGCCTTTATGCTGGCGTTGCTCGCGATCGTTATTTGGCTAATTACCGGTCCGCTCTTCGGTTTCTCGGACACGTGGCAGTTGGTAATAAACACAGGTACAACTATCATCACGTTTCTCATGGTCTTCCTGATCCAGCGCACCCAGAACAAGGATTCGTTAGCGATTCACTTGAAGCTAAATGAAATAGTTGCGGCCATCGAAGGGGCGAGCAACAGACTAATCGACGTTGAGGATCTGACCGAGGGTGAGATCCAGATTCTGCACACGCACTATCAACAGCTCGCCCGGATGTCGAAGAAGGATCTGAAACTAACGCAAAGCCACTCGATCGAAGAAGCTGAGGCTCGGCATAGTCTGAAGCACAGAAAGCATCGTCACTAGCGAGCACGGACCGCTCAGTTATGCCACGTCGTAAATACAAGAACAAAGTCCGCAAAGTTACTGAATCTCTGCAAGAGTATGGGCGCGGCCTGGCGGGCGGGTTAATGTTCAGCCTTCCGCTGTTGTACACGATGGAAGTGTGGTGGGCGGGCTTCATTGCCCATCCTTACCGGCTCTTGGTGTATGTCCTGGCAACTTTTGTTTTACTGCTTGGCTACAACCGGTATGCGGGTTTAAGACGCGATTCGAGTATTGCTGAAGTGGCAATCGACTCCGTTGAAGAGATGGGCATCGGACTCTTTCTCGCAGCGCTGATTCTGTTTCTTCTGGGGCGCATAAACCTGGAAATGCCATTTGGCGAAATTGCCGGTGTCATAGTGGCGGAGGCAGCCACGGTTGCAATCGGTGTTTCAGTGGGCACTGCGCAGCTAGGCGCGGGCGGTAAGGAGGATGAGGGAATGGGAAAGAGTTCTGCGAGCGACCATCCCCACTTCGGCGCCCAGATTGTCTTTGCATTCTGCGGCGCCGTCCTCTTTGCGGCTAACCTGGCCCCGACTGAAGAAATTGTGATCATCGGAATTCAAACGTCCTGGGTGAAGATAATCGGGCTGGCCCTGATTTCGCTTATGATTGCCTTTCTGATTCTGCACTACAGCGACTTCAAAGGCGCGCAGGAGTTTGTTCGGGCGGACCATCCAACCCTCATTCTGTTAGGCACGTTGGTTACCTACGCGATTGCGCTGAGCGTTTCTGCTTTGATTCTATGGTTTTTTGGTCGGTTTGACGGGGTGACGATGTTCACCGCGCTGACTCAGACCGTGGCGCTCGGACTGGCTGCGACACTCGGCGCATCTGCGGGAAGGCTATTGCTTCAATGAAAAAGATCCAAAAGAATTGGTTGGAGTGGGTTGTCTTTGCCGTCTCGCTAATACTTGTTGCATTCACGCTGGGTTATCTCATCTACGCGGGCGTCTCCATGGGCCAGCAGCCGCCCAGTATCGAAGTACGTCTTGGAACTCCGGAACAACGTCAGTTTAATTTCATCGTGCCCGTCACGGTGGTTAATCACGGGGATGAAACGGCTGAGGGAGTGAAGGTTGAAGTTGTGTTGGAAAGTGGCGGCGAAGAGAAAGCACGCGGGGAAGTCGAAATACCTTTCCTGCCACGGCATGCGACTCGTGAAGGCTGGGTGGCGTTTGAACAAGATCCCCGGACAGCTCAAATGAAAGCGCGGGTGCTGGGCTACCAAAAACCCTGAGAGCTGGCCCTGCGCCTACCGGCGTAACGCAAACTGTTAGTTTGCGGATCGTAGCCG
>DASQKG010000254.1:0-15425 GCA_035630655.1 Pyrinomonadaceae bacterium
GGGGTTGGTGGCCCGCGCCTGCAGCGGCTGCGTGAGCGCGAAGCTGCCGTTCACCAGCCGGCCCGTCGAGACGGCGTTCGGGTCGGCCACCGACAGCACAGCGTCACCCGCGGAGCTCGTCACCGTCGCGGGAATCGTCGTCTCGTACTCGCGGGCGACACCCGCCGTGAACGAACCGAGACTCGCCGTCGAGCCCAGCGTGAGCCCGAGCGTCGCCGGGACCGTGCCGGTCACCGTCGTCGTGGCGGTGCTGCCGGCCGGCGGAGACGGCGTCGCCGTGGGGGTCGGCGTCGGGGTCGGCGTGGAAGTCGGGGTCGGCGTGGGAGTCGGCGTCGGCGTCGGCGTGGGAGTCGGCGTCGGCGTCGGCGTCGGAGTCGGCGTCGGCGTCGGCGTAGGAGTCGGCGTTGGCGTCGGTGTTGGCGTCGGTGTTGGCTGTGAACAGTTGCTTTGGTTCCAGTTGAGAGTGATGTTGCCTGTGTCGGCGCCCTCACCTTCGTTGTTAAACCCATCTACGGCGATCTTGTAGGTGGTTCCCGCAGTCGCAGTGAACGTAACCGTGCTTGTGGTAATGACTCCCAAATCTACGTCATCGTTCCTTGCTATCGTGTTGAGACTACCGACAGCGTTGCCGGTGTAGACGCCCAGCATAGTGTCGTAGTCGCTGCCCGCGGTTGTGATGGTCACACTCGTCGAAGCCGGAGCGGTCCATTGATACCAAACCGAACGCCCACCAGGGTTGTCATCAGGTTCGTGGAACGGCTCACCAGCTTCTTTCGTAGCTCCAACGTTCGTGCCTGCAACCGTTCCCGAGCAGCCACTAATCAACTGGGCATTCGCAAAATTATCGTTGGCCGGCGGCGAAGGTGTCGGCGTCGGCGATGGTGGCGGCGGTGGTGGCGGACAGTTTGAGACGCACCAACCTATGTCTCTCAGCAAAGAGAATGTTAGATCCTGCGGAGGTCCTACACTGTGGCTCAGGCCGCTGCTAATGTTGGGTTCCATCAGTTGGCTGGGAGTCAGGACTGTATCCCAGTGAGAAACTGAAGAACCGCCCTGGACCGGGTTAGGTGCGAACAGGCGGGGATGGCCCTGCCCGTCTTTGCCTGAAGTTAAGAGTGTCGCATCGCCTAGAACCTGAGAGCCGATCCATACCAGGTTACCGGAGTTAATGGCTGAGGCGACCCTTTCAGCATCAGTCATCTCCGTCCAGTTTTTGTTGGTTGTGTTATCGAATAGGAAGCGATCGTAAATGCTCGGGAAGCCGTTGTTCTGGGTACCAGTGCTGGAGCTGGTGAACGTCTGGAAACCCAAACCGTGCGCGAATTCGTGGAGCAGGACAGTTACCAGATTGATTGAGCCGAAGGGATTCGGATCGTTAGTGTCCAGACCATAATACCAATGCGAATTCTGCAAACATTCTCCAGCGGTTCCTATGTCAGGATTGAAGCGTGCCCTGATCTCTGGACTGGTCGGATCAAGATCGACTCCCGCAAGAGTATTCGCCAGAGCTCCGCCAAACCATGTGTTGGTAAAAGGCGCGCCTGCAAAATTACGGTGGATAGTTATCGCACCCGCTGTGCCCAGGGTGCCAGAGCTGGCGCCGCAACTGAGGCTGGGATCCCACGAAGCCCTGATGGTGATCGTGGGACCACCTGGCAAGGTGGCGCCCCAGATGGCTGCCGCGTGTTGAAACGCATTCAGTCGCTGCTGTCCAACGGTAGTGCCGGAATTACCGCCGATCGGAGCCGCTGCGGTTACGTCGTTGAAACCAACATTCGGCTGGTCAAAGTTCTCAATAACGATATTCGCCTGGCCCATCGCGGACGATGCAGCCAGGGCGCCCACAACTAAAGTGAGCACAAGCGCGGGAAGGTTGACGAAACGCTTATTCATTAGTTGTTAGGTCTGGTTATAGAAACCTTGGCCTTGCGGCCACGTGTGTCGACAGTGGGGTCGATTAGCTTTGGATCTATACCAAAGAACGCTCCAGCCGCTTTGGGATTGTCAACGCACGACTGCGCGATGCTGCCGTCCTTGTTTACCCGGGCGACTGTCACATTTTGAAAACGGTCTTCGAGGTTCACTGAGACGCTACCATCGGCGTGGCGCACCTCGGCCAGTCCTTCCGTCGACTGATTGACCAGTTCTTTCAATCCGCCTGCAAGTTTCTGCGCTTCATCAGCAGTCAGTTGCTGCGGCTGTCCCATCTGGTCTTTAAGGTGAACATCCTGCGAGGCCAAACTGGTCTTCGCGATTTCTGCCTTCGCAGCTAACCGCGACTTGCGGTCTGCCTGTCTGGAAAGGACGGTGATGGCGCCAATGGCAAGCAGCACGGTGGCCACGATCAGCGGCGTCGTTAGCCGGCGATAGCTTCTAAACGGACGCTTTACCTTGGTAATCTTTTTTCTCACGACGTTTTCCTCACTGGCTTTGATCTTTTGTGCTGAGGACTTCATACCGGGGCGGGCATTGTCGGCGCACAGCGGCTGAACTACAAGGACGAGTGAAAATAACCTCAAGCGCTTAAAACGTCCGCTGGTTAGCAGTCACTTGCGGGACTCAGCCAGATTATAGCATCTCCCGATTTCCGGCGGGTTACCAAGATTAAGGTCTTCGGCATCGGCCGTGTGGGGGTAATAAGGCTGGAATTCCCGGCTCGGGGCAATAAAAACCTCCGGGTGACGTTAGCCCCGGAGCGGTGGAGCAAGGCAAGACTGTGTTGCATTTAGGGCAGCGCTCTAGATAGAACGCTGCCCGGTTTTTGCTACTTTACGATTGTGATTTTCGCCTTGTTACTTTGCGCGCCGCGCAAGGTAACGCTCAAATCAAGAGTGCCGCCCGGCAGGTCGTCAGTCAGTTTCACAACCAGGTAGCTGGCCCACGACTGGTGCTGGATGGCTTCTATAGGTAGGTTGTAAGTCTGAAGCGACGCATCCTGCACCTGCACTGAGACAGTATCACCCGGTCCCACTGCAAAGTTATTAACAAACAGAATCACGCGTGTGCGGCGATCCGAGCTGAAGTTCTGCTGCGTAATTATCGGAAACGGTCCGCGAAGCCGCGTTACGGAATCCATTACTAACGCGTTGTTTGTACCCTCGTCAGTAAGCAGCGTCGGCCCTGATACCGAGCAATTGCCTATGTTCACCGCGAGTGAGATGTTGCCAACATCGCCACCTGAGCCCGAATTGTTAAAGCCATCAACCGCGATTCGATAGTTGACGCCTGCCGTTGCAGTGAAGGTTACGAAGCTGCTCGTGTTCGTTCCTGAGACATCATCGTTGTTCCCGACAAAACCTAATGCGTTGACGCTGTTTCCCGTATAGACAGCCAGAATCGTATCAAAGGTGCTGCCGGCGGTGCTTATGGTCGCAGTGCCGCTAACCGGCGCCTGCCACTGATACCACACCGATCTCGCACTGCCTGCGCTCTGAAGAAAGTGGATTAGCTCGCCATTCTCTTTAGTCGCGCCCACGTTTGTGCCGGTAGCGGTGGGTGAACAACCCGTAAGCACCTGGGCATTCGCGAAGTTGTCGTTCGGCGGCGGCGAAGGAGTTGGTGTGGGTGACGGCGGCGGCGGCGGCGGCGGACAATTCAATCCGCACCAGCCAATATCCCGAAGTAATGAGAAGGTTAAGTCCTCAGGCACACTCACGCTCTGCCAGATGTCGACGGTAATGTTTGGTTCCATCAGTTGGTTTGGCGAAGCAACTGTGTCCCAGTGTGAAACAGAAGAGCCTACCCTAATTGGGTTTGGGGCATAAAGACGTGGGCGTCCCTGCGCATCTTTGCCGGAAGTTAAGAACGCCGCGTCACTGAGCACTTGTGCCCCGGTCCAAACCAGATTGCCGGAGTTGATAGCTGACGCCACGCGCTCAGCGTCGGTCATCTGAGTCCAATTTTTGTTGGTTGTGTTATCGAACAGGAAGCGATCGTAGGTGCTGGGGAACCCGCTTGGCTGTGTACCATTGCTGGAGCTCGTAAATGTCTGAAATCCTAATCCGTGTGCAAACTCGTGGAGCAATACTGCCACCAGCTTGATGCCTCCAGGGCCGGAGTTGGCATCAAAACCGTAGTACCAACGCGAATTCTCTAAGCAGCCCGGTTGGCCTAATTTCTTATTAAACCGTGCCCGGATTTCCGGATTAGCAGGATCAAGGTCAACTCCCGCGAGAGTGTTCGCTAGCGCTGGCCCAAACCAGGTATTGATAGCGGGTGCGTTCGGAAAGTTACGAACCAGACTCGTGGCTCCGGCGGAGCCCAGCGTCCCGGCGTTCGCCTCGCAACCCAGGTCTTCCCAACTAGCCCGCACGGTGATTGTGGGGCCACCCGGCAAGGTCGCACCCCAAATATTGGCCGCATGTTGGAAAGCATTTAACCGCTGCTCCCCAACGGTAGTGCCAGAATTACCGCCAACGGGAGTTGCTGGGGTAGGGTCATTGAAACCTGTGCCGGCCAGATCAACGTTCTCAATAACGATTATGGCTTGACCAAACGCGGTTGACGAAGCCATAACGCCCACAATTAAAGTGAGCAAAACTGCAGGTAGTTTGGAGGTAATCTTATTCATGCCTGGTTCTTAATTACGGACGGTTGAAGTTTGGACTTGCTTTTTTGCACTGCGATCTACTGTCGGGTCGATCAGCTTTGGATCGATGCCGAAAAACGCGCCCGCAGCTTTCGGATTGTCCACGCACGACTGCGAGCTGCTGCCGTCCTTATTCACGCGGGCGACAGTGACACTCTGGAAACGATCCTCGAGATTGACCGAAACACTTCCGTCGGCATGCTGCGTTTCAACCAATCCATCAGTCGATTGGTTGACCAGCCCTTTAAGGCCATCCGCCAACTTCTGGGCTTCCGCATCCGTGAGCGGCTGTGCCTGTGCGGTTGGACCGTCCTGATGTAAATCCTGCAGCGCCAGCTTGGTATTCATCGTAGTCGCGGCAGCCTTTTGAGACTTCCTATCTGCTTCGCTTCTTTGTCTTGAAAGGACGCTGATGGCTCCAATCGCCAAAATCACGGTGGCCACGACAGCAACAACCGTAAGGCGGCGGAATCTCTTTGCAGAATGTTTCACTCTTGTATTGTGTTTTCTCACAACGTTCTCCTAGCTATTTTTCCGAGTCTTTTTAAGGCCGGTACCGCACTTACCCTATGGCACACAGCGGCCGCGCAAAAAGGAGAAGAAGACTCCTCCAGCTTAAAACTGATCACGGCCCCCTTGGGACTGCATCAGACTAATGACAATTTTTGGTAGAGCGGGTAGGTCGTATCGGGCGACTACCTCTGAATTCTGGCCGCGACACGAAACGAAACAGGACAGCACAAAGGGCAACCAGAGAGACGAATCTTAGTAGCGAAATCCAGCGGAAACGTTGCCCGATTTGGTCGGCGAAGGGCGGGCGGATTAATCAGGAGAAGAACATTCACCCGCATTTTTGCGGCCCGATACTTCGATTTCGGGAAATACAGGCATGTAGAGTTCAAGTGCCGTAATTGTAGGGGGTCGCTCGGTGGGTGCCCCGGATCCGGAGGGAAAGCGGGGACCACGGAGGTGTGACACCTTCAAATTAGAACACCATGAAAGAAACCGGAATATTGGAGCGCGACAAAGCAAGTATTTGAAATATCAGAAACAGTTTTTGATTCCCATGGTCCTTACTCACAGCGACAAAAACCCCCTTAAGGTGGGACTGTCAATTGCCGATTCCCGAGCCCACAACAACTCTCGCATCCTTGAAGTTGTTTGGATAAGTTTCCTCATGGACCTTCTGGATTTCACCGTTTTGCCACTTATAAAACGTGCGAGTGAACGTCTTGGGACAGCAAAGCCCTACGGCCGTTGCGTCGCCTTCGGTGGAAACAAGTTTGTCTGGGTTGTATTGCTCTATCGCCAGGCGATGATCGCTAGTCACGGCGACGTCTCTCAAACCTTCGTCGGCCCTGTCGCCGGTCTCGTGAGACCACAACATTTTCGGTTCACCATCGTTTAGCCCATACAGAAAGACAACATGCGGCATGCTATTGCCCATAACGTCCATTTTGATCGTGATCACGGCCTCTTCGCCGGCATCTTCTGTCACGTCGCCGTACTTGACGTTCACCATCTCAAAGCCAGCCGGCTCATTGCTGCCGCTGGGAACTTCGACGTTCGCTTTTCCATTCTGCAGAGCAAACTCCGTCCTATTGCTTAACATGTATTCCCACCTGGGATACCACCGATAAGTAAAGTTGTTGAAGTCTATATTGCGCACTGACTTCTTCGGCGCAGGAGCAGGTGGAGACGCAGACTCTTTCGCCGCCCCGGTCTCCACCACCTGATCGGCATTGCCTCCGCAATTAACGCTGAAAAGAAGCAGGAGCATGAACACAAATCGGATATTGAGCATCGTCGCTATTTACCTCCCATAACAATCAAAAAAGGCCTGGAATTTCGACCCCCATTGATTAAACCCTTTGCTGCGGTCTCGAACGCGCGTTCCTCCGGTGTAGAGCCCTGCCGCTCTGGCGCCAGTCCCCAATGAATTCAGGTACCTGCCGGCAAGACGCCCATTGTCATACGCGTCGCCGGCGAAACCTTCGCCTGCCCTGACACCGTGCCCGCCAAGTGCGCTGCCTATGTTAATGCCGTCGGCACTCACCTGACCGGTTGAGATGGCCCTGCCGATCCAATATGCGTTTATTTGAAACGGCCCATAATCCCAACGTCCTGTATCGGTGGTGCCGTTAGTATTGGGCACCGGGTTCATGCTGAAACTGGACTCCCTGGCCCAGGTATACGCAAGCAGATTGCTTGCCGTACCCTCGCTCGCTGAAATCTTGAGAATTAGTTTAGCCGCGTCTTCAGTTAAACCAGTTGCGGCAACGCCTGCTTGATTGGCGCAGTCGGTGAACTTGTCCGGCTGTGTCGGCGCAGGGGTCTGCGGATTCCCAGTGTCGGGTGGCGTCGTCGTTCCTGGGCCACGCCCGCCGCCGGGTCCACCGCCTGTTCCGCCGGTGAAACCCCCGAATCTGGAACCCAAAACGAACATATAGGACGTTGGGTCATCGATGGGCCTGGACCCGCCACCCGTGATACTACACTGCCCGGTGGCATTGAATTCACTCGTGCAATCAGCATTACTCATTAAACCGGTTGGATCAGTGAAGTTGACCGGATCGTTTTGCGCGTAGGCGTAACGATTAAGCGATTGGGGGTCGGTGAACGAATAACTGCCCTCGTAAGGATCGGGTTGCTCGAAGCGTCCCCACCAACGGTTATACCTCCGGTGCATCGCCTCATCGCTGCCGTTTACGTCACGCTCATAAGTAGTGAACTTCTTAGGTTGAAAAGCTTCATTGCTGCTGCGATTTGTTTCACCGCCCCACGGATCAAGCTCAATCGTGCTGACAACACTCCCTGCTGAATCGGTCACGCGCTTGCTTTTCGCCACCGGGTCCTGGTGCATCCAGTAAACTCCGGCTTGCTGGACTGCGACTGTCTCGCCGCCCAGGTATACATAACCGCGCTGCCATCCGCCGCTGCCATCAATCTCAGCAACAACTTTTCCGCCAAGAACCGATGAACGGAGGTAATAGGTAGGCACGCCATTCTCGACCTTCTTGCCTCGCAAGCGATTGCCGTCGTAGGACTGTTGCATGTTGTACATGGCGCTGGTTGCTTGTTGTCCCGTAGCGTCGTAGGTGAAGGTCCAGCCGCCGCCGGCGCTTGTCAGATTGCCGGCCGTATCGTAAACCATCCCATTCTGGCGGTTGTTGGAATATGCCGCGCTAAACTGAGGATTAGCCCCTCCCCAGCCGGTCCGGCTCAAGGTGTTGCCCCAAACGTCATACACATTATTGTGCGCCGCATATGGACCGTCTGAGAGCCAACTGCTGCCAATTCCTGTGTGCGCTCTCGCTGCCGACCCGGTGAAACCGGACACCCAACGTCCCACCTGATCGTAGTCGTAGCTGCGATCAAGAGTCGCGTCGTAAAGGTTTTGCGCATAGGTAACGCGGCCGGTATTCTCGCCAAAGTAGTTGTAGGCATAGTTCCAGCCCATCACTCCCGGAATATCCCAGCGCGTCGCCCGCATTCGGTTGTCATACTGAACTGACAGCGTTCGACCATTGCCACTCGCCATCTGCTTCATGCCAAACGCTCGATAGGCAATGCTGTTAATGTAGCTGCCGACGCCGTAGTAACCAGCGCCGGTTATAGCCGTTGGCCGGCCAATCTTGTCGTAGCTGTATCCGACCTGCGCACTCCACGGATTAGTAATGCTGGTCAGCTCTCCTGCAAGATTGTAGGCATAGCTCAAGGTGTAGGACGAACCCAGGCCCGTGAAGGTGCGCGTTTCTGAAGTCATCTGCGAAAGCGTGTTGTATGCATAACTGACGCTTCCCAGGCCATCGGTCATGCTGGTGCGATTTCCCGCCGCGTCATAGTCAAAGGAAACATTCGGCGTCGCCGCCACGCCGCCGGGCGTCCCGTATGTGATATTCGTAGCCAAGCCGCGGTTGTTGTAGCTGAAGGTGGCCGCTGCTCCGCGAGCGTCAGTTATCGTCTGAACGTTATCGTCGCCCAGGTAGGTGTAGTTGGTCGCGCCCTGCTCGGGTGTGGTACGGCTTAGAAGCCTTCCGTGACCGTCAAAAACAAAGCTTCGGATTTGGCCCCCCTGGTTAATACTGGTTATTTGATCGCCGGCGTTGTAGGTATAGGCTGTCGTAGAGTAAATGCTCTGGTCCCAATTCAGTTCGTCTACCTGTTTCAGTCTTCCGAGAACGTCCTTCGTAATTTTCCGCCTTCGCCCTCGCTCGTCTCGCACCGTCATTACCTCGCCTCCCGCGCAGCCGCAGCCCCCGTACGAAGCTTCGGTAGTACTACTGTCGGCATTCGTTGTAACTAATGGGCGGCCTTTCCAGTCATAACTTTGGTTTGTCCACACCCAACCCGCGGCGTCGTCGCCGACGGTCGCCCAGCCTTCGCTGATCTCGGTTGGATTCGACTGTTGCACGACTCGGCCCATCGCGTCATACATTACGTGAGTAGCACTAAAGCCGCCCGCGCTACCAGGGTTATCACTGACTGAAGCACGCACTTTCCCCCAACCGTCAAGAAACTGGGCAGAATAAGCTTCTCCGGCGCCCCCTTGGATCGTGCTGAACTGCTGCACGTAATTCATCGCCGTGGGATAAACCCACCTCGTGTAGGCACTGTTAAATGTGCTGGTAACCCGCGAAGTGCGCGCGGCCGAATCGTAAGTAATCGTCTGGACGGCGCCCTTTGGATCCTGTGTCCGGGTGACCGCGCCAAAGTCGTAATTGTACTGAGCGGTCGATGAGAAACCACCTCCATCGGTGGTGCTGGTGGCATATGCAAACGTCGCGCGGTTTACGCCGTCCGAGAATGAATCGGCATACCCGTATCTTGTCTCATGCCCGAGGCCGTCTGCGGTAAAAATCGTGGAACCGGTAGTGTTGTAGCCACTAAACGAAGTCCACATCGCCTGGTTCACGTCGTTGATCGCCGCGACATTCCAACGCCGCACCGCACACAGGTTGCCGCGGCCGCCAATGAAACTCTGGCTGTAGTTTGCTCCATCATGCTGCGTGGCCGCACCCTGGTCTATGAGGTAGGTGTTGGTGGCGTTGTCCCAATCGTATTCATATGTCATTTTCGAGACGTACTGATTGTTTTCGTCTACCACGTGCACAGCGCTTCTCAGACCGATGATTCGGCGGTTCGTGTAGGCCGCGTTGAAGTTGTAGTCGATGTACGTTCGCCTGACGAAAGTCGAGGCGTTAGCGGCGTACTCCCTTATTTCGTAAGGCAAGCTGTACGAGGTGTAAGTAATGTCCAGGCGACGGCGATTGCCGGCATGATCGTAGGTGCTTATGTCGTAGCGGCGAGGATTCTTCTGGTAGCTGAGATTTGTGTCGTCCTGCGTCCAGGCCGTGGTTGTCCACTTTTGTCGGACCCCCGCGGACCAAACCTCACTTTGGTAGCTCAAGCCGGATTGCCACCCTGTGGTCGAGTAAAACTCCTTATAGATAGTGCCGTCCGGCGCGGTCTGCTGGCCCCATGATCCGTCCGTCGCAACGGTATAGGTCGTAAGCACCTCCTGGCTTTGATTCATCACGCCAAACTCGGCCCAATCGCGTCGCTCGGTGAATCGCGGGCAATCAGTCTGGCCCGACGCGGAGCTGACGTTGTACGAAGAGTATGAGAGCAGGTGGCCGTCGGCCGCGTGCCGGTTGATCCGGTTCACCTGGCCAAACGCCGAGTTGTAGTTGAAAGTGAAATAAGATCCGTCATGGAGATTGACCTGCGTCAACACTGTTACATTAGTGTTGTTGGGACCGTTTACCACCAGCCCGCCGCCAAAGTTGGGAGCCACATAAACCGAACCGTAATAGAAGGTGGCCCAATCGCGTGTGACGCCGCCCCACGTTTGTCTGATTGCCGACAAATTGCCAGAGCCGTCATACACGAGAGATACCACACGTCCCAGCGTATCTGTGACCGTTGAGAGCCGGCCGTTGGTCGTGTCATGAGTAGCAGAGATGTAGTTGCCATTTCGATCCTTGATCTGCGCGCAGCGATACTCGCTATTGATGGTGACGGGAATGAAGCTCATTTGCGTGCCGTCAGTTGTGCGCACGAGTGGAGCATTCGGATTGCTCATATCCAACTGGATGTAGCTGCCATCCTGTGATTCATAAACGCTGGAACTGCCGACTTGTCTAAGTTCGACCCTGCTGCCGGAGGGCGTGACCATCATGTAGGCATACATTCCGGTCTGGGGATTAAGAAACCGTTGCTGCAGTGTAGGAAGGGCCAGCCGGAAACCGGGTGCGGGAGAGCCGAGATCGGCGTTGTACTTTATGTAGGTACTATCCTTGGTCCACACCAGTGAGTTGTAGAAGAGCGTAAGATTAAGATCCAGGCCAGCCCGCCCTTTCAAATCAATCATCGGCGAACTCCAATTAAAGTTGCGCGAACCTAGATTTACGCCTGGTTGTCCCGTTTCATTGCGCGGAAGTTCTCGCGCGGTCGAAAAGTCAGGGTCGCCGGCCGGATAGTATCCACCGCCTCCGCCCCCGCCTGGCTCACAATCGAGACAAGGAAGGTTTGATTCGATTGGTTGTCGCGTTCTGGGCTGCTCGGGTTGCGTGTTACGCGTCTGATCCAGGTTTGGCAAGGCGGAAGCTATGCTCGTACCTTGCTGCGGTGGGGTCGCGGAAAAGGTTCCACCAGGGCCCGTGCCGCCACTACCATAGCCGGAAGGTGCCAAAACAGGACGCCCGGGAGAACGATGCACCTTTGCAACAGACGCCGATGCGCTGACTACTCCGCCTGAGGAAACCTTGCCTGATAGAGATGCGACTTTCCTCACCTCATTCTCGATGGCCTGGGCAACGTCGTTGGTGTTGAGTGCCGGATTAACTGACTTGATCAGTCCGGCCACTCCGGCAACAAGAGGCGCCGAGGCTGAGGTGCCGGTCACGTTCCAGTAGCCTCCGCCCATTTTGGTGGTCAGAACGTCGATGCCCGGAGCAGCCACAGTAACGTTTCTGCTCCCCCAGTTTGACCACGTGGTCAGCCGATCAAAGTTATCAGTTGCACCAACAGCGATCAGATCGCGCAGGCCGTACGACGCGGGATAGTATGGCGTGGCCTCTACATCCTGACTGCCGTTGCCGGCCGAGCACACCACCACCACTCCATTCCGCATAGCCCGTTCAATGACGTCTTTCAGCGCCAGCGATTCACCGCTCGTGCCCCAGGAGATATTGATCACCTGGGCCCCATGCGCAACCGCATAATCAATCGCCTCGACGGCATTCCCAATGTCACCCGTGCCGGTGTTGTCCAACACCCGTAAGCTCATCAGGCTGGCTCTCCACATCACCCCCGAAATTCCCGCCGAGTTGTTGCCCTGCGCCGCGATGATGCCGGCGATGGCAGTGCCGTGGCCCTGTTCGTCTTTGATGGTCCCGTTGTCTGTGGTGTAGTCCCAACCGTGCAGGTCGCCGGCTGTCGAAGGCTCAGGGTTGGTCCATTGATTGTTGACCAGGTCGGGATGGCTGAAATCAATGCCGCTATCGATGACCGCAATTACTGTGGCCGGAGTTCCCGTGGTTTTTTCCCAAGCGCTAGTGACGCCAATGTCTGAGCCGTATTGGCCGCCGTTTTGCCCTGTGTTCCTGAGTGCCCACTGTTCCGCAAACTGCGCATCACTCGGCACGGCCCCGGTGCTGGTCTGATCGGGCTTAATAAGAAAATTAGGCTCCGCGAATTCCACCTCGGGCTCTTGTGATAACGCCAGTGCCAAAGTCTCCGGCGACTGTCCGGCTGCCGTACCCAACTTCTCCAGGCCTGATGCTCCGCGCAGCTTCTTTCTGTTTGCGCCGTGAGTCAAAGCAACCACATCCTTGTCACCCTCAGAAGCTGTGGCCCGAAATCTCACCAGCACTTCGCCACTGCGAGACTGGGCCTGACTGGAACTCTGTACAAAGGAAATAGCGCCTCTCGAGTTTGATTGCTTAGCAGAATCGTTTCGACTTGCGAGAACTGAATTCCTGGTAGAGCTATCTGCTTTGCTCGAGGTCGTGTCCGCATAAGTGGATTGCGGAGCGAAAGGTGCGATGTTTGAAACGAACAGCGCGTAAGAAAACAGCATGCACAGACAGACGGAGAAATAGCGCGAGGTTGTGAGCGACAACTTCATGATTGAGATTCCTTTTGATTGTGAGAAGAGGCTCGCCCTGGGAACACTCGTCAGGCCAAGGCATACCTGGTTATTACATCATCCGGGTTCGGGATTCCGGACGAGCGCCGAAGACGCGTACAAACGTTTAGTCACCTCTGATGACTCCCGGTGAAGCCCGGTTGCCCATCGTCGATCGCTCTTTAGCAACGTCACAAAAATGCATTTCGGCAATGAGCGAAATCAAAACTAATTTTCGACAAGCTGGTTTGAGGAAAGTTGTGTTGGCGACGAACGCAAAAAAGCTTCTGGCTGCAACAGGAGAACAAGAAAGGCCGGAAACTCATTCTTAGGCACCGAATCTAACGGAAACGTTGCCCGATTTGCTCGGTACCGAAGGTGCCAATTCCGTTGAGGCGGAACCCGAAAACCAGGCGGTTTTCCTGTCGAATTCCCACGTTAAAAGTGTAGTTTTGCGCGGTGACTGCGCAGCAGTCCCAGCTATAGCCGATGGTAGTCGTCGAACTGATGAGGGAGCTATTACCTTTGCCCGGCCGGGTCTGGAAATCGAAGAAGAATGAGGCGCCGCCAAACAAGCCGCGTTCGCGGTTGCCCAGGAATATTGACGGGCTCCACTGCGAGCCGCGCAAGGTGCCCGGTTCCTGGCCGCGTGCATCGCCAAACCGTGCCAGGCTCGGTACCAGCTCGACCGCCCGTGTGTAGTAGAAGCTTTGAAACGCCTGCACCAGCGGGCGATTAATCCCGAAGGTGGCGGAGAGTGCGCGGATGCCACCGCCACGTGTATCAAGGTCCGAGCGCAGGTCGACAAACACGTCGGCGCGTGGACGATAGCGAGCATCAATGTTGAGGGGCGAGAAGCGTCTGGGAACGCCTCCATAGCTGAAACCTGAAAACGTGTTGATGGGATAAAACTGATTGCGCTGGCCCGGTATCAATGCGCCACCGAAAAACCGATCGAAAAAGTATTTGCCCCGCACCGTGATGGTCAGCGCTTCATAGGGCTGGCTCGCGAGCGAAGCCTTGTCACCTGCCCGCGCGGCCTTGACCGCCGCACTGCTGACGTTTTCCGTCGAGCGTCGGGTGAAGAAACGATTCGCAATGCCAAACTCAATCTCGTTTGTGTCGGCAATGGCGTCGTTGTAGTCGAACCTGATCACGCGATCAAAGTTATCGACGCCATGGATTCGTCGATAGGTTACGTAAGGCTCGATCACGTGGCGAAAGAAGAACGCTCCTCCCGGGCGATGAAAGTCGCGGGCCAGCGCGGGCGGCCTGAGGTCCACTTCAAACTCCGCGTAACCGCGAGTGATGTTGCGGCTTAAGATTGCCCGGTTAGTGGGATCGATCGAGTTTGAATAATAGGTTGCGTGGCCGGCAACCGAGGTCGTCAACGACACGCCGTAGAAGTAAAGCGGTATTTGCAGTCGGGGACTAAAATCAAGTCGCTGCACGATGGATGGTGAAATAATCGGATCGCCGCCCGCGTCGCGACGGAAGGAAATGAGGTCCTCGACGGTTTCCTTTCGACTCACGCCGTCGGCGCTCGCTTCAAAAGAAAAGTAGATCGGCAGCTTCTTCAAAAAGTTTAGCGGCGACCCGCGCTTTTGAATCGACACACTGGGCAACTCGCGAATGCGAATGCGCGAACTGGGTAACGACGTGACCTGCGTACGGGCCAGGAAGTTAAGACTGTAGCTTCTGTGATCCTTGCTGACGAAAACCTGCGAGCGTTCCTCAGGCGATATTGCCTGTTGAATGTTGTCGGAAAATATCTGGCGGAACGACAGATTGGAAGTAACGTTAACGTCGGCCGCTGCTATGAATCCGTTCGGAAAATAGTGAACGCCTTCCGCGTAGAGGCTCGAGCCGCCCTGATCCGGATGGTCGGCATCTGCCCTGTGGCCCAACACGCGGTCCTTCACCACATAAAATCCCATGTTCAAAAACGACCGCGAGTTTGCGCGCGTGCGCACGTCGGCGCCAAACCCGATACCGCGCGAAGTGTAAATGTCATTGCGAAAGGTGACGTCCGCCGACCGTCCCAGAGTCTTATAGTAAGCGTTGGATATGCGGAACCCTTTTGCTCCTGAGCCGCCGGCTGTCGGCGTCAAAAATCCAGAGGCACGGTCGCGGCGCTTGATGGAAATTGAAGCGAAAGGAAGATAGAGGATCGGCACGCCTTTGATGCGGAAATTAGGCGCCTTCACACTTACGCGATCGCCGGTTTTGATGGTGGCCCGCTTCGCCTGGAAGCTCCACTTGGGCACGTCTTCATCGCAGGCCGTGATCTGAACGTTGGTTGCCACGAGCGTATCGAAGCTCACCTTTTCTACGCGCTCGGCAGTGAAATAGATCCGCGTGCCGTCCTGCGTTTGATTTGTGAACCCGGTCGAGTCGAGAAAAAATCCGGTCTTGGTTCGATAGTTCCACTCCGCCCGCGAACCTGTGATTCGTTGCTGATCGCCTTGATCGAATACGACGTTGCCTTCCGCGATCACCTTGTTCAGCGCCTCGTACACAGTCACCTTGTCCGCTTGCAAACGATAAGTGCCGATGCGCGCATCGACATTTCCTTCATGAACAATGACGAGCGCATTCTCCGGTCCGCTGCTGCTCTGCTTGCTGGAATCGACGGTCAGCGTATCGGTGGTCGCAGGCTGTTCACCCTGACTGCGGGGCGCAGGCTGACGGATTGGTTGGTCCTGG
>DASQKG010000255.1:0-3677 GCA_035630655.1 Pyrinomonadaceae bacterium
TCTGATCCCGATGGTGGAGTCGATTGTGATTGATATTGACACTGTCCGAAAGAGGATTCGGATCGATCCGCCGCAAGGTCTCCTGGAGTTGTAGATCTTTGATTTGGTGATTTGCTCCTGTGGCCAGGTATTGAGTCGCAAGCTCGCAAACGAGAATCGTAATGTTGCGCTTTGACGTAGTAACTATTTTCCCGGATTTTTTTCGCGAAGCGTTTGACTACGGCATCACGCGCCGCGCTTTAGCTGCGGGCCTGGTTGAGACTAAAGCGCATGACTTACGTCGCTGGGCCACCAACAAGCATCGCACCGTTGACGATCGTCCTTTTGGCGGCGGTGATGGGATGGTGCTAAAGGCTGACCCCATCTTTGAGGCAGTCAACCACATAACTGGCTTCAGACGTCGGGTTGATTACCCCAAGGGTACGCGGGTGGTTTTGCTTTCGCCGCAGGGCCAGGTGTTTACCCAGTCGGTGGCGGCGGACCTGGCAACCAACGCTTTGCAAATAGTCTTGATATGCGGACGTTATGAAGGCGTTGATGAAAGAGTCGTTGAGGCGTTGGCAACGGACGAAATATCGATCGGGGACTATGTTCTTTCTGGAGGAGAACCGGCAGCGGTAGTTGTGGTTGACGCGGTTGTGCGTTTGTTACCCGGCGCTTTGGGAAGCGAGACTTCAGCAACATACGAATCCTTCTCGGACGGCTTGCTGGATTTTCCGCAATATACGCGGCCCCCGGAATTCGAAGGCCTGCGGGTTCCCGATGTCTTATTGAAGGGAAATCATGCGGAGATTGCGCGCTGGCGTCACCAGGAGGCCTTAAAGAAAACCGAGCGCAATCGCCCGGATCTGTTGAAGGATTCTCAAGACTGAATCCTAATTAGAGTTTGTAGCGGAATCTGAGACAGCAATGTAGATAGTGGAGTGAAGAGATGAACCGATTAGACAACATCGAAAATACCCAACTACGAAAGAATATCCCCGAGTTTCAACCGGGCGATACAGTGCGCGTTCACGTTCGCATTAAGGAATCGGAGACCAAGGAGCGCCTGCAGGCGTTTGAAGGTGTGGTCATTGCGCGCAAGCACGGCGGTGCCAGAGAGACCATCACTGTTCGTAAGACGAGCTTCGGGGTTGGTGTTGAAAGGATCTTCCCGCTCCATGCCACCATCGTCGATCACATCGATGTCGTGAAAAGAGGACGGGTGCGACGGGCAAAGCTTTATTACTTGCGGGGATTGCGTGGTAAAGCCGCACGAATTCGCGAGCGCGACACGCGTGGTCAGCAGGGGGGCGCCCAGGCCACCGTCGCCGGCAAGAACAAATAGTCGCTTGAACAGCCGTCCGTTGTTCAGCCATTTTTGGCCGGACTCTTCTAAACCCAAGCAGGAAGCCCCTTGCGTATCGCAATTGACGCTCACTCCGTTGGCACCGACCTGGGTGGCAATGAGAGCTACGCCGCGAATTTGATCGAAGCGCTGGCTGAGATCGATTCCGTTAATGATTACACTCTCTACGTAACCACGGACAAAGCGGTAGCAAGGTTCCGCAACAAATGGCCCAACTTCAGGGTTCGCACTACTCTTCCGCACACTCCGCTAATCCGTATACCACTCACTCTTAGCGCCGAGTTGCGAAGTCACCCAGTTGACGTTTTGCACGTTCAGTTTACCAGTCCACCCTTTGCTCCCTGCCCTGTCGTAGTAAGTATTCATGATTTATCATTTGAACACCTGCCCGAGACCTTCAATCGTCGGAGCCGAGCACAGCTTCGATTTACCGTGCGACGCTCGGCCAGGCGGGCGGCGCGAGTTCTGGCGCTCTCCGAACATGCCCGGCATGACATCATTTCAACGTACAAGATTGCGCCGGACCTGGTAATCGCCATTCCTCTTGCCGCTGCAGCGCACTTTCACCCGGTGGAGGACAAAAACGAACTTCAACGTGTACGACAAACCTATGGCATAAATGGAGATTACATTCTGTCGGTCGGCTCTATTCAGCCTCGCAAGAACCTGACCCGACTGTTGTCTGCTTACGAAAGCTTGCGTCGAACTCGACCGAAAGAAAGCCTGCCGCAGCTTGTCCTCGTCGGCAAGCTTGGATGGCTTTATCGCGAAACCTTAAAAACGATCGAGGAATTTGGAACTGGGGTGATTGTCACGGGTTATGTTCCCGAGACTGATTTGCCGGCTCTTTATTCAGGAGCTCTATGTTTTGTTTATCCGTCATTCTTCGAAGGTTTTGGTCTTCCCCCGCTGGAGGCCATGAAATGCGGCACAGCGGTTATCGCCGGAGATAGAACCAGTTTGCCTGAGGTCGTTGGGGATGCAGGCCTGCTGGTAAATCCCTTCGACATCGAGGCCATCGCTTCCGCTATTTCCACCCTGGTAGATGATTCAGGCTTGCGTTCAAGGCTACGGATTAAGAGTTTGAATCGGGCCCGGATCTTCGATTGGCGTGAAACTGCGAGGCGAACTCTTGAAGTTTACAAACAGGCCGCCGATAATGTGCAGTCTCGCGCTTTCGTGGCACAACCCCCGGTGCCATAACCGCAGTGCATTCTTCTAGTGGTCGGTGAGGCCGGCTAGTCTTTATGCGTATCGCTATCCTTGGAACCCGGGGTATTCCGGCCAGCTACGGTGGCTTCGAAACCTTCGCGGAGCACTTGTCTACCAGGCTTGTGGCTCGTGGACATCAGGTCACTGTCTATTGTCGCGCTCACTACGTCTCCCCACGCCAACTCGAGTATCAAGGCGTCCACTTGAAAGTTTTGCCGACGATCCGCCACAAGTATTTCGATACGGTGGTCCACGCGTTTCTTTCTGCCCTACACGCCGTACCCTCGCGGTTCGATGCGGCACTGATCTGTAACGCCGCGAACGCCCCGTTTGCCTCGATCCTGCGGTTCACAGGAACGCCGGTCGCCATTAATGTCGATGGCTTGGAACACAAGCGCAAGAAGTGGAATTGGCTGGGACGACGTTACTACCTCTTGGCCGAACTGCTTTCAACTATCCTGCCTAACGTCACCGTAACAGACGCCCAGGTCATACATGACTATTACCTTGCCCGCTACAATGCGCCGTCGACAATGATTGCTTACGGAGCCGAGGTGGAACGAAAGCCCGACCGGGACACGGTTAAAAGATGGCGAGTGGAACCCAACCGATATGTGCTTTACGTCTCGCGACTCGAGCCTGAGAACAATGCTCATCTGGTAATAGAAGCGTTCAAGCGAGTAAGGACGGCCTATAAGCTACTGATCGTCGGCGATGCGCCTTATGCCCACGACTACATTCAGGATTTAAGAGAGCGCGCCCGCGGTGATAAGAGAATCATTTTTACTGGATTTGTGTTCGGACAGGACTATCGTGCCTTGCAACAGAATTCGTATTGTTACGTGCATGCCACGGAAGTCGGTGGCACGCATCCGGCCCTGCTGGAAGCAATGGGGTATGGCAACTGCGTGCTGACCCTGGCGACACCAGAAAACATAGAAGCGGTTGGTGACGCTGGAATTCCCTACGCAGACGACTGCGATTTGACTGAAAAGCTGCAACGCGTGCTGCGCGATGGCTCGTTGGTCCAAGCCTACCGTCACCGCGCTCAACTTCGGGTGCAAAAGTATTACGACTGGGAGCGAATAGTAGATCGCTACGAGCAGATGTTTGCGGA
>DASQKG010000256.1:0-12225 GCA_035630655.1 Pyrinomonadaceae bacterium
GATACCCGCGCACTTCTTCCTCATCGCGATCACGAAGCGACGACGTGCCAAAGATCAGCGTGCCAACACGAGACTTTTCCACCTCTACCCCTTCGATGCGATTGGAGGAGACGGCACTTTCAACGAGCGCGTGTTCGCGAAGCACCTTCAATTTTTGAGGCGACTGACGCGTGAATAGTGCCTGTTTGCCACGCGCCTCGGCGAGCTCGGTAAGATACCAAGTTGTCCGCGTGGGAAGCGTGGGCGGTTCAGCCGCAAGTTGCTGAAGAGTCATCATGGTTTGTTACTTGTAGTGGTAACTGTCCCGAAAACCTTAGGGAGCCAGCCAATCACGATCTGATCTGGCTAATTGTGTGCGTTGTTGTAAGCCATGTCGAGACTCAGACATGTGGATGCGCGATAAAAATCACTGAATCTTTCGACGACAAGCGCCAAGTCAGCCGTGGATGGATCGGTAAGGCTCAACGGAAGTAAGAGCAGAGCAAACTCGGTGAACAGCTCCGGCAAGTCATATGCGGTTGACTTTCCTGTCGTCACACTCCACCTCGAATTAATGGATTCGTTTCGCCAACCCTTGAACGTAACCTTCATCAAATCAGTCCGCATGATACGCTGAATTCTCGACCGTCAACAGTGCGCAGAATTTCGCGATCACTTCGGCAATTTTCGCAGTTCTTTCTTCTAGAATCTTCAAAACGTTGGCGAGTAGTCACGGCACAGTCATTGCCGAAGCACTTGTCGAGGTCTTTCTGCGCATAAGAGGAGACAGGATTGGAAAACACTATTTCGATTGCCCCCGCGGAGGGGCTCAAGACTAAGAGGATGCCGGGTCATTGGGTGCTGGCGCGACTGGGTAAGCGGGTGCTGCGTCCGGGCGGGATGCAACTGACTCGACGAATGCTGGCCGCGTTGCGGATTCAACCCGGGGATGACGTGGTCGAGTTTGCACCAGGAATGGGTATTACGGCTCGCCTCACGCTCGATCTAAAGCCGGCGTCCTATACAGCGGTTGAGAGGGACCAGGCAGCGGCGAAGATCGTCGGCAGCTACTTGAATGGAGCACGGCAGCAGTGTGTGGTGGGAGACGCCTCTGATACTGGTCTGCCTGATCGATCCGCTACTGTCGTCTATGGTGAGGCGATGCTCACGATGCAGACTCAAGTGGTCAAACGCCAGATTGTGCGCGAAGCTTATCGTCTGCTCCAGAGCGGCGGCCGCTACGGTATTCACGAGATGTGCCTGAGGTCGGATGATATGGACGAGCAGACGAAGCGAGACACCGAGCGAGCACTGACTGGTGTTGTCCATCATGGAGTCCGGCCGCTGGCCGTTTCGGAGTGGCGCGCTCTTTTAGAAGCGGAGGGATTCAAAGTTGAATCAGTTGACATGGCGCCTATGAGCTTGTTGGAACCAGGACGGCTGATTCGTGACGAAGGTCTGGCCGGCGCGTTGCGCTTCGCTTGGAATGTGCTTCGTGATTCCGAGGCGCGCCAAAGAGTACTGGAGATGCGGTCAACCTTTCGCCGCCATCGGAAGCAGCTAGGAGCAGTCGCCATTACTGTTAGCAAACGCTGAAGAAAGTAGAGACGTCCCTGGTTTGTTTAGTAGTGGGCTACGCACTGGACGGCCGTCGGAGTAAAACGAATATTATGATTGATCAAGATGTAGTTAAACCGGCTGAGGTAAAGCCGCTAGACGGGATGTTGCAATACCAGGATGGCTCGATCGTGAGCCGCGTGCTGCTGAAGAACCAGGGCGGGACAGTTACACTGTTCGCATTCGACGTTGGTGAAGGCTTAAGCGAACATACTGCGCCGTTCGATGCGCTGGTGAATGTCATCGAGGGCGAGGGGGACATCGAGATTGCCGGCGAAGGCTTTAAGGTGCAGCAAGGGGAGACCATCATCCTGCCGGCGAATCGGCCTCATGCGGTGAAAGCAGCAACCAGGTTCAAAATGCTGCTCATCATGATCCGCGCTTAGGGCTTTCGAAGAATATTTGAAACAGCGAATTACAGCGTTTGATAAAGATGACGACGGCCATTGGCGGGCTGCACTTGCGTGTGGACATTTTCAACACGTCCGTCACGATCCTCCGCTCACAACGCGATCCTGGGTATTAACTGAAAAAGGTCGCAACTCGCGCCTTGGCTTCAAACTCGACTGTAAGCGCTGCGACGAAGATTTCGCACAGGAATATTAGATCGGTACAGAACCGGAAGGTTCTGTACCGGCCTTTTGTGCAAAGCTGCGCGGAATTCCACTGCTGTCTGCGAATTTTCACAAGCTTTTCGCTCAAACTCTCCTAAACCCCATCGAAAAGTAAACGGTACGGTCATTGCCATATACCCGGAGAGACTCTTCTACGAATTAAGACAGGAAAACACTTTGATTAAACCATCGCTGGGAACCTTATGAAATCATTCAAACCCGGTGCGGCAGTTGCCCTTTTTCTTTCAACTAGCGCGTTCGCAGTTTCTTTCGCGGTGTGGGGACTAATCGGAGCACTTGCGCCGACCTTCGCGCAAACCTACGGCCTTTCAGCCAAAGCCAAAAGCTTGATGATTGCGATTCCCGTTTTGCTGGGAGCATTGGGAAGAATTCCGGCTGGCATGTTGGCTGATCGTTTCGGCGGCCGACGAGTATTCGCAGCGTTACTTTTACTGGCGGCGATTCCGGCGGTGCTCATTGGTCTGTCGAACAGTTATGCGCAGTTGATTGGGCTCGGCCTGTTCCTTGGAATTGCAGGCTCGACCTTTCCGGTCGGCGTAGGCTTCACTTCGAAGTGGTTTACACCAGACCAGCAGGGTACAGCGTTGGGCGTCTACGGCATGGGCAACATCGGACAATCCGTTGCAGTGTTTGGCGCTCCCGTATTGGCGATTGCGCTTGGCTCGTGGCGTCCAGTGTTCTTCGTGTTCGCGGCAATATCTTCCATCTGGGCTGTAGTGTTTTATTTCTTTGCGCGCGATGTCGCGTCTGCGGCAAAGCCAAAGACGATGGCCGAAAATTTCGCGGTGTTGCGTCGCGAGCCGTTGGCCTGGGTCTTGTCGCTCTTCTACTTCCTAACCTTCGGCGGCTTCGTCGCGTTTGCGATTTATCTTCCCAGTTTGCTGATGGACAACTTCAAACTGAGTGCTGCTGATGCCGGCGCACGCACAGCCGGTTTCGTCTTGCTGGCAACACTGATGCGGCCGGTCGGCGGCATGCTTGCTGATCGGCTGGGCGGCGCTCGTGTTCTGGTCCCCGTCTTCATCGCCGTCGCAGTGCTTGGCGCATTGATGGGCTGTCCATGGATGCCGACCTTTACAGTGGGGGCACTCGGTTCGGCAGCTGCGTTAGGCCTTGGCAACGGTGCGGTATTTAAGCTGGTGCCGCAGTATTTCCCAAAAGAGACGGCGACAGTTACGGGACTGGTGGGAGCATTCGGCGGCTTGGGTGGATTTTTCCCGCCGCTCGTCCTTGGAGTGCTACGCGATGCAACGGGAGCTTATACGTGGGGATTCATCTTCCTGGCGATCTTCGCGTTGCTCTGCCTGGCAGTGAATTACTTCGTGTTCCTTAAAGCTGCGCGCCCGATGCGAATGGCGGCGGTAATCACCTGATCCGCTCAATTAATTTCTAAGATACTTAATCACTAGGAGACATCATGAATCTGGCAACAAATAAGACAGTTCGCGAGTTGGCATTGGAGATTCCCGGCGCAACGCGAGTGTTTGAAAAGATGGGCATCGACTACTGCTGCGGAGGTAACCGCTCATTGGCCGACGCCTGCGCTATCGCCGGCGTGACATTTGAAGACGTGCAACTGGAACTCACCGAGGCTACCCCTCCACCAGAGGACGAGCCAAACTTTCAAACGGCGACGCTTGAGGAACTAACACACCACATCGTGCGAAAGCATCACAGTTTTACCCGACTTGAAATTGCCAGGCTGAATGCCTTGTTGGAAAAGGTTTGCGTGGCCCACGGTGAAAATCATCCCGAGCTCTTCCGAATCAATGTGTTGTTTCGGGAGCTAGGAGCTGATTTGGAGACTCACATGACAAAGGAAGAGCGAGTGCTTTTCCCATACGTCATTAGGATGGAAGCCGCGACAAAGCAGCATATACCGTTGTTCCGGCCACCCTTCGGCACTGTCGCCAATCCTGTGCGCATGATGATGTTGGAGCATGATCGAGCGGGGGAATTGTTGAAGGAGATTCGGGCACTCAGCTCAGACTTTGTCCCACCCGGCGACGGCTGCATAAGTTACCAGACGCTCTACACGGCGTTGGCAGCGCTCGAGAAAGATTTGCATCAACACATTCACCTGGAGAACAACATTTTGTTTCCGAGAGCAGTGGAAATGGAACCGGTAGCCGAAGCGATTCCAGTTAGCTAGCTGGCTGAGCTCTAAAGTTCGATTAACAAATCTGGAGGGCGGGCGGCTCAAGGTCCGAAGGACCGATAGATAGTTAACCAAGGACAACCGCTAATATCGTTGCGTCGAAAAGTTTACTCGGGCCGAACGGTTCAATTATGGGTGATCATAACGTAGCGCAAGAGCTTGACGAGCAAAAAGAGCAGATGTTCATGAAAGCGCTGCTCGACGATCTCCGCGCGCTTGATTACATGCTCGACAACGATCTCATTGAAAGTGGTGTACGTCGCCTTGGCGCCGAGCAGGAGATGTTTCTGGTCGATGAAAATCTCAGGCCTGCGCCCGTATCGGTCGAAGTTCTCAAACACGCCGAAGATCCAAGACTGACTACGGAGATCGCCAGATTCAATCTTGAAGCGAATCTCACACCCCTCGGTCTTAACGGTAACTGTTTTTCGCAGATGCAGTCAGAGCTCGATGAGGTAGTGGCGCGAGCGCGGACCAGTGCAAACCATTTCGGAGCCGACGTTCTTCTGGCGGGAATTCTGCCGACGCTGCGAAAGTCGGATTTAACGCTCGACAACCTGACTCCGTCTCCTCGATACCAGCAACTTAATGACTCGGTTATCAAACTTCGCGGTGGCCCGTTCAGCATACATATCAAGGGTATCGATGAGATAAACCTCACGCATGACAACATCATGATGGAGTCCTGCAACACGAGTTTTCAGATTCACTTTCAGGTGAGCCCAAAGGAGTTTGCCCCACTCTACAATCTGGCCCAGGCGATTACGGCTCCCGTGCTTGCAGCCGCAGTTAATTCCCCTCTCTTGTTTGGCCACCGTTTGTGGCAGGAGACGCGACTCGCCTTGTTTCAACATTCGACTGATGCCCGCTCCGCAACTCAACAGGCTCGGAGTCACCCTACTCGTGTAAGTTTTGGCGATCGATGGTTAGATAGGTCAGTTCTGGAGTTATTTCAGGAGCAGATCGCTCGCTTCAGGATGATCATGATCAACGAGCCAAGCGAGAATCCTCTTGCTCTTCTAGCTAGCGGTGAGATTCCGCAGCTAACCGCTCTGCGCATGCACAACAGCACTATCTGGCCCTGGAATCGAGCATGTTATGGAGTAACCAACGGTATCGCTCATTTGAGAATTGAAAACCGCGTTCTGCCTTCCGGTCCGACAACTCTCGACGAAGTTGCAAATGCAGCTTTCTTCGCCGGCCTTATGGTCTCGTTGCCCAACGAATATGGCGACGTAGCGAAGATGATGTCGTTTGATGATGCCAAGGCAAATTTTTTCGCCGCCGCTCGTCACGGGTTGAATGCGCAGTTTAACTGGATTGAGGGAAAGAGCTACTCAGCATCGTCTTTGATCCTTGACCACTTGCTTCCATTGGCGCGCGAGGGTCTCAAGCAAAGCTCGGTAGATTCAGCCGACATTGACTGTTATCTGGGTACAATTGAAGATCGCGTCCACACCGGCCAAACCGGCGCTCAATGGACCGTGAAGTCTCTCGCCGCCATGAACGAAGTCCCACGCGACGTGCGAAACAGATTGCTGGCGACAGAAATGTTGACGAGACAGAAGGGCGGAGAACCGGTACATCGCTGGCCGATTCTCGAAATAAGTGAATTGGATGACTGGAGTCGGGGTTATCAAACGGTTGGCCAATTCATGGCAACCGATCTCTTCACGGTTCGGCCAGATGATCTCGTGGATCTTGCGGCTAGTGTGATGACCTGGAGACATATTAGGCATGTTCCAGTGGAAGATGCCGAAGGACAACTGGTCGGCCTGGTATCACATAGGTCACTACTCAAATTGCTCAGTAGTGGAGCTCACTTTCACGAAGCCACGGTCACGGTCCGTGAAATCATGACCACCGAACCCCTGACCGTTTCCTCAACGACACCTACGCTGGAGGCCATGGAAATCATGCGCCGTAACAGAGTGGGATGTTTACCGGTGGTTGACGACGGGCACCTGGTTGGGATTGTGACCTCTTACGATTTCCTCGATGCCTCGGCGAGGTTGTTCAAGGAGCAGTTAACCAATGGGAGTAGACGTGCGGCAAGAGGCGTTTAGAGTACAAGCTTTAGCTTGCGGTGCAGGAGAAGCTAGCTTGTGCCATCGCGAACATACGGTAGCGAAGCAGCAACCTGAAGGTTGTACTCTAAACGCCTCTTACCGCCGCTCGATCCACAGCGCCGGCTCTTTATTCCACCTTGTCCAGGCGACACAGACGATCACTCGCCCGAGGTCATTTTCCTGGGCGGGACTTTCAGCGCCGTGTCGATTACAGCTTTCAGTGCGTCGTAACTCTTATCTGCCACACGACGACCGTTGACGAACACGGTTGGGGTGGAATCGACGCCCAGCTTTAATCCGTCCTGGATATCGCGTTGCACCGTGTCGACAAACTTTCCCGAGGCCAACGCTTGATCAAACCGGGCGCGATCAAGTTTGAGTTCACTCGCATATTCCTTCAACTTCGTCATTTCCAGGGCTGATTGATTGCGCAGGAGAACTTCGACGTATTCCCAGTATTTACCTTGCTCGCGGGCGGCTTCGGCAGCTTCTGCCGCCTTGAAAGCCTGAGTATGTTGGACCAGCGGGAAATCCCGCGCGACCAGCCTTACTCTGGCGCCATACTCTTTGACGAGGCGCCCAAGCGTCAGATGTGTCTCAGCGCAAGCGGGACACTGATAATCCGTGAAGGCAACAATTGTCACCGGGGCTGTGGCATTTCCCTTCGAAGGCTGATCCGCCGTCGCGATGGAAAATACGGGTGGCTCGGGAGCAACCAAAAACGTCTGAATGGACGCAGCTGCCCGCAGCCTCTCAACAAATACTCGTTCAGCCCTCCGCACCTCAATCTGTTGCATGTATCGGATGATCGAGTCTTTCGTTGCGTCAAACTCGCCGCTTACCCGGTCTTTATTCTCCGTGTAGAAAGTTCTGGCTTCTTCTTCGGTGATTTGTTTTGGCTTCAGCTCTGCGTCGAGCAGCGCTTTGGCGGTGATCTTTCTTTTTTGCGCTTCCTGGTTCAGAAGCGAATCGTTGATCGTCAGTTCGAGCTCGTTTTTGCGGAGCAGGTACAGTTGCTCCTGAACACCAAACACGAGGGGTCGCAGCGAATCTTCAATGTCACCCGCAGTGATCGGCTCACCATTAACAGTTGCGAGCACGCGGGCACTTTCCGCCTTATCTTGCGGCGGTGTTGCGTTCGGGATCTCCACTTTGGTTTCGATCGACTGGCGCAGTCCATTTGCGAATTTCTTTGCTTCATCAGCCTGTCGTCGTTCCCGCAAATAGTTGAGGATGTCATCCCGGGCTTCGTCGAAAGTGCCCTGGATGCGGGTCTTGTTCTGATCGTAAAAGACCTGAGCCTCCGCCTGAGTGGGCTCTTTTACTTTGGCGATCACTTCCTGTTCGAGCAACTTGGTTGGATTAATCCCACGCCTCCTGCCTTCAATAGCAAGCAGCCTGGAATTGATCTGAAGATCAAGTTCCTGTTTTCGCGCCTGAATCACCTGGCGTTTTAATCGGTTCACCGGTTCCTGTGTGGCCCTTTCAATGTCCTGGCGAGTGATCCTAACGCCGTTTACGATTGCCAAATCTTCGGGTAATGCCTGCGATTCACAAGCACAGTCCTCTGCATTCTTATTCAGCTGAGGCGTACCTTGCGCGGTGACGCCGGCAGTTTCTGTTTTTGTGACTGCTCCGGTTGAGGTCTGTCCCGCGACCGATGTCGTCAGGGCGACCAGCGAAGCCACCATGGCGATGATGAGTCTGCTCATTTTCTTCTCCTTCTTTTGCTGAGACCGGTCGAGTGAATCCTCCGGCCCAAGAGCTAGTTATGCCATCGCTCCTGCAAGAGTTGTGCTAAGGCGGAATTGATAACTGGGCCAGTGCTGAAGAGAAGTTGGGAGCGGGTTGGGCGAATATCCTCACCGGGCTGCGAAGAATTCCTGCGTTTTCGTTAAACCTTTGCAAATTCAATTGCATTCTCGTTAACGAAAGTCACATAACCCAAGTAAACCGACTGTGAACGCTGCTTGCAAGGAATTGAGCAAGTATGTGAGGTAGCCACAGACGCGGGTTAGTTCTGGGCCTTAGATAGGACCAAGGGCCAAGCTATCAAGTTGTTATAGGATCTCGGATTAGACTCACGGGAGATAACTCAATCCGCGCTTAAGGAAAAAGTTTATGTCGCACCTTCAAAATACCGCATTACGCGGGGTACCCCGTCCACCAAACACGATTCTGGTGGTTGACGATGAGCCCAGTATTGCGCAGGTCATCAAAATGATCCTGATTGAGTCGGATTACGAGGTCTTCACTGCCAACACTGTTGCGGAAGCTACCAGGATCCTAAGGGATCAAAGTGTTGATGTCGTTATCACTGATCTTCGCCTCTCGGATGGTAGCGGAATCGACCTGCTCACTTATATCAAAACAGAGATTCCGGATATTGAAGTCATCCTCATGACTGGCTATGGCTCGATCGACATAACGGTCGAGGCCATCAAACGAGGCGCCTATTATTATGTTGAAAAGCCGTTTACCCCGGATGTCTTGCGTGCGCTGATAGCCCGAGCCTTACAGTTTGCAACGTTGAAGCAGGAGAATCAGATACTCAAGCGCGAGCTCATGTCCGAGAGTGAAACCTTTGGCATGATTGGCCGCGACCAAAAGATGCACCAGATTATTGAGACGATTCGCACCGCCGCGCCCTCTGATGCCTCGGTGTTGATCGAGGGGGAGAGCGGCACGGGAAAGGAATTGATCGCCACGGCCTTTCATACCCAGAGCCAACGCGCAAATCATCCCTTTATCCGTATCAATTGCGCCGCTATTCCTCATGAACTGATCGAGTCAGAGTTGTTTGGTTACAAACGCGGTGCATTCACTGGGGCCGACCGCGACAAGCGAGGCTTGATCGAGGCTGCGGCCGGAGGAACACTCCTGCTCGATGAGATTGCTGAAATGCCTGCGCATCTCCAGACCAAGCTATTGCGCGTCTTGCAGGAACGCAAGCTTCGTCGTTTGGGCGACGAACGTGAAATCGCCGTTGATTTTCGTCTCGTGTCTGCCACTAACCGCGACACTTCAGCGCTGTTAGCGGAAGGCGTCTTGCGAAAGGACCTTTATTTTCGCATCAGCACTATCAAGATCAAAGTTCCGCCTTTACGCGAACGACTCGACGATTTGATTCTGTTAGCCAAACGGTTCATCGAGCGCTACAACCAGCAATACAACAAAAACATCAAGGAGATCGCCCCGGAAACGGTGAAGCGTCTGGTTCGGTATGATTGGCCCGGTAATATCCGCGAGCTTGAGAGCGTAATCGAGCGAGCAGTGCTGTTTTGTCGCGGGGAGATACTGATGCCCTCATGTCTTCCGGAAGATTTCCAGAATGCACAGATCAATAGCGCAAACTTTATTATTCCGCCGCTGCTTCAAATGGAGGAGATCGAGCGCGAAGCGATCGTCCAGACTCTCGCGCGTACCAGCGGCAACGTGAAAAAGAGCGCTCAGATTCTCGACTTCCCACGCCCGACTTTCTACCGCAAACTCAAGAAATTCGGTATCAAAGTTCAAAGACCCTTGAGCTCAGCAGCTCTCGAGTAACGCAAACTGTTAGTTGCGGACGGTTGGATTACACACGACCTCGCATGTAGCTAACGATCCGCAAACTAACAGTTTGCGTTACGTCTCCTCCGACGCGTTCTTCTCCTGCAACATCGCTGCCTCTCAAAGAAATCTTCCAAGATTCTCGCAATACCCAATTCCGACTTTGAAAACTGGTCCAACGATGGTTCACCGTGAAGCATCCGTGAGGCTGATTGTCTCACCATGAAACACATTCGGTGGTCGCGCTTCACGCAATAGTCGAAAGAACGGGCGACTTAATTGTTTTCCTTTGCGGGCATGTCTATTGCACAGGTGGGTACTAAATCTTCGGCCTGCTGCCACGGAGAAAGCGTGGTGATTGATGTAAGCGAGCGCGGCCGATGTCGATATTTCACGCACTTGAAATCACTCTGAACATAATGACCACAGGTTCACGATATTTGTTGCGAAGCATGCGACCGAAGGCGGCCGCCCTCAAGGTTTTGGAATTCCCGCATCGCGCCAACCTACTGAACCCCATGGAGGACATAAGGATGAAAACTAAACATCACACCTACCGAAGCAGAATGCATTTCTTTCTGTTCGTCCTGGCAGCGCTGACGCTGCTGGCAATCGCGGGTGGCGCGCATGCGCAAACCCAGATCATACCCATAGACGAACCGCCGGGTGGTGAAACACCCCCTAACTGCGAACGCATCATCAAGGCCGATGTGGTCGCACTCGATCAGGCCATAGTCTATAACCGCCTGGGCACGATCAATCCGAATGGAATGATCTACGCCCTTAAGAAGGACGTGGTTGCGATCAACGCAGCGAACGGGCTCGTGGCGGGCAACGTGAAGGTGCGGGCCGACAAAAGGCCCCGGCCGCTGGTTCTGCGGATGAACATCGGCGACTGTTTGCAGGTCAACTTCACCAATCTTCTTTCTCCAACCCCGAGGTCTTCCAACAACCCACCCAGTGACGACCAGCCTGCGACGCGCACGGCCGGTGTACACGTGATAGGGATGGAGTTGTTGAATATTGGTTCGGACGGATCAAACGTAGGGGTGAACCCGCCGAGTTTGGTCGCTCCGAATGGAACTGCTGTATATACGTTCACTGCTTCCAAAGAGGGAAACAACCTGATGTACAGCACCGCCACAACAACTGGCGGCGAGGGTGATGGCGGAACGCTGGCCGAGGGTTTATTTGGCAGCGTGAACGTCGAACCGCGCGGCGCCGAGTGGTATCGCTCGCAGCTTACCGCGGCAGAAATGACAGCGGCGACTATCGGCACGTCGGCGAAAGGTCAACCGCTGCTGGATTACAATAAGTTCAAGATGCTCGATGCTGGCAACAACATCGTGGCCTCAGACTTGAACGCGATTATCACCGGCCCAAACAGGGGCCGCTTCCCGGCTGGGACGTATCGCCCCAACGCGACCTCGCCCGATCGCGATCAGCCTTTCCGTGAATTCACAGTGATCTACCACGACGAAATTCAGACGGTACAGGCTTTTCCGCAGTTCAACGATCCACAGCTCAAACATACGCTGAAAAGCGTTGCGGATAAGTTTGCGATTAACTATGGCACTGGCGGCGTCGGTGCTGAGATCCTGGCCAACAGGCTCGGCGTCGGTCCCATGTTCAACTGCACTGAGTGTAAGTTTGAGGAGTTTTTCCTTTCCTCATGGGCCATCGGCGATCCCGCGCAGATCGTTGACATTCCAGCCAACACGACTGCCAATGGCCAGTTGATTCTCGGACGCAAGGCCACGAAGGTCTTGTACCCTGATGATCCGTCAAACGTGCACCACAGCTATCTCGGTGACCACGTGAAGATGAGAGTGGTGCACGCGGGACCGAAAGAGCATCACATTCACCACCTCCACGCGCACCAGTGGCTGCAAACCCCCGACGACGACAATTCGACTTACCTCGATAGTCAGGCACTCGGACCGGGTTATGCGTTCACCACTGAAATTTCCCACGGCGGTTCGGGAAACCGAAACCAGGCCCTGGGCGATTCAATTTTCCACTGCCACTTCTATCCACACTTTGCGGAAGGAATGTGGGAACTTTGGCGTGTACACGATGTATTCGAGAACGGCACAGTGCTTAACGCTAACGGCATTCCAGTCGCCGGCGCGCGCGCCCTGCCCGATGGCGAAATCATCGCCGGCACACCAACACCGGCAATAGTGCCGCTGCCCACTATAGCGATGGCGCTGATGCC
>DASQKG010000257.1:0-7367 GCA_035630655.1 Pyrinomonadaceae bacterium
TGAATCGTCAGCAACGCCGGCGTCGGCATTGTGTACCACTGATACCAACCGCTTTCGAGTTCTCTCTTGACGCGCAGCTTGTCGGCAGAGGCGTCGACCTCAATCACAATCGTTGCGTGCGGCATTCCGAGTAACTCAGCCATGATCACGCCTGTTTGGCCGTAACCGAAGTCATCAGATTGCAATCCGGTCATGATCAGGTCCGGCTGCTCATCACGAATTGCTTCCACCAGCGCGCTGGCCGTCGCGTAGGGAGAAAGCTGCGTAAGATTGTCACCCGCGACATGAATGGCCCGATCGGCCCCGCGCGCCAAAGCGTCTTTGATTACGCTCTTGGCTCGTTGCGGTCCCATTGAACAGACGATTACCTCACCGCCCAGTTTCTCTCTGACGCGCAAAGCCTCTTCGAGAGCGTATCCGTCCGACTCGCTAACTTCGAAGGACAGATCGCCCTCTTCAATCCATGTTCCATCTTTGTTGATTCGCAAAATCGCATCCTTGCTGGCGACTTGCTTCATTAAGACGATTATTTTCATTGTAGACTACTGACCATCTTCGTACCGTTTGAACAGCAATGCGGCGTTCGTGCCGCCAAAGCCAAAACTGTTGGATAGCGCGTAGTTGACCACAGCTTCGCGCGGCTCGTTGGGTACGTAATCTAAATCGCATTCCGGATCGGAATTGAAGTAATTGATTGTGGGCGGCAGGATATTGCGGTGCAGCGCTAACACGGAGAAAACTCCTTCGATTCCGCCCGCGGCGCCGAGCAGGTGCCCAGTCATCGACTTGGTTGAGCTAACGGCGAGGTTGTAGGCATGCTCGCCAAACGTCTTCCTGATGGCCAACGACTCGAATTTATCGTTATAAGGTGTCGAGGTTCCGTGCGCGTTGATGTAGCCGACTTCTTCCGGCTGGATGCCGGCGTCCTGCATTGTTTTCTGCATAACGCGAATCGCACCCGAGCCGGTATGATCCGGCATGGTTATGTGAAAAGCATCGGCAGTCATTCCATAGCCGACCAGTTCTGCGTAGATTCGCGCTCCGCGGCGGCGAGCAAACTCCAACTCCTCCAGAATCATGATGCCTGCGCCCTCGCCGATCACAAACCCATCGCGATCTCGTTCAAAAGGCCGTGACGCCGTAATTGGATCATCGTTTCGCGTCGAGAGTGCTCGCATGGCGGCAAAACCCGCCACGCTCATGGGCGTGATCGCCGACTCGGCGCCACCGCAGATCATTACGTCCGCAGCTTCTCGCTGTATGATCTTGAAGCTATCGCCGATGGCGTGGGCCCCGGCGGCGCAAGCTGTGGCAGTGGCAGAATTCGGCCCCTTCGCGTTGTGCCGGATCGAAACCTGACCGGCGGCCAGGTTCACTATTGCTGAGGGAATGAAGAAAGGGGAAATTCGGCTCGGGCCATCATTGAGGAGCTTTGAGTGTTCGCGTTCGATCGCCCAGAAATCACCAATGCCGCTGCTGATATATGTGCCAACCTGCTCTGAGATCTCGTCAGTGACCTGGAGACCGCTATCGGCCATTGCTTCCTGTGAGGCGGCAATCGCGTAATGAATAAAGGCGCCCATCTTGCGCGCCTCTTTCTTCTCGACGAAATTGAGCGGATCGAAGTCCTTAATCTCGCAGGCGAATTTGACCGGAAACTTCTCAACGTCGAATCTCTTAATGCGATCCGCCCCGCTCTTGCCACTCATCAGCGCAGCCCACGTCGCCTCGACTGAAAGTCCAATCGGCGTTACCAGGCCGAGGCCTGTGACCACAACCCTACGTGTCAAATCAAAGCTCCTTGAAAGTGGTAATAGGTGAACTGTTTGCGGCGACAGGATCAACCGGAAGATCACCTGTCACCGTTCACGTATCACTACTTTTTGTGCTGGTCGATGTAGTTGTACGCGTCGCGTACACTCTGAATCTTCTCAGCGTCCTCGTCGGGGATCTCAATCCCAAACTCTTCTTCGAAACGCATGACGAGTTCGACTGTGTCCAGCGAATCGGCACCTAGGTCATCGATGAATCTGGCGTTTGGTGTCACCTCATTCTCGTCCACGCCAAGTTCGTCAACGATGATCTGCTTTACTTTATTCTCGATCTCTTGATCGGGCATCTCGTTTTTGCTCCTCTGTGATTTTGTGAAAACCTTTTCAGCCCTGAGAAACTCCCAGATTGACGCCAGTCGATTTCATACTCGCGGTATCTTCCACGTTGAGACTTCTCACCTCGCGGCTGATCTGGCGCATAAGTCCGCTTAAAACTTTTCCCGGTCCAACTTCAACGAAGGTACCAATACCTTTACTAATCAACAACTCCACCGATTCCAGCCACCGCACCGGCGATGAGACCTGGCGGACCAGCGAGTCTTTGGCGTCCAGCGCCTTTCGGACTTCCGCCGCGTCAACGTTACTTACCAGTGGAATGCGCAGATCGTCAAGACTCAACGTTGCCAGATCGGCGGCCAACCTCTCCTGCGCGGGCATCATTAACGCGCAATGAAACGGAGCGCTCACATTCAGTTTCACCACGCGCTTGGCGCCCTTTTCTTTCAGCAGCTCAATTGCGCGGTCGATAGCTTCGGTGTTGCCTGCGATCACCACCTGGTTTGAAGAATTGATGTTAGCTGGCGAGCAAACCTGGCCCTGACTAACCTCGCTGCAGATCTTTTCAATATCGACCAGTTCCGCGCCCATCACCGCCGCCATCGCACCCTGGCCGGGCGGAACTGCCTCCTGCATGTAACGTCCACGTGCCCTGACAGTTTTCACCGCATCGACCAGGCTCAAAGCACCTGAAGCAACCAGCGCTGAATACTCCCCGAGACTATGTCCGGCAACATACTCTGGCGCGGGAAACCCTTCCGCCTCCATCGCCCGAAGCGCAGCAACAGAAGCGCTCAAAATTGCCGGCTGAGTATTCTCGGTCAGCTGCAGTGCTTCTACCGGTCCCTCAAAACACAAACGAGAGATGCGGAAACCCAGCGCGTCGTCTACTTCTTCAAAGACCTTTCGAGCGGCGGGAAAGTTATCCGCCAAATCCTTTCCCATGCCCGGATGCTGCGATCCCTGCCCGGGAAAAATGTACGCCACTGACATCGTTTGCCAAATGGTAATTGGAAAATGATAAATCCATTTACCACTTAATATCAGTGCCTTACCAGCGAATAAGGACTCCTCCCCAGGTTACACCGCCACCAAACGACGCCAGGAGAATCAAGTCATCTTTCTTGATTCGCCCTGCTTCGACACACTCATCGAGCGCGATTGGGATCGAAGCTGAAGACGTGTTTCCGTGCATAGCAATGTTTGAGTAAACGCGCGCGTCGTCAACGTTCAACTTGCTTGCCACCGCGTCTGTGATTCGCTGATTCGCCTGGTGCGGAATGAACAGACTCACATCCTCAGCTGTTATACCTGCTTCTTCCAACACTTCGCGCGAGATGTCAGCCATTGAACGCACTGCCACCTTGAACAACTCATTCCCTTTCATCTTGAAAAAATGATCGCCGGCAGCCAGCGTCTCGGCGCTCGGTGGACGACGCGTTCCGCCGCCAGGGGAATAGAGCTGCTCCTCATACCTGCCGTCAGACTTGATCCTGCTCGCCAGAATTCCATGGTCAGCATCAACGGGTCCCAAAACCGCCGCGCCGGCTCCGTCGCCAAACAACACGCACGTTTGACGATCCGTGTAGTCGACGTACTGCGTCAGAATTTCGGCGCCGATAACCAGCGCGTTACGCGACTGGCCGGTCTGGACCATCGTATTCGCCAGGGTGAGACCATACAAGAACCCGGAGCAGGCCGCAACGACATCCATAGCCGCGGCGTTATGGCAGCCAAGCTCTGCCTGAATCATGCACCCGGTCGAAGGAAGAATCTGGTCGGGCGTTACAGTCGCACAGAGAATCAGATCGATTTCCGAAGGTTGTAAACCGGAGCGTTCGATGGCCTGCCGCGCAGCGCGAACTGCAAACAGCGAAGTGTATTCTCCCGGGCCCGCTTTCCGTCTCTGTTTGATGCCGGTACGCGAAGTTATCCACTCATCTGAAGTCTCTACAGTTTTCTCGAGATCGGCATTGGTCAAAATGCCTTCCGGATATGAATGGCCGGTGCCCAAAATCCCGGCGCGTACGTTTGCCATCTACTGTCCTCAGTTACAAAAAAGAACGCTAATACTAACCACTAAGAAACGAAAAGCCAACCTCAATGAGGACGCTCTTTCATTTGATTCAAGAAGTTCAGAGTTCAACCTTTAGGTTGCTGCCCTGCACAGCGACAAGCTAAAGCTTGAACTCTGAACTTCTACCAATACTCCCCGAACTTCTACCTACTCTGAACTTCTACCAATGCTCAATCGACTAGTGTACACGGACACTCTTGAACGTCTCCGGCGACCCCACCAAGCCTTGTAACGCATTGGTTTCAGCTATGCCACGCTCAATTCGCTCACTCGCGTGACTCTCGGAGAACTCTTTTACGTTGCGAATCGCATTGCGAATAGCGCGAGCGTTCGACCTGCCGTGTCCGATCACTACAATCTGACGCACACCGAGCAACGGCGCCCCACCATACTCTGAATAGTCCAGACGTTTCTTGATATTCCGGAAAGCGGGCTTAGCCAACATAGCTCCAGCCTTTGTGACGGCGGAGGCGGTTAGCTCGCGCTTTATCATCGACAGCATCGCTTCGGTCAATCCTTCAGAGAGCTTCAACATGACGTTACCGGTAAAACCATCGGTAACGATCACGTCTACCATGCCGGAAAAGACGTCACGGCCCTCGACGTTTCCTACAAAGTTCAAGCTGCTCATCTCGCGCAAGAGCGGAAAGGCCTCCTTGGTTAAATCATTGCCCTTGGCTTCCTCTTCGCCAATACTCATCAACCCAACCGCAGGTTTGATGGTTCCCAACACGGCGCGGGAATAGGCCTCACCCATAATGGCGAACTGCACCAGATGATGCGCCTTACATTCGGAATTTGCGCCCACGTCGAGAAGTAAAGTGGGCTTGGCTGATTTGGTAGGAATGAGCGCTGCGAGCGCCGGCCGATCCACGCCAGGTAACATCCCAATAACCATTTTTGCCGTGGCCATGGCAGCGCCGGTATTTCCCGCGGATACAAAACCATCCGCGCGACCTTCGGTAACCAGTTTCGTCCCGATCCTCAAAGAACTCTTCTTCTTGCGCCGAACTGAGGTGGCGACAGGATCGTCCATGCCGATCACCTCGGAGGCTTCCACCAACTCGATCCCTCGATCTCCGTCTCCGCGCCAACCACACCGCCGAAGTTCAGGTTGAATCTTCTCCGGCTGGCCGACGAGGATAACTACCACGCCCAGATCGCGTGCTGCAGCCAGCGCCCCATCAATCTCAGCGTGAGGAGCGTTGTCGCTGCCCATCGCGTCGAGAACGACCTTTCCCGTCAAGCGGGTCTCATTCTTCGACTGATTTCGCAAAGGGAATACTGCCTAGCGGCTAGGTTTGTTCTACCTGCACCACTTCGCGGTTCTTGTAGTACCCGCACTTGGGACAGACGCGATGTTGCAGGCGAGGTTCCTGACAATTTGGACAGGTGGTTGTCTGGGGCGCCCGCAGGGCGTCGTGCGCCCGGCGTTTTCCGCGGCGAGCTTTTGAATGTCGTCTTTTAGGATTTGGCATGATTACTCCAGTAAAGCATTTTCTGATTTAAGATTTTTCATTTTTGATTTTGGACTCTTTCTGCAGATGTCTCCGGCGTACGTCTGATACTCACCGGGACAGCTCTTCGTCCAATCAAAAATCTAAAACTGCAAATCTCTTAGTCCGCTCCAGCGTGGATCAATTTCGGTCGCGTCACAATTACACTCGGTTACGTTTCTGTTAGCACCGCAAACCGGACAAAACCCCTTGCAACTCTCATTACAAATCGGATGTGTGGGGATCGCAAGCAACAACTGCTCACGCACTATCTCATCTACGTCTATAAACTCACCGTCAAAGGTCGACAGCGCCAGATCCTCCTGCCCAAGTTCAACAGTCTCAAGCGAGGAATAGGTTTCAGGTGTTACATACTCCAGCCGGAAGTCACTGCTGATCGGCAACTCCACAGGTTTCAGACAGCGGTCGCACTCTACCTCGGCGATGGCGGCAAGTTCGCCCTCCACTACCACTTTTTGCTCAGCGCGAATAATCCGCCCTGAAACCTTCGGAGCCGCCGCAAGAACTACTCTGTCCTCTTCGAGAACCAATTCTGCGGCTGCGTACTCGTGGGCAAAGTTGCCCGCCTTATTGTCCAGCCTTGCTAGTTCAACCCTCATGACACACTACTCTGTGACAAATATCGTTTTCAGTCAGCCAGCGCACAAAAGTTTCATTATAGCCACGAGATTTGAGGTGTCAACGCAGCTAAAGCTAACTACTTTCGATATCTACGGCAACGAAGGTGTCTAATGCGTCCTTTACCAGGGCCTTGGCCAGTCGCTCGTTGCCACCCGTAAACAGCCCGACAACATCTCGTTCGACCCCCTGAAACAATGGCAAAAATGTCGGCTTTCCTCCGCCTGCCCGCTTTCTACCCGCCCGTTTAGGGCGGCGATCAAGATCTACAGTGTCGGCTCTTTCGAAGGACTTCAGGGCCAACTTCTCCTGACCTGCCCGCCTGTAAATCAACCCCAGGACATAAAATGCTTCACCATAATCGGCGTCGAGCTCGGTCGCTTTTCGTAGGTGACGCGCTGCCAGCGAATCGCGGGCGAGCTGATAATAGAGACAGCCCAGTGCGTAATGTGCCTCAGGAGAAGGCTTGCTAGCCAGGGCTCGTTTAAATTCTCGTAGCGCGTTGCGCCAGTTCTCTTCGGCGATGAAGAGCCGACCGAGACCGTAGTGGGCCGCAAAGGACGGGGCTCCTCGCTGCGTCGCCTTGTTCAGCAGTTCCTTCGCTCGTTCGGTGTCGCCTTCATCAGCGCAAGTCAAGCCCAGCAGTAAAGAAACGCGCATGTCTCCCGGTGCAAACTCATATGCGCGAGCCAGATAGCTTTGGGCAAGGCGCGTTTTGCCAGTCCGGAAAAAGTGCTCGCCTACAAAAGAAAGCAAGGGAGCATTGCCTCCAGCCAGCCGCACTGCTCGTTGTAGCGATCTAATACCACGACCTACCTGTTGATCCTCGATCAGCAGGAAGCCCTCGTTAACAAACTGCTCGAAGTTGCCCCGTTCTGATCCTTGATAAAACGATAGGATTTTTACGCGTAGTTCCTCGCGACGTGCGCTCTCTTCCTGTTCTTCGGCTTCTTTCTGACAGCGTGCGTTCCAGAGCTTCTCCAGCCTCGAGCCTTCAACAATCCCGTCTTCCGTCAGCAGGCCAATCAGCGCTTTCACTAAAGCACG
>DASQKG010000258.1:0-4156 GCA_035630655.1 Pyrinomonadaceae bacterium
GAGTTGCTCTCCAGCAGAGCTCACCTCCGCTTCACCAGCTGGGCGTAATTCTGTAGAACAATGATCACTTTGAAAAGCAAAATCTTGAGACAACCAAGTGTGTAATCTATCGACTGTCTCACGAATGGGGGTCACCCCACACCCTTCTGCGAAATCTGCGTAATCTGCGGATTTCATTTTAGTCCGGGAAACCCAACGCTAAGTTTCTGCTTCCAACACTTAGTCAGTTAGAAGTCAGCCCTTTTAAGACCGTCTTCTCAGTTGCGAGTGCAAGTCTGCGCTCCTCATTCGTTCAAGTGTTGTCTTAATTTGCCCGGAGTTTTCAGCCGGTCGAAAAATCACGAGAGGAAGGGTTTTATGATCCGAATCGGCTCTCTGTCTGTTTTTCTGTGCTTACTACTCGCCGCTCCCATACTCGCCGCAGCTCAAGAGCAAACACCGCCAGCACCCGAGCATCGACAATTAGAGGAAACGCAGGCTTTCGAGATGCTGGAGTCTATTGCCGAAAGCATTCCCGCTTTGCGCAGCTCCGATAACCGCATCTTTCTTACTACAGTGGTTGCCGATCTGCTCTGGTCGCGGGATGAAAAACGTGCTCGTAGTATGTTTGAGACGCTGACCAAAGAAATGAGCGCGGCCATTGCGAGTTTGGATCCCTCAGACCAACGCTCATTCAACACCTTATCGATGATTCAGCAACGACGACGCGAAACTGTCGAACTTCTGGCCCGGTGCGATCCCGAAATGGCGTTAACTTTTCTGCGCGCAACGCGCCCGCCGGTAGCACTAAGGTCGCAGGACAATGAATACTCGAGTGAAGCCAATGTGGAGTTGCACCTCGCTGGTTTGCTTGCGAATAAGAAACCGGAACAGGCACTGCAACTGGCGCGTGCCCAACTCAAAAGAGGTCTTTCTTCTTCCTTAATTTCAGTTCTAACTCAATTTGGGCCAAAGAATGTAGAAGCGGCCCGAACACTGCACGGCGAGATTGTCAATAAACTAACGAGTGCAAATTTGATAACTGATTATGACGCCGCGAATGTGGCCTGGAGCCTGGTCGGCTCATTCCCGCCGCCTCAAGCGAATGAAGACACGTATCGAACTCTGATTGAATTTATGGCTACGGCGGTGTTGTCCGCTCAGCCTGACTTTCGCCAGGGCAACTCTCTGGTTCAAAATTCTGCGCATCAAATTCCGGCCTACATGGCCCAATTTGAAAAGTATGCGCCAGCTCGAGCGGGCGCTCTGAAGCAATGGACGCAACAGGTAAAAGTCACATTGGATACCAGCGCGGCGATATATCAGGAGATAAACGATGTTAACCAAAACGGCACGATCGAAGATCTCTTAGCGCTCACAGGAAAGTATGGTCGGGAACATCACGCGCAGCTTCTGCAATATGCCGTCTCAAAAGCAGTTTCGACCGGGGATGGCAATCGTGCGCGGCAAATAATCATGGATTTCGTTCCTGAAGGGATCCAGCGAACTCAGATGCTGGAGCAACTGACGAACCAAATGTTTTGGACGTCCGTTAACGAAAATAAGATTACTGAAGCCCGTCAAACCCTGGGCCGCGTCAAAGACCTGGAACAACGTTTCAACCTTCTGATGAACCTGACAAACAACATCATCGGTCGCGGTGATAAGAACCAGGCGACCAGCTTACTAGCCGAAGCTACGGCCCTGCTCGATGCAATGCCGGCGAATGCATCAAAACTCGGCGCCCAATTACAGCTTGCGCAAAGCTATTCCACAATTGATTCGCAGCAAAGTGTGGCTCTGCTTCAGTCTGTCATCCTTCAGACTAATCGGCTGGTATCCGCCGCGGCGGTGCTGGATGGATTTGAAAATAGTTATCTAAAGGAAGGCGAGTGGATGAAGCGTGGTTATACGGGCCTGAGCAACCTGGTAAACAGTATCGAGCAAAACCTCGGGACGCTCGCGCGTGTGGATGTCGAAGGTGCGCGTTCGTTATCGAAACAACTGGAGAGACCAGAGATTCGACTAATGGCCCAATTGGAGATAGCCAGGAACTTGCTTAGTCCGGGAACCAATAGCGTTAATTACAACCGGATTATCAGGCACTATCCGGCGCGCCGGCAGATGAATCCTCGCTAGTCTGCGGCGGTGGCAAGATAACGATTCCGAATAACGTCAGCATGGTGTTGAACGTGTCCGGCGGCAATGTAGGCCAGAGCGCGAACTGTAAACGGATTGTCGCTCGCGATGCCACTGCGGTCCCACGCTTCTTTTGGCAGGCCTCGGAAGAAAGCCACCGTTGAGAAACGAATTGAACGAAACTCTTCCACCTGGCTGGCCCAGGAGAGCTGATCGGCGCCCGCACCTTTCACCGCAATTTCCTGATCAAAACCTGGCAGGGGCGATGTGAACCCGCGAGCAAACCAGAGCGCGCGAAAAACGAAGATACGTTCGGTGTCGTTTATGTGTTTCAGTAGTTCGCGCAGTGACCACTTGTCAGGAGCATAACGTTCGAGCGACTTCTCCTCGGATATCTCGGACAGAAACGAAGAGGTTTCTTCCAACTGCTTCTCCAGCGTATCGACTATGTCGCCTTCAGGCACGAGATTGATGTAGTGGGAATAGTAGGTTGCGGCTTCGTTTGGTTCAGGACGCTTCATATTCGGAATCGTAAATCGTGAGTGAGTTTTAGTAAAGCAAGCGGATAGCGGTAGCGCGTGGATACTTAAACCTCTGAAACCTCTATCACACTCCGTTTAGAGGGCGGACTTGTCCGCTGCCGGGATGAACAAGTGCATCGTCTAAACAAACTGTTAGATCGTTGAGTGATTTCAGGGTTACTTCCCGCATCTGGCGCAACCGCATTCGATTCTGTGACAAATCCCGTGGATCCCGCTGACCGTTGCCACCGTTTCTTTCTTGTGCGACTCTTTCTCAGTTTCTATTCTTCGAGAGCGGAAGGAAAGCTTTATGTTCTGCATAGCTTGCGGGACGCCGCTGGCGCCTGGACTTAGTTATTGTAATCGCTGTGGCGTAAATCTGAAGGAGCGCGGCGAAACGAAGACTGGGTCGGTAAACGCTTTCCTGACGGCCATCACCCTGATCGGGATCATCGGGCTGGGTATCATGCTGGGCGGAGCCTTGACGCTCAACTGAAAATACGACTCGTGCCCTGGAATTCTCGCGTAACGACTCCGCAAGCTAAGGTTGCGAAACAGAAAGCGAAGGTAATATCAATGAAGAAAACCCTCCTGCTCATACTTCTGGTTTCGATGGTGACCGCTTGCCATCATGGACTAAATCAAGTTTCAGGCTCGGGCAACAGACAAAAGCAGAAACGCGAAATTGCATCCTTTACTTCAATCTCCACCAACGGCGCTTTTCACATCGAAGTAGTCGCACAAAAGGCGCTGACGTTCGAGATTGAGGCGGACGACAACATCCTGCCGCTGATAACGACGGAGGTGTCCAATAACGTCCTGCATATCAAGCCAGGCCAGAGTTATTCAGTTTCGGAACCGATAATAATCAGAATCGGGGTACCGGATCTCGAGGCCATCACCTCAAACGGCGCGGGGAAAATCGACGTGGCCGGGTTGAATAACGAGAAGTTTGAAATTGATCTTAACGGCGCGACGGCAATAAGAGTTTCGGGTGAAACGAAACTTGTAGATATCGATACCAACGGCGCCGGCAAGATCGACACGAGTAAACTCCGCGCAGCGCGTGCGGTTGTCGCGTCGAAAGGAGTTTCAAGAGTTGAAGTGCACGCCGCGGATCAGCTCGACGTAACTGTCTCAGGACCTTCGAGCGTGGTTTACTCGGGTGACCCGGTCGTTAACAAGACTGTGAATGGACCAGGCAGCGTTCAGAAAAAGGCTTCGTCGGTATCTTAGTTGGAATCGAGGTGACGCGTTATTACAACTTTCCGGTTATGAAAGAAGGTGTTTTAAAAATTTGCCTCTACCGTGAAATTTCTCTTCCTTCGTTTGCGATATTTTTCTGTTGACATTCCACTCATTACTGAATAACTATCTGGCAGTTTGAAAGGAGCTTATTGACCCGATGACCTACGTAGTTGTTGAGTTATGCGTTGACTGCAAATATACCGACTGCGCTGCTGTCTGCCCCGTCGAAGCATTTCATGAACTGACTGACCGCCTCTACATTAATGCCG
>DASQKG010000259.1:0-14609 GCA_035630655.1 Pyrinomonadaceae bacterium
AACGGTGGGTTTGCTTCGACAGCTTTCGCAGATATTTCACACACATCTCTTCCCAAATCGACAGATGCGACTCTTCTTGCTAATTGATGAATTTGAGACGCTCCTGGAGGTTCAACAAGTCGCACTAAACACAGTCATGAAGATGAGGCTGCCGGACCTATCGATGAAGATCGCAGTTAGGAAGGCCGGTCGAAAAACAGCCGATACATTCACTGAGCGAGATCCAATCCAGCAGCCTCGGGACTATACAGAGGTACGTATCGACTATGACGTTGGCTCATCTGAGTACCGCACACTGCTGGAAGGTATCGCTGAGAAGAGACTAGTAGATGCTGACTATCCGCAACACGATATTAAGGCATTTCTCGCCGAACAAAGTTGGGAGGAGGAGATCTCCGCTGACGACCGAGAAACGGAACTGCGAAAAATGTGGCTCAGCGGACAGAGACGAACTGGGCAGATGAGCCCGGATTTCAGAAACCACTATGCCACCGCAGCTACGTATCGATATTTAGCCGAAAAAGGTAAGAGGAAATCCTTTAGTGGGTTCAATCAGTACGCTCTGCTTTCCTCGGGCATTACCAGCAACTTCATGGAACTATGTAAATACGCTTTCTATTTTGCACTGCACGAACAATTACCCTTGCGCGAATCACCTACAATTCCTTCGTATTTGCAAACGGAGGCAGCTTACCGCGTTTCTCAGAGATTGCTCTCGACAATAGACGGCAATGTGCCCATGGTTGGTTCGACTTTGGCAAGAATGCTGGCGGATCTTGGTTCAGTATTGAGAAGTCGCTTATTGAATCACGCGTCTGAACCTGAAGCCAACAGACTTGCTGTTGCGGACTACGAAATGCTCTCGCAACAGGAGAATGAAACTCTAGAAAAAGTAATCGATGGGGCTGTTATCTGGTCGGTGATGCACTTTGAAACTGAGGGGGAGGCCTATCGTCCTAAGAATGCCGCTCGGCCTCCGAGCGCAGATTTGATTATTAACCGCATTTACAGCCCGGCACTTGGTATTCCACCGCGTGCGCGATGGGCGGTGAAAGTAACTGTTGCGGAGTTGAGAGCACTTATTGACCCGAACCTTCGAAATTATGCGTACCAGAGATTAATGAGAACGCTAGGCGCGGAGCCTCATACGACCCCTCAAATGCATCTTTATGAAAGGAGTGCAGGGTTATGACTAGTGGATCGCCGATTGAATTAGGTGAGGTGGGTCCTTCGACTTCTGAAGGCCCTGATGACGCTCTCATTCTCGCAGCGAGTTGGGAGGAAAGATGCCTTGGCGTCCCCCAGAGATTAAGGGACTACGCCGCCCAAAAGGTGATTATCACTGTCTATGACGGCCCGAGCGCCCTGCGAAAGAAACACATCGCAATTCTCGGTGATGTGCTGAAGTCGAAAGGTGAGGTGCATCAAGTGCCTGCCCTTCACAGCTATCCAATTGAGAGCGTGCGCAAAACGGTTGACCTTGTACGTTCAACTGTCAGAGATCGCCCTCCCCGCATAACCATCGACATGAGTACCTTTACGAAGAAGCATCTGCTACAGCTTCTTCAGGGATTGGATCTCGCAGGAATGCTTGGTGACTGCCGATTTCTGTATACGGAGCCCCAGGATTATCACACAGCCGACGACGAGCCAATAGCTCAAGGCATCTCTTCGGTTAAGGCGATCGAAACATTTGCTGGATATAACACTCCGTCGCGCGACTCGTTGTTGGTATTGTTTTTGGGATACGAAGGACGCCGAGCTCTCGCGCTGTGGGAACATCTTGAACCTAACATAACATTGGCGGTCATTCCAGACCCACCTTACAAGCCGGAGTGGTTCGAACGAACTGAGACTCAGAACCATTACTTACTCTCATGTTTGCGGAAGGATCAAGTATACAAGACGCACTCCTTGATTCCGCACGACTCAGAGCAATTCTTGGACGACCTGATACTCAACCCCGAGTTGGGATCTCACCGATACAATTACAGGATTGCGCCGCTGGGCACGAAATCCCAGACACTAGGCATTTACCGGTTCTGGCGACGACATAGGGGGCACGTCACGATGATGTATGCCCGGCCATTTCGGTATCGAGAAGAGAACGCGACCTTTCCCTTTGGTCGAACTTGGTTAATTGATCAAAGTAAGACTTGGGGCAACTGACCCTCGGATCTGGCAGCCTCTTATGACGCGGCTCTGTACCTATCTCGATCGCTATCCCGCCAAAATGGTTTCTCATTTGGCGGACAAGTTAGCTGATCGTTATCTACTTGACTGCGCAAACCTTCTGGATCCCTTCTGTGGTTCCGGCGCGATTCTCGATGCAACTACGGCGCGGAACTTTCCTGCAACTGGCTTCGATGTCAATCCATACGCCACACTGCTTTCACGGGTTAAGCTAGATGGCTTTGACACTAACGCCGCGGGTGAAGTCTGCGAGGCTCTGGTGCGCAAAACCGTGAAATCGAAGCACTCATTGCCCGTGACATGGGACGCAAAGAATTATTGGTTTACAAAACAGACGCTCTTTAAGTATGAAAGGCTACGCTACGTTGCTAACGCGATGAACCTTTATGACAGTCGCGACGGTCGTGCAGTTCTACTAGCGTATGCACTTTCAGTTAGAAGATGCTCGAAAGCGGACCAGCGAAGTCCTAAACCATTCATTTCCAAAAATGCCATTGCAAACCGCAAAGGGAGGCATTTCGATCCTTTCGAAGAAATAAAAACATTATTGAGTGATCTTGCCGCATTACATGGCGGGCCGACGACTCGGAAAACTCAAGTACTGTGCGTTGATGTTAGGTCTTCAAAAGGGCTGAGTAAATTCGCAAGCACGTTTTCTCACGTAATCACCTCGCCCCCTTACATAAATGCCCAAGATTACTTCCGTAATTTCAAACTTGAACTCAACCTGCTTGAAGACCTAATGCCCTGCAGAGTTGCTACGGTTAGATACAAGTTCATAGGAACTGAGAGAGGGCATTTACTCGAAGGTCTACGCGAGTCCGATTTCGACTATCATCGCAAGCTGCTTGCTCTTTTGCCTTTGATGGAAACCACTCACCCAAAGCAATCCGCAGTCATTCATCGCTACTTGGCAGACATGCGCTCCGCGTTCTTAGTAATGAAGTTCTGCCTCAAACCACAGGGGAAGTTAATTGTCGTTTGCGGAGACAATTTGGTTGGAGGATATCGGATTCTTACCTGGAAAGTACTCAGTAGGATGCTTGAAGACCTTGGCTTCAAATTGTTCGATCGCTTCGGGGACAAAATTGGTTGCAGAAACGTGCCACCGAAGCGTCAGGGCCACGTGGGGCTCATAAAGCAAGAAGTTATTTCCGCCTTCCAGCTTAGTTAGTTGACGGGTGGCATTGCATCCCAAGTTGGACTTCCCTTTCAAGATCGGCAATGTCGACGACGAAGACGTCTTCGCAGTCACGCGCCAGGGCGAGCAGGAAGTCCGTCCGATCTAATCCGGCAACTTGGGCCGCGGTCTCCTGCGAGACCTTCTTGCGCTTGTACCAGTGAATGGCAGCGGCAAGACGCATTTCGCCCGCGAACTCCTGCGGAGATCGACGAAGCCCCGAGAACACCTCTTCATCAAGCGTCATCCTTATTTCCATCGTCTTGTTACCATGAAGGTTCAACTTAGAGGGTCGCAAATGATTGCTTCGCGTTGAGCCGTGTGTTACAAAACAACCTATGAGCGTGCAGCTTGAAAGTAGTGAGGCAGCTATCCTCAGTCGGGTCATTCAACCGGATTCTGGAGACTGGCCTCAGGCCGCCGCTGAAGCAATTCTACGAATAGGCTTCAATGAAACCGACCGAGAGCAAATGACTATCTTGCTCGAAAGGGCGAAGTCAGGAGATCTCACGAACGAAGAGTCAGAAGCTCTGGAGCATTATCGGCATATCGGCAAGCTACTGGAATTAATGAAATCGCGGGCTCGGCGCTCGCTGCAAACCTCTCCTGCGTGAGATGGCGCGTCTAAGCCGCACGCTCGAACTCGAAGTTCGTCGCCGCGCAGCCGGGCGCTGTGAATACTGTCTCTTCCCGGAACCCGCCAGCGAACTACCTTTTCACATCGATCACATCATCGCTGAAAAGCACGGTGGCCAGAGCGAGTCTGAGAATCTGGCGTGGGCATGCTTCTCCTGTAACCTTCGCAAGGGCCCGAACATCGCTGGTCTTGACCCAGAAACAGGCGAATTAACACGGCTGTTCAATCCGCGCGCTGACGCATGGTCTGAACATTTTGTCTGGGATGGCGTGCGGCTACGGGGTAGAACACCAATCGGTCGTACAACTGTGGCGGTGCTCGACATCAATCATGTGGACTCTTTGGCTGTTCGCGAAGCGTTGCGTGAAGAAGGATTGTATTAGTCCAACCGATTGAATGAAAACGTCGGTCTTTCTCAGAATGGTGATTCTCCGCGCTCCATTAAGACAGGGTTTGGCATGATCTTGTCTCCCGAAGCGCACCTTGTTTGTATATCGCTTTGGTCTTTCTAATCATGGGATTCGCCTAGCCATCCGCCGACGTAAGCCTCAACCTTTGGCATTACATGCACAAGATAAGGCGAGTCCACGCCTTGCGCGCGAGCTTCGTCGTAAACCGTACGCGCGTCCTTACCGTGCGCCACTAACTTGCTACCGTCGAGCGCGACCCACTGATCGAGAAACTCTTCGCGATGCTCTTCTATCCAAGCGCGTTCTTCATAGTGAGTTCGATAAGACGGTGTCATAGTTAGTACGACTGCCTCTCAACAACTGCGTGCTCAGTTTACCGCTTCCGTCGCGTCCAGAACTACTTCGGATGTTTCTACCGCTTCCGCCGCTGCCAGTTGTTCCATTCCTTCCGAGTTGAATGCATCAAGTGCCGCTGCAGCGCGGCGCGTGGTTTCGATGTTTGCGTTAACGTAGCGGTAAATTGTGTTCGCTTGCGTGTGGCCTAGCACGCGGCCGACTTCGGGTAATGGAAGGTGTGCAGCCACCAAACGGGTAGCGGCGGTGTGGCGGAGATCATGAAAGCGAATATCCGGCAAGCCCGCTGCGGTACGCGCTGAGGTGAAACTACGCTTCACGTTGTTCGTGAAGCCAAACACGAGCCCTTCTCTGATCTTTGGTGACACATCCCAGAGCTGTTCCAATTCCAGGGCGAGGCGCACGTCAACGAAACCTGCCGCTCCTTCATCGTCTTCGTATTGAAAGCGCGAATGGTCAACACGCGCTCCTCAAAATCAACGTCGCTCCACTTGAGGGACAGAATCTCGCCACGCCTCATGCCCGTATCAAGAGCGCAGATTACGATTGGCCGCAAGTGTCGACGCCACCGATCGTCACATGCTTTCAGGAGCCGGAGTTCTTCGTCGCGGGTAATAATCCGTTCCCTTTTTCGCTCGTCAGCGACGCTGATTAGCGAGTCCCCGCCACGCATCGGGTTGCGCAGAATCCAGCCTTCACGCTCTGCGATATTCAGTAAGCGTCGCATCTTCTCAAGCTCGCGGTTGACGGCGGCGACGCTGCGCTGTTTCTTTGCCTTCGTCGGTTTTGCCAATCTTTCAGCCCGAAACGCCCGAATATCATCGTGGGTGATGCCACGAAGCTGGCGCTTGCCGAAGTGCTCTTTAAGAATATTCACGGCGGCGATCGCCGGCGAGAGGCTGCGGACCCCGGCAACCTTGCGGCCATCTACGTACTCGGCTGGTATGAGGTATTTCTTTTCCAAGTAAGTCGCAAGTTCGAAGAACGTCATGTGCTCCTTGGCGAGCGACCGTCCACCAGTCGCATCGACTTCCGCGAGAAGTTCGTGGACTTTGTCGCCCGCGTCCACTTTGTTCTCAGCTCGTCGCTGACGATCGTGTCTCTTACCCGTCACTGGATCGGTGTAAGTGACGCGCGCCCACCAGGTGGGTTTCGCACCATTGCCTCGACCTTTCTTCTGATGACTGATCCAACTCGCTCTCTCATCGGTTATACTCCTCTCGCACACACATTCGCACACATTTTGGATGTGATTTCGAGAGAATAGCAGAGTTGTCAAGTTAGACCTGATTTCACTTTCAAGCAATAAATACAGGCCTTTGAAGCATAATTTGATAACTGGAGATATCGCGAGAAAACGGTCGAATTACGCTTCACACGCGAGGGGTCAGAAGTTCGAATCTTCTAGCGGGCACCAATTTTTCCAATGCACTGCGCACCAGCAAGAGCTTGGTGTGCGCCACGGAATGCCTAATAGGATCGTGGGCGACAAGACAGCTGCAGGTGAAGGAGTCCCTGATTCTGCTCACGTAATATATGAGTGTCGGTGTTACCCGTAGTTTCTGTTCTGCCCACACCGCGCGGATTAAAACCGCATAACCCTATGCAGCATCGTGACCTTTACAGTGCGCTCGCATGCCTCACGTTGATTGCGATTTCCCTGGTGATCTGGTCCATGGTCCCAGCATCGAGCTCGGCCGGCGCCGCCCACAGTGTGAAAGTGACCGAGGACAACATTCTCAAGTCGGCGCAGAAACCAAAAGTACCCATATCAGATGGCCGCTCCGACGTCACGAATCGGAACAGATTCAGTGTTGCGGACATTGATAACTCCATGCGCGTGCGGCGCAACCATGCTTGGGCGATTGTTGAGCAAGTGTGGGAACCGGTTTCAGTTGCCGGTAGCAAGATTCCAGCGTGGATGACGTGGTACGAGGAACAAGACATCGCGCAACTTTATAGAGAGTTACTCAACAAACAATCGAGTAGTAGGAGCGCGACTTCGCCGGCCCAGGTCAAAGCAAATGTCGACGCAATGTTAAAGCAAAATTCCTTCAAGGATCTCCAAACATCGCTCAACTCGGCTAGACTCGGAAAAGTCTTACGACAGTTCACGTTTCCAGGGATGCCCAGCCTCGGTCCAAATCGCAGGCCCGGTACAGGCGTGGTTTATTACAACAGTGCATACGTCAGGCATCTGCTTGAAAACGCTGAGAAAATAGTCGGCTGCGACCTAAGCGCCTTTCCAAAACTTCCCGGCTCGACCCAGGCGACAGAATTATTCCGCGTTGATCGTTTGCCCTCGCAACTACTGCCGTCTGATCCAGAAAACCGCTGGGCTCTGTGTATGGACCACGAGATGCCCGCGGATGCCATTTTGATCAAGGCCAACTGGACCCCCGTAGTCAGTTACGATTCCGCCGGCAATGGTTACGTGAATGAACACGCAATCGATACCAGCGAGAAGATGGCGTCGACCCTATCCGATCTCCCTTCAGGACGCTGGATCGAAATCCCATGGGATGAGGATGCCAAAGCGAAAGGTGGAATTAGGGCAGACGGCTTTCGTGTCACTGATGAGAAGGGTAAAGAGTGGGAGCTCCGCGGAATGCATGTGGTAAAAAAAAGTGTGCGGACCTGGATGTGGACGACCATTTTCGAGGCTGGCGGAAAGTGGAATTGGGGCGCAGACAAACCTGTGACGCTAGCTCAGGAATGGGCGCCCTTTGCCCATTACGGGATGTGCACCGTATCAAATTTTCGCGAAGGTGATCCCAGGCCGTGGGCATCATACGAAGGGAAGGACGAACATCAACAAAGTTTAGCCGATGCCCTTAGGGCCGTGGCCAGGGTGATGCGCGGTGCGCAGTGGTGCTCAAATCCGTATATCGAAACGAACCTGGCTTTCGGCAACTGCATTGGTTGCCACCAGGGAAGTACGCAAACAATTCTACCCACAACCGTATTCGAAGCGGGCGTCAAACCCGCGAACCAAGTTTCGGATATGCTGATTCCTGAAACGCTGCTTCGTACGACTCAAATAGGATTACCGTTCAATACCAGCGATTTTTCATTTTCCTTTGCCATTAACCGCGCAGCATTTCAGGAGGCAATCCGCCAGCGCTCCAGGCGACCTCAGCCCTAATGTCGGTGAACTCATCGGGCAGCCGGCGATCTTGAGGAAGTGATCGAGACGATCGAAAGCTCGCCACTGAAATTTGCGAACGATTAATCGTCGTTTCGCACCCACCCTCAGTGACCGTACTGTCCGCCAAAACTCACGCGCCCATCGAGCCTAAGCTCTCTCGTAGTTATTGACTTTGCAAGGCAAAGGAGTTTATCTTGCATGGAACTTTGACGCGCTGAGGATGCATCGGCAGGCGAGGAGGAGTTTTGAGCGGACGAAAATCAATTAGAAGCGTGAAGTTGATTCTTCCCGCGCTGACTGAAGCCACCAGCCCCTATTGGCGGCCGATCAAGTACTCCCTCTTCCCTCCCCTCGGACTCGCTACCCTTGCTGCCTATTTGGATCCTGACCTCAAGCTCTCTCTCCAAGACGAACACGTTGAGAAGCTTGATCTGGATGACCAACCAGACCTGGTAATCATTCAGGTCTACATCACTAACGCATATCGCGCATACCAGATTGCTGACTACTATCGTAAGCGCGGTGCTTATGTATTGCTCGGGGGGCTTCACGTCACTTCCCTGCCGGCTGAAGCGGCGCCGCACGCGGATACGATCTTTATCGGACCGGGAGAGCACACCTTTCCGCAATTCCTGCGAGACTTTGCCGCGGGCGCGCCTCAACCCCGTTACGAGTCATCCGTGCGTACGCTGGAGGGGCTGCCGCCAATAAGACGGGACCTAATCAAGCGGCATCGATATTTGGTGCCAAACTCGATCGTCGTTTCTCGAGGCTGTCCTCATCATTGCACCTTCTGTTACAAGGATGGCTTCTTCGCGGGAGGGCGCTCGTTTTACACGCAGCTTGTAGACGATGCGCTATCAGAAATCGATCGTCTTCCTGGGCGGCATCTCTATTTTTTGGACGATCATCTGTTGGGAAATGTGCGGTTCGCGCGGGATCTCTTCCGCGGCATGAGGGGTATGGGTCGCATCTTTCAGGGAGCTGCGACGGTCGACTCGATCCTGCGCGATGATTTGATCGAAGAGGCGGCCGCCGCGGGTCTTCGAAGTCTGTTCGTCGGATTCGAAACCCTGTCCACCAACAGTCTCGAAGGCGCCGGCAAGCGTCAGAACCTCGGCCGCAGCTACCGCGAGGTTGTTCGTCGTCTCGACAGTCTCGGCATCATGATCAATGGCAGCTTCGTCTTCGGCCTTGACGGAGATGACGGCGATGTCTTTCGCCGTACCGTAGACTGGGCCGTCGACGTTGGAATCACCACGGCTACTTTCCATATTCTGACGCCCTACCCAGGTACGCAGTTGTTTACACAGATGGACGAACAGAACCGGATCGTCACGAGGAATTGGGACCTCTACGACACGCGGAATGTTGTCTATCGCCCTGCAGGTCTGTTGCCGAAAGAACTGAAGCGCGGGTATGACTGGGCCTATGAAGCGTTCTACCGCTGGGACTCGATCTTTCAGGCGGCGTCAGCGCACAAATCGGTAAAGCATCAGATGAAACACTTCTTCTATTCCGCCGGGTGGAAGAAGTTTGAACGGGCCTGGGACACCGTCATCCGGATCAAGCAATTGTCTCAGATACGGCCTCTCCTGGAAGCCATCCTCGCACCGGTCGCCTCTACGGTCGGTGATCCCGCGCGGGAAGCGCCGTACACAAAGCCAGTAGAGCTTACGCCGCCTCCCGCTTGGCCCGGCTTAGACATCAGCGTCACGCTAAGGCAACGCGCGGCCTCGGGCTGTCGCAAACAAAGTTATTAAATCGCGAGCAGCGGCACTAAGCTCACATGGGAAACCCGCCCCAACTTTCGTTTGGGACGGGTTTTTCCTTGAGCCGGCAGATCAATTGAAGGCGCTCAGCAATTCACTGAGCAACCCGGTTAGGGTTTTCCCTTTTTGTCGCCCCTCTGTCTGTCACCCTGATTGTTGTTCTGCGGCGGCCGTTTTTCTTCTTTCGGCTGGACGACAACCTTGGGAGGATCCTTTGGTGGACGCTTTTCGTCCCCTCTCCTCTGCGCAAAGGCGCCCATTGAGAGCAAGCCCCCAATCGCCACAGCCAGTAATTTTCGCTTCAAGTCGAACATCGTGTTTCCCATCCTCCTCATGCATTTATCAAGCGCGCATGGGAGGGAGAGCAGAGACGCGCCAGCCTCAATCGAGCAAGAACGATGCCAAAAATCCTGAATTCCGTATCCCGTTATGAGGCCCTAGTAAACTAAAGGGATAAGACGTGGCAAACCACTTTTGCGCACCGTTTCGCACCATTTCGCACGGTATCGTGCAGCCCAAGCGCCATATTCTAGCGACGCACCGTGGCACTTAAGGTGCCCACATTCCCGCTCCCATCGAAGACCCTCAGGCTTACAGTGTGTTCGCCCGCAGCCAGCGCCGGCACGTCCACGGAATACCGTTCCTGGCCACTGTCGGCAATTCCATCGTCGGGGAACATAGGTATCCAGGGCGCACCATTGAGACTGAAGTCCGCCCTCTTGATTTTGCCTGTAGCATCAGCAACGTCGAAAACGACTCTGAGGGGCCCGTTTGAAACAATGCGCACCCCAGGCGGTGTGTTGTCGATGTCTACGGGTTCACTAAGTCGCTCACCCGACAGCGCCTGCCCCATCGGGTTATCAAGCGCATCCGATGCCACGATACGGATTATGTAGCGTCCGTCGGCCAGGGTCGCGCCGTCGATCGTATAAAAGTTATCGGTTAGCTTGTCCCTTAATAGCCGGAAAGTATTTTCGTTCAGCGCTCGATAGTAAATGACGTATTCAAGTTTATCTCCGTTTCGATCCTCGGCCTGCCATTGAAATGATCGGGCTCCGCGTTGGAAGAGACGCCGAGGCGGCACAGACGCAACTGCACCAAACAGAGCCGGATCCAAACCAGAAGACTCCAGATTCGGATCCACCTGGATTTGAGCTACTTGTTGCAATCCCACGCCGATCGGCAGAGCGGTTATGGACAACACCTCCGGCGCCACGTTTCGAGGCAAGTATGCCAGGCTCGCATCTTCCACCCACGTCTGGCCCGAGGTGCCGGCGGTTTTGAGGATCGCTCGCCATTGGATGAAGCGCGCGCGCGGACTGGTGATTTGATTTCCCTGCGGGTCTCTATACGAACCACTCCAATCGCTCCAGGTCGTATCCGGTCGTTCGCCATTTCCAGAACGCGTTTGCAATTCGACGTTGCCACCGCCGCGCCACCAGATTCGGCCCCATGACGCCGTTAGTTTTGCGTCACGTACCGGCGATTCATAAGTACCCTGGGCCACCGCCTCCTTCGCGAAGCGGAATAGTTTTCCCTGGTTGCTTGAGGCTGCATAGACCTGACCTGCGCGCGCTACAAACGATGAAATTTGTCCTTCGCTCGACTGCAGCAGCAGCGTGTCGCGGCCGTCATTTGTGACCGAGTAGATGCGCCCCTTGTCGGCCGTACCAATCAGGACGCTTCCAGGTTGCAAACCCGGAGCAATGGCGAAAGCGGTTATTGAAGGTGAACTCCAAACCACATCAGCACCGCCATCAGGCAGAATGCGAAAGACTGCACTGCGCGCAGCAGAAAGATCGGAACGACTACGGGTGGGCTGTCCTGGCGCTTGAATCGGCGAACCACTCTCGTCAATGGCCGTGATGGTCACCGAAGCAGTCGGCTGCGTTCCAGTTCCTTCCGCCGGTTGTGCTATTGGCCCAGCCGATGATTGCTGTCGCCCTGAGGCAGCGTCGCTTAGAGCAAGCGCGTAGATAGAACCGTCAGAAGCGGGCGCGAGGGCGTGAATTTCCCGAAGGTTTGCGTCAAACAACGCGAAGGCCTTTCCATCCGGTGAAATGCGAAGAACGAGTCCGCCGGGATCTGTGCCCGCTATCAAATCTCCCTGAGAAGTTACTGCCAATGAGATCACATGTGTTTGATTAGTGGCAATCAACAGAGAAGACTCGGGTTGTGCTCCGGCGGCGCGCACACGGTAGAGCTTGCCGTTGTCGCCGGTGCCAATTGCCAGAGCGCCGTCGCCGAGGACAGCCAAAGACCAAATGTATTTATCGGCCGGATCAAAATAAACATCTGCCTGGCCGCTGGAAGTAATTCGATAAACTTTTCCGTCGGGAGATGTGCCGGCATAAAGCGCGCCATCTTTGGCGATTGCCAAAGCTGTGACATCGAGTTCGGCAGCGTCATAGAACAGCGCGCCGCGTCCATCCGGAGTAATGCGAAAAATTCTTCCGTCATGGCCGGTGCCCAGGAACACGTTGCCCTGATTGTCCGCAGCACTCGACCAGATGAACGCCTGGTCCGTGCTGAACACCTCGGTTAGATTCGGGGCTAACGTTAAAACGCCGGTGTCGCTAATTGAAACGCCTTTAGCATCGCCTTTAAGCAACTCAGCTCGGCCACTCGTCTCCCAGATCATTGGTTGCCCCGAGTAAGTAGCCGAGGCTGCAAGGCCGATGAGTAACAAACAGACAGCAAAGCCGGCCAGATGATTTCGTAGTTTTGCTTGAATCATGTTTTGAGCTTTTAGTTTCCTATGTATTTAGCGTAAAGGGATCGGGCGATATTGATCTCACTCGTTCCTTGAATAATCGAACGCGCATCCTGAAACACTGTAACTTCAAATTCTCCGGTGCGAAATCGCAGAAGATACTCGTTAAACTTTACTTCGCCGGTGGTTTTTAGCCTTTCGGCGAGCAGCTTGAAATTCACTGACGTCGACTGTCCGGGTGAAATCTGGACCGCGTTTCGACCACACAACACCGCGGCGAATTCGCTTGAATCAGCTTCCAGCGTTGTAAACTCGCGACGCGCGCACGTAGCACAATTCTCCGATCGCGGCCCGGGATTTATTTTCCGCCATTCGTTTCGCCAGACGTCAAACTGCATCAGCGAACGATGAAGGGCCCCAGTTTGCCCGGTCAGCAGTTTCAAAGCTTCGCTTACTTGAACTGCCGCGACGACGCTGATGATGGGCATCAGCACGCCTGCGGTGTCGCAGGTGGGCGCGCTAGCTGCTGGCGGCGCTTCCTCAAACACGCAACGCAAACATGGTGTTTGATGCGGGAGGATTGTCATTGTTACGCCGTAGGAGCCGACTGCCGCACCATAAATCCAATTTATTTTGTTTTTCACACAGGCATCGTTAATCAGGTAGCGCGTCGCGAAGTTGTCTGTGCCGTCCAATACGACGTCGCATTCTTTGATGAGCCGCTCAATGTTGGAATGGCTGACGTCGACAATTTCGGCTTCCACGACTATCTCGGAATTTATTTCACGGATGTGATTTGCGGCGGCAACGGCCTTGGGTATTCGTCCGGCTGCATCTTTTTCCGTGAACATCGTCTGTCGCTGAAGGTTTGACGGTTCAACAAAATCACGATCGGCGATGCGCAGGGCGCCGACGCCTGCGCGCGCCAGACTTTCAGCCTGAGCAGAACCCAGCGCCCCGCAACCGACTATCAGGACGCTCGACTGCAGTAGCTTTTGTTGGCCGCCCGCGCCAATTCCGCTGAATAAGATTTGCCGGCTGTAACGTTCGATCATGCTCTAATTAGTAGGACAGACATTCCTGTCTGTAGATTTTTAGCGACCCCGACGTAACGGAGACGAAACAAAGACAGACAGGAATGTCTGTCCTACTGCGCCGCCGCCCGCATCACTCCTTCGGGGGCAGTAATCCCTGTCCACAACCTAAACTGTTCTATCGCCTGAGCGATAAGCATTTCCATTCCTCCGAGCGTCTGACACCCTGCTCCACGTGCCTCCCGTAGGAACTGCGTCTCAATTGGATTGTAGACTAAGTCATACGCCATGCGCGCCCCGCGAAGCTGGGCCGCATACACAGGCGTTTGTGATTGAAACTGTCCGGCAGTTCCCAAAGGTGTGGCGTTTACAAGGAGGTCGAAGCCGTCAAACCTCGCTTCTACCAATTCGCGAGAATCGGAGCCAAACTTCCTCGCCAAAGCGGCAGCTCGTTCCGCCGTCCGCCCAAAAACGGTTACCTGCGCACCTTTGTTTCGCAGCGCCCAGACCGCTGCGTTCGCCGCGCCTCCTGTCCCTATGACAGCAGACCGTAAGCCACTCAAGTTGCCTAACTTTTCAACCAGCGGTCGAATGAAGCCAATCACATCAGTGTTGTAACCGCTCAGACCTTTTCCATCGATCAAAATAGTGTTCACTGCTCCTATTTCCCTGGCCACTGGTTCTATCCAATCCAGTTGGTCCATCACCGCTAACTTGTGTGGTGCAGTCACACTAAGGCCACTCATCTTCCAGTCGATCTCGCGAGTTTGTGGGTGGGCCATGCGCCGGATAAATGCCGGCAAATCTCGAACTTCGAAAGGAATGTAAACCGCGTTCGTGCCAGTGGCTTCAAAAGCTGCGTTGTGAAGGCGCGGCGAAAGAGAGTGAGAAACAGGCGAGCCAACCAGGCCAAAGATTTCAGTTTGGCGGTCAAGTTTTCCAACCCTGTAAACCTCCCTGAGTTCGCGCGCGGTGATCTGCCCAGGGGCGGTCGCGCTTTCATCATCAGGAGAACCATACGTAAGAAACGCGCCTCGCGATGGCCCAAGTATGCGGGTCGCAACGCCCGCGTCACCCATTGCAATTGCAATCATCTCGCGCCCGTCCTCGTGAGCGCGCTCCAGCAAATCAAAAACGGGCAGACAATCGATGGAGTCGTTAGCTTTGA
>DASQKG010000260.1:0-11338 GCA_035630655.1 Pyrinomonadaceae bacterium
AGGTGTCCTCTGGGCCACTGTAACGCTGTTTATGTTGCGGCCGGTTCCGGCATTCCAAATATCCACAGCACAACGCCACTCGCCGTCAGACTCTCGCCGCCAGACAGTCACTGCTCGGCCTTCAGTTGTGACAGGCGTACCATCGGGAGCATCCATTTCAACCTTGTTGCGGCTGAACATATAGGCAAGAGTCTCATCGTCCGAAAGTGACACATCCGTCGTGGTCCAGCTGATCCGGAACCCGGGAATCTTCATACTGCCTTCAACGTATTCGCGCAACGCGGTTTTACCGGCTACAGCCGGTAAACCAGGTGCGAAAACCACGGCGTCATCAGTCCAGAACGAAAGTATCAGGTCCACGTCTCGCCCTTCGGAAGCCGCAGCGGACCACTCGGCGTCGCGACGAAGTAGCCGCGTTTTCTCAGAATCTAAGTCCAATCGGATCTGCCTTTCTTAGTTTCCGATTTCACAATTGGCGATATTGGCTAACAGGCGTTTAGAGTACAACCTTCAGGTCGCTCGTTCGCGACCAGGGAAGCTAGCTTCTTCTCAAGCTAAAGCTTGTACTCTATACGCCTGCTACGAGCCTTATTCTCTCGTCGCTACAACTTCGAGATACTCTCCGTCACCCAAGGTCGTGTTGTCTCTTGCTTGATTATGTTCGGTCCACAGCTGCTCCAGATCGCTTCTGAGCGCGGCCTGGCCCTCGGTGTCGAGGGCAGCGAAGGCGCGTTGAGTTGGACCGTAGTACATACGGAAGAATTCAACAACTTCGGCGGGTGGAAACGGATACTTGAACTGACACATCTGTCGCGTCATTTGTAAATCCGCGACGCCATTACTCAACCGTTCGCGCACAGTTTCCTCATCACCCCATTTGAGAGGCGACGGCATGTTGGGCGGTGGTGGCACATGTTTGCCGGTGACCTTGAACATCTGACCGATGAATCCTTCGGGCGTCCAGTTTGCCATAGCAATCTTTCCACCGGGCCGGCAGACGCGCACGAGTTCAGCAGCAACCAGTTCAGGTCGTGGTGCGAACATCGCTCCGAACATACTGACGACAACATCAAACGCGGCGTCGTCATATGGCAGGTTCTCCGCATCGCCTTCGTCAAACTGAATCGTAAGGTTTTCCGATGCAGCACGTGCGCGTGCCTGTTCAATTAGATTCGGTGCAATATCGATACCGGTTACAACTGCGCCACCACGCGCTGCCGGTATTGCCAAGTTGCCGCTGCCGCAGGCTACGTCGAGCACGCGCATGCCCGGCTTTAGCGCAAGGCGGGCGATAAACTCTTCTGCGTTTGTTTCAATATGCTTTGCGACCTGGCCGAAGTCGCCACTCATCCACATCGCTTTGAGTCGCGTTTTCAACGATTCCATTTCAGGCTGAGTTGTGCTCATGTTTCATCTCCGTTCAATAAAAGTTCAAGGTGAGTGCGTCACTATGCACCGCGGGACCAGCTCATAGCCTCGGGTCATGAAGTCAGTACGGCGCTCGTTTCGACGCTTTACGCAGTTTTTTAGCGGCGCGCTCCGCGATGGCACTCTTTATCAGCTTCCGAACAAGGGTTGCCGGTAAAGGTTTTTCGGCAGGAAACTGAATGGTGCCCTTACTAGTTTTGTAAGCTCTAAGGTCCTTGTCGTTGTCTTCGATCGGGAAAGCGCCGGGATAGAACGCGCAATGGTCCGTCCACGCACCAAACGACGCCAACATCTTACCGTCCAGGCGGAAGCCTGGGAGCTGGTAGCTAATGCACTCTTCGGCGCGCGGCGCCGCAGACTTGATGTCTTTGCGAAGCTTCTCAAGCGCAGCTCGCTTTTCGTTGCTTAACGTTGAAAGGTAGTCGTCGATGGTTTTTGGTTTAAACGACATGGATTGGGCGTAAACGCGTTTCGCGCAAATTATGCAGCAAGCTTTGTTCTTTGTCCGAGTGGATACCGGCTTTCAATTCTTCACCCGGCCGATATTTCTCGCGCCAGATTAAGGTTTCTTTGATTGTGTCACTCAATGGCCGCAAGGTAAGTCCCGCACGAACAGCCTTATCACAATTGATGAACATAAACCCTTTCAAGTGTGGCGCGGCTTCTTCCGGGAACCAAAGCGGCATTTCGCTCCACGGAGTGATCTTCTCTTGCAGTAAGAAATCGTCACTGGCCCAGGTAAAAGAAGCGTCGCTATTGCTTACGAGTTTACATTCCTCGACCACGGTTTCCATCGTCAGGTGCTTAGGCAAACCGCTGGCGTTATAGACGCCCGTTTCCTGACGTTCAATCATGCTCAAAGTCCATGCGGCCAGGTCGCGGACGTCGATAAACTGGACAAAGCGTTCAGGTCGACCCGGAGTTAATACCTCACCCCCACGTGCGACACGCACAACCCAATAAGTAAATCGGTCGGTGTAATCATCAGGGCCGACGATCAAACCGGGGCGAATAATAAGCGCTCGATTAGCAAATATCCCCTCCACCGTTTGCTCACACAGTGCTTTTAACCCGCCGTACATCTTCCCGTACGTCACGGCGGAGGTTTGCCCAGATGAATCGATTGCGTTCGCCTGATCCAATTGTTCGGTCGTCAGCATGGCGAGCGGAGCAGTTTCGTCTACGCCGGCAACACTAACATCCGCGTACACGGATTGGCTCGAAATAAAGACATAGCGCTCAACTAGAGCAGACAAGACCTCTGCCGATGCTCTGACGGTGCGCGGCAAATATCCGGAAGTATCGACGACAGTATTCCAGCGGCGGCCCTGAAGTTTACCCAGATCGCTGTTTCGATCTCCGTGAATCGTTTCGACATTTGCCAAGTGTTCAGATGGTTTCGCGGTGCGATGCTGGCCACGGTTGAAAAGCGTGACCTCGTGACCGTGTGCAACGGCTGCTGCGACCAAATGACGGCCGACGAATCTTGTTCCGCCAAGAATCAATAGCTTCATCTATTTACATCAGGTCGCGACCAGAGAATGTGGAACGTTCTATCTCAACGCTGGTTCAAGCATCCCGGGCTTTGACAAGAGGCGTTGATTGTTTTCTAACAATTAGAACGGCAGGGACCAGGCCCGAGGGCCGAAAGTCAATAGCCACGCCCGTGAGGGCGTGGTTACTGGCGAATATCCGTATAGGCCCAAAGGGCCGACATTAACCTCAATTTCTGCCGGCGCTTCGCGCCTCAGACTTCCAACTTGCCTATGGTCCACGCCCTCAAGGACGTGGCTATTGGCTTTCGGCCCTTCGGGCCTGCTTCGTGTCTTCATCCGCGCATCGTCATCGCATATCTACCTGAGCGCCGGCCGTGTCAGCTTTCTCTTTGCCATCAGCAGACAGACAGCGGTCGACTGCGCATCAATCGAACCAGAAGTATTTCCAGCGCGTGTGAGGCACGTCGTGCATCGCATAGTAACCGCGAGCCCGTTCCAGTGTTTGAGGCGTGTACTGCAGAATATCCATCGCGTGGCTCGTCGCGGTCTGCTCGCCGCGCGGGTTGTAGACGACGAACTCCTGCGTACCCAGTGGCGACGCGGGTTGCTCGAAGAGCAGGTTGAAGGCATCGCCGCTCGGCTCGTAATGGAATTTTTCGATGCCAATCACCCCGGGTTTATAGTCCTTGTTCACCGACAGCAACGACGGCGGATAGTGCCCGCGCGCGGCGCGATACTGCTGGATGTCGGAAATCAGCTGAGCACTGTTATTCATCGCGCGGTTTCTACTGAACTGGACGGCCGGCTCGAGGACCACTTGCTGAAGGAGGAAGACGGCGACAGGTACCACGAGAAAATAAAGCGCGGGCGCCGCAGTGGAAGTGGGCGCCATCTTTAATCCTTTCAGCCGCGGCTTGACACTGACGACCACATAGACGCCCAGAGCCAGGCAGAGCAGCGCGAGCAACAGGCTGCCCAACGCAAACGCGGCGAGCGATACGGTGGCCCATACGAGCGACAAGACGCTCAGCGCCGCAACCGCAAGTGTGTGCTGCTTAGCCGCGAGGACCCGGGAGTATCTGGAGGCCATCCAGAGGACGCCGATGGGCGCGAACAGCAGGCTAAAAAATCCCGCGACGCGAGCCATCATCGACAAAGGGAGTGCGAGCGGATCATACGGTCCCGGAAGGAACGGCAAGAGAGTGCACAGAATGACTACCGCTATCGCGGATATGATCAAAAGGAAGTGAGCCCACATTGGAATCTTCATAACGTGCGGTCCCGTTCTGGCTCACCGGTAGAGTAGATAAGGTTTGCGACTCTCACGGAACGTCGCGGCCTCTCTATCCCACTCCTCCAAAAGGTGATCGAGTTTGCCGTTCTCTATAGTGAGTCTCACCTTGTCAGAACCCGTGAGCCGATCGATGCTCGCGGTCCAGGCGAACTCGCGAGGGTGCTGCCTGCGGATCTCGTCGATGAGCAGGAGCGACGTGCGGACCGGCCGGTACGCCAGCCGGTTGGTGACGGCGAAGCGAATCGCCGGGATAGTCTGTCCTTTATGCTTGGCGGCTGTCGGCGCCACGGACATCGTAATCGCTTCGAACCGGATGCCCGGGAGCTGCCTCTCATTCATGACTCGGGCGACCTCAGGCGCGTTGAGCCAGGGGGCGCCTATCTGCTCGAAAGGGCGCTCGGTGCCCCTGCCCTCGGTCAGGTTAGTGCCCTCGAAGTAAACCGACCCGGTGTAGCTCGTCAGCGCGGCCAGCGAGCGGAGGTTCGGGGAAGGGTTAATCCACGGTAGACCGGTCTGGTCCTGCCACTGCGAGCGTCGCCAGTTTGCCACGCGTGCGATGATGAGATTCGCCCCGATGCCGTACTTGCGGTTAAAGAGAGTCGCCAGTTCGCCGACGGTCATCCCGTGACGCGCCGGTATCGGGTACATGCCGACGAACGATTTGAACCTGGGATCAAGCAGGGCCCCTTCGACAATCTCGCCGCCGATGGGATTCGGACGATCCAGAACGACGAACGGAATCCCTTTTCTAGCCGCAGCCTGCATAGAGAGGGCCATAGTCGACACGTATGTCCAGGTGCGACCCCCGACCTCCTGCAGATCGTAAACCAGAACGTCGACGTCCTTCAGCATCACCGGCGTTGGGCCGCGATCCTCAGACTTGTAGAGAGAATAGATGGGAACACCCGTGGCCGGATCAGTTTCGTCCACTATCTTCTCTCCCGCTTCGACATTACCCCTGATGCCGTGCTCGGGAGCTAGCAGAGCGACCAATTTCAGATGCTTGTGGTTTGCGATCAGATCGATATCCGTGGTTCTGGAACGATCAATGCCGGAATGGTTGGTGATAAGGCCGACGCGTTTCCCGCGAAGCGCTCGAGGGACGTTGGCGAGAAAAGTCTCGATGCCGGGGCGGACCGGCGGCACGGAGACGCGTGGCGTTACGCCGACGCGCGCCGATGGCTCGATGGCCAGCGCCGGCGTCATTGCGCCCGCGGCAAGTAGCAACAGGATGGGAGCAAAAGCCTTCATGAGTGGCAACTCTCCTTGGTCTCACGCTGTTTTGCACAAAAAGTCTCGAGCCGGTTCGAAGGGGAGCGCCGATAGGTACAAGGCTCGTATTGGTGCGTGTTGTTTCGTGTATTTCGTGGATCGTTTGTTTAAGGTTCGGAGTAATACGATCGAATGGTAATGAACAGGCGTTTCGCTAAAGAGGTAACTGATGATCAACTGAGCAGTTCCCGGTACGCCGCCGCCGTTGTAGCGTAGATCAATGATGAGAGCATCGGTATTAGCGAGGAACTGCATCGCCGCAATTGCAGTTTCAGCTCCAAGTTCGGAAGTGACAAAGCCGTCAAGTTCCATGTAACCGATGTTTCCGTTCAAACGCTCGACCTTTTCAAATCCAAAATTTGTCGAACTTGCCATGCGCCGGAATCTTTCACGGTCTTCAGGTGAGGGTTGCTTTTGCTCTGAGCTCGCCGGTATCGGGTCATAGCTAAACCCTACTCCCAAATGTTTATCTTTTGCGATTTCAGCCAAATGCGCCGTCAGTGTTTGAGCCAGAAGCGAACTACTACTGACTTTGTCATAACATGAACCACAGTAAGAACCTGTCGCCCCATACAGCAGCAGCGATCCCGACCAACACTACGAAGATGATGTTTGCAAGAAATGGCATTCCGCCCCACAACACCAACGCGCCCGCGAGTACGGCTCCAAACATGAACCTCAGTAATAGGGTTACAGCATCCATAAAAAACTGGCATGGCACATAAAGAGCTTCGCCCAACCTAACATGTAACTAACGGTATCTATGAACTCAGCCCAGCTAATGGCCGGAAATCTATTGTTCGCGCTTGACCGCTCACGGTAATCCCGTTATGCCGACACCATTCACGGGCTACGAGTCGTCGAGGCCGGTTTCGCCCTTGCCCGTCTTGCGAGGTCGCAGCTTGATGGCTTCCTTGAAGAGGTCGTGCGCGTACTTCTCCCAGTCCTTGGGCTCTCTGAACGCGCCACCCGCCGCGAGCGGCCGATTGCGCGTTTCGAACTTCACCAACCTGGTGTCGTTCTGACCGGCTTTGGTTTCAACCGAGGACCTGCCCATGGCAGCGCTCAGGCCAGGCCCAGTTCCATGGGCAAGCAGATCGCTGCCCTTCGTAATGCCGCTGAGCCACTGGTTGACCGTTGGGCCCTTCTGGGGCGACTCGCTCCCGTAGCCTTTGATGAAGAACGGGCTCTTCTTGGTGAGCCCCATCTCGGTAAGGATGATCCCGCCGCTGACGATCGAGTCAAATAGCTTCTTCTCGTCTGCGCTGAGCAGCGTCTTGTACATCGACGCGAAGTTCGTCCGGCTCATCAGCGTGAACGCCTGTTTCGCAGGCATGCCCTCTACATCGGCGAAGGCGCCTGCAGCGTCGCTCGCTGGACCGCCTTGTCCACGCTTGATGTAGTTGACGATGATGTCGAGGAAGTTGCGCAGGTTGACCAGCTTATCGGCAGCGATCTTCTTCGTATTGGCCTTGTCCAAGATCGCCTGGGCGCTGACGATTACCGGCTCCCTGTAGTCCGGGAACTCGTGCTGCTTCAGAAAAGACTCGTACTCGCTAAGCTCGAAGCTCTCTGAGGACTGGATTCCGGCCTCCCACGCGGGGTCCGAGATGCTGACCTCCAGTTGCTCACCCTTCGCCAGGATCTTCTCATTCTTGCCCTCCATGTCCGGCTTCGGGTCCCACTTGCCCTGGTCCAGCTCCTTCGCCGTGCCCGTCCGCAGCCCGCCGACATCGAAGGGAAACTCTTTACGACCGCCGCTCACGGCTTTCGCTGCTTTCATCTGCGTGGTCATGAGGAAAGCCTCGGCAACCTCCTCTTTCAGCTTCGACCATTTGCGATGCCATCTCGTTTCGAATTCGATTACACCGTGGGATTCTGACTCCAACGTGACGCCTGAGCTACCCTTTACCAGGAAGTCTTCAGGGCCGTACTTGCGATCGAGCAATACGGCTTGTGTGCCGTCGTTCCGAAAGACCTTGTTCTTCGTCTGGAACTCGAACTTCATCTCCCGCTGAACGGTTGGTGGACAGCCGCCCTGAACCCCCATCGGGCCAGTAAGGGAACTTGCTGCGCCTTGCTGAATTGTGTGGGTCAACTCATGCGCCAGAAGTCGTTGACTCTCGGCTTTCCCCGGCGTGTACTCCCCGCCGCGAAAGAAGATATCGCTCCCCAGAGTGAAGGCGCGAGCGTGGAGCGCACGGCTATGCGTGTCAGCCTCTTGGCTCGTATGAATCCTAATCCCGCTGAAATCGACTCCAAAACGAGGCTCCATGAAGCCGCGTTCGGATGAGGTCAATGCCCGCCCGTCGCCGCGCATCGCCTGAATCCGAGCCCCGCTCTGCGGTGCGAGCTTCGGGCCGTCAGCGCCGAGGCCTCTGCTGCGCTGAACCTCAGCCTTCCCATGGACGATCTTCTCCTGCCCTCCGAGGATCAATGGTATGCCCTCGATGTCGCCTTCACCACGGGCAACGCGGGATGTTCCACGATCCGGTACGTGCATCACCATATAGGCGACCCGATCCGCCTTTTGCTCGTAGATGTCTCCGGGCGTGCTCACCGCCAACTTCGTCTGTATACCTACGGATGCGGAAGGGTGGATGGGTACCTGGCTGAAATCATGACCGAAGCGAGGAATGCGGGTAGTACTTGAGTCTTCTTTGCCATTCCCCGTATTTCCTTCAAACAGCCGCTGTACGGCTTGATTCCCAATCGAGCGCTGTGAGTGAACGATCGAGTTCACCTCACGACTTTGCCCAAAGTGTGCCCGACCCGGGTTCGTACCCTTTGCAGGCGTCGTCTGCTGAGTTGCCTTTGGTTTCTGTGTGAAAGTGTGCACAGCTAATCTCCTTTCGTCGGCCTGGCATCACCCGCCCCCCAAACGCGGCGACACAACCTACATCGCAGGGCGCAAGGTCGATGAAAGCCAAGCTGAGGGCGGGCTGAGTTGAGAGGCCGCGCTGCGCCGTCCTGCCGCTCAAGCCGCGAGAATCCCTCGGCCACGACGAGCATTATCACGCCTACAGTCTCAGTTCATCTTCGCGCGGCTAACGCTGGCCTTCCTGCGGTGCGCGATCACCGTCCGCTGGACCAATAGAAAACCAGCAGACAGCAAGACGAAACTATTTTGGTTCCGCGACTTTATCCGTCGCTTCTTCCGGCATCTTTAAAACTTCCTGCCAGCCGGAATTATCAGCTCGTATTTGCGCTGTTAGACCGTCGCGGAGTTTGCGAAGGTTGTCGCTTAAGAGCGTGGGATAGTTGTTGATGTCAGCGAAGCGCCGGCGCTGCTCGGCGACGAACGTCTTCTGTTTTTCGATTGAGGGAATCGCTTCGTGCTGTCCGTTTTCCCAGAATGGAACCAGCAAACGCTCAACACGCGACGCGTCCGGGATCTCAATCTCTTCATCGTCAAGCCCTGTGATATCGCCTACGTAGTCTCCTCTTGAATCGATGCCGCGAAAGAGCTGCAGTCGCCCGGGCAGCGTGGTCTTGTCGAGCGAGTTTGAGGCCTTCAAAGTTGGCATACCGTCGATCATGCATTGCTTGAAGATTACGCCGGCGACATTTTTTACTTCACTCGACAGTTTAGTCCCGACGCCAAAACCCGCGACTTCGGGGAACTCGGCGACGATAGACCTGACCTTTTCCACATCGAGATCACCGGTCAGGTTCGCTCTTAGGCCGTGAAAGCCGTTGGCCTCAAAGAAACGCAGGCACCATTGGCCCAACTCAGCCAGATCGCCTGAGTCCACACGAAAGCCTTTGAAAGCACGGCGGCGCGCTTCAGTTGACGTGGCGGCCATGGCCGCATGGACCGCACCCATGTAAACGTCGATCGTGTCGAGCAGAAGCGTGGTGCCGTTTGGGTTGGCATCGAGCCAACGCTCAAAGGCAACCTGCTCGAAGTGTTTCGGCCGGCCAGTGCGTGGTTCGATCTCCGGCTGGTCCATGTACTCGATGAACGATTGCTGCCAGTAGTGTGCCTCCGTTCCCACGGACGGGATATCGAGGCGATGCGCGGCTTCCATGTTTGAAGTGTCGTTAAAGCCGCCGATGAAAGCGTAAACCGCGATATCAACCGCCCGTTCGATGTCGCCATTTCGTCGCAACGAAAAGTCAGACAACCAACGATTGTCGCCTGCGGCCATACGAAACTGCATCGCCGTGCTCGCAGTTGTCATCGGGAGATCAAAGGCGTGCTCAAACTTGATCTCCTGTGCCTGCGTCAATCCAAACGCGCCGGTGATATCGGAGAAGGGTTGGTGAGCAAAGACGATCGTTCCCGGCCGGACCGCGCGAATCGCGCCGACGAACAGGATGTCTTCGATAGCTTTCGCAAACCGTTGCAGGCCGCCGCGGTCCTGTTCGAGAAATCTCAAACGCGGACGATCAATCTGGCTGTCGACTAATAAACGGATTAGGCGCTCATGGCCCAGGCACGGGGCAAACGGTAACTTTCTCTGCGTTACATAAAAGGTGGCCTGGGCATCACTAAGCGGACGGCCGTGAAGGCTGGTCACGTCTTTGTAAGACGCGTCGCCCATCGCGGCGTGGTAACGATCGATGTTGAGTGTGCCCATCGTCTAGTAAGCAGTAAGCAGTCAGCAGTAAGCAGTCAGCAGTAAGCAGTCAGCAGTGAGCGGTGAGCGGTGAGCCGTAAGGGGTAGGAGTGCGCGGCTTACTTGTGCTGTTCGCCCATTTGTTGTCGCATTAATTTTCTATACGTTCAGTTGGGGTCAAACGCAAATTCGCGCGTATGGCTTCACGATCGACGCGATCTTTAAGAGCAGCTATTTGGGCGTCAATCTCCTCAGGAGAGAGCACCGTGTGTTCGCTATCAACAATTTCAGCTCCTGATTCACGCATCTCCTCGATTGCGCTTTGGCCATCACCGGGGTTCACGTCCACGGCGCGCATCGCGTCCTCCAAAGCCTTTACCTGGAAGCCTTCCTTCAAAGCGTCGAGCACAGTGTTCTTGACGCAGTAGTCAGTCGCCAGGCCGCCTACCCAGACTTCTTCAACACCGAAACTGCGTAATTGCACTGCCAGGTCTGTGCCGTCGAATGCAGAGTAGGAGTCTTCGTCACCCATTCCCTTGGAAACCGTGCGCACGCGAATGTCGTCGTCGAGTTGCGGATGAAACTCCGCGCCTTTTGTGTTTTGTACACAATGGACCGGCCACGTTCCACCGTACGCCGCGAAGTGCTTTGTTTTTTCCGGATGCCAATCGCGACTTTTGAAGACTGGCTCGCCACGTTCGAGAAACTCCCGGATTAGTGTATTCAGTGGCGCGACTACTTCATCGCCATTAGCAACAGCCAATGCGCCGCCCTGGCAGAAATCGTTTTGCACGTCGACAACTATCAAGGCTCGTTTCTTGTTCGCCATGGTCTTCAAATTTCCGCTGGTTCTTTAGATGCGGCTAACCGCTTGAAGTACGACGTTGGTTCGGGGCAGTAGCCCGACCGTTAGGGAGGGCGTGGTTTAGGAGCTACGCCCTCCCTAACGGTCGGGTGGTGTCCTATTTTCATTTTTCTCTGTGCAACCTCTGTGTTCTCTGTGTCTCCGTGGTTAACCATTGCACCAAAAGCTCACCACAGAGACACAGAGAACGCACAGAGAATTTCAAATTAGGTCACTACCAACGGTCGGGCTACTGCCCCCTCGCTTCGTTGCACGTGTTAGACTGTTGCTGATCCATCCAATTCAAGTTCGCAACCTTTGTTCTTCGAGGTCTGATTATGAAGGATGCAGGAATCGAAGCCAAGCCAGTCATGCCCGAAATAGATGCCAAGCTCGGCGAATTCGAGGGTGCGGTCCGGGCCACGCTCGAGGAAGCGGCCCG
>DASQKG010000261.1:0-10645 GCA_035630655.1 Pyrinomonadaceae bacterium
GGGTCATCTCGGTGCCGCCGCAAAAAACCCCGGTGATACCGAGCTTTTTGAGTGAAACCTTTTCGCACAATGCTTCCAACAGCTTTGGCGTCGTAAACAGGCAGCGGATGTTTTCATGCGCCCGCAGCAGAGTCAGCCCCTGCTCGATTACGTGCTGTTTATACGCTTCAGCCATTTTCATCTCGCCCATCTTGATGAGCTTGATAACCCAACGCGGATCGAGATCAACCATGAAACAAATACCGCCGCGATACTGCGTCAAGTGTTCGACAGCCAGCCGCAAACGACGTGGCCCGGTTGGGCCAAGCGATAACCAATTGGCTCCGCGGGGAAAGTATTCGTCAGGCAGCGTGTCGCTGAAGGCTTCGTAATCAAGACGAAAATCCTCGATGTTGATCCGAGATTTTGGAACACCTGTGCTGCCGCCGGTTTCAAAAGTATAGACCGGGCGATCCGCGAATCCCTTCGGCACCCAACGGCGCACGTTTCCCTCTCGCAGCCACTCGTCTTCAAAGAAGCCAAAACGCGAAAGATCGTCATAAGTTTGGATTTCTTCGCGTGGATCCCAGGAGAGTTTGCCGGCGTAATCAAGCCAGAAAGGCGAGCCGGTGGCCGGATCAAAGTGCCATTGAATGACTTCGCGTACCCAGGCGTTCAGGGCCTCGCCCGATTCTGTGACGTTCGTTTGCAGGGTGGTTTCAGTAGCCGACATTATTCAATTGTTGAAACAGAATTTATATTGACTGTACGTAAAGATACCAGAGGAAGTTTCTCTGTGCACGGTGCGGAAGATGGGTGTCGAAGAAGGGTGTCGGGTGTCGGGGTGTCGGGTCTCGGGTTTTGTAGCGAGGATGTTTCGTTGACACCAAAGCTGTGGGCTGATGAACGACTACAAGAATTGATCCCGACACCCGACACCCGATACCCTGCTTAGGCACCCGGCACCCACGCGCTTACATCGGCAATCTCAATCGCGCTTCGCAACCAACCTTCGGCCGGTTCTCGAGCGTCAAGGTTCCGCCGTGGGCTTCCGCAATTTGTCTCGACAAAACTAAGCCGATGCCGGATCCATTTGTCTTTGTGGTGAAAAAGGGAACGAACAGGTTAGCGGTGTTTGCCAGCCCAGGGCCCTCGTCACGAACCCAAACTTCAACCTGCCCGTTGTCGCGATTCCAGCCGACTTCCACTCCACCACCGGTCTCCATCGAAGCGTCAACCGCGTTTCGCACCAGGTTGATCAGCAGCTGTTCCAACTGCACGTTATCACCCTGCACCACCAGATCGGGCCCGGGTACGACAGTAACCGGTATGCGAGTCTCTAGATTGGGTACGCTGTTTACCAGTGCGCTTATGCTTAGCGGTTCAAGCCTGGGCTGCGGCAGTCGCGCCAATTTTGAATACGACTCAACAAAGCGCGCCAGCGAGTCTGCCCGCGAAGATATGACTTCGAGCCCTCGCTTAAGATCGTCGTCCAGATCGGCGGGCTTCGTTTCGCGCCCCACAAGATCCGCAAGACTTCCCGCCACGGATTTGATTGGCGCCAGCGAGTTGTTCAACTCATGGCCCAACACCCGCAACAGTCTTTGCCAGGCGGTGCGTTCTTCTTCACGTAATGTTTGACTGAGATCTGTCAACACGAGCAATTGATGCTGGACGCCGCCTTCGCGGAATATGCTGTGCCGGATGTCCCATCTTCCAACGCCGCCCGGGAAAACCATTTGCCTGGTGTGTGCGCCCGGTCCCGTCTGTCGTTCGAAACATTGGGACAGGCCCAACTCGTCACTGGTTCTGCCAAGCAAACGAGTGGACGGTTGCGCCAGCAGTCTTTCTCCGGCGCGGTTCACCAAGCGCAGGCGCTGTTCGCCGTCGAAAGCGAACACGGCAACGTCGATCTCACCCATGACCGTGCGCAGCAGCGCGGTGGCTTCGAGCGCGGAGAGTCGTTGCTCGCGTAGTGTTTGGCCCAGCTCATTTACTTCCAGCATGACTTCGCCGAGCGCGTCCCCGGTCGTGGCCCAACGTCCGCGAATGGAATAGTCCCCTTCCCGGATCGCGGCGAGAATATTTGAAAGGGTCTGGAGTGGCCGGATGATTCGTTGTTTGAGATTGAACGCGATCGACAACCAGATGAGCACCAGAATCAGGTCGATGGTCCATTGCAGCCTTCCCGAGTAACCGCCCACCCAGAGCAGGAGGATGCAGATCGCAACCGCAGGAAAACCAGCAGCCATCGAGAGGAGCCCGACACGGCGTTCAAATCTCAGCCGGCTCTTCTTCAGAGCCGGATCCAGACTCTGAATGGTTGAATGATGTTTAGGCAGTTTAGCGGGAGTGCTCATGACTTACGATTTACCGCGAAGCGGTTACGGAATACAGCCCAGGGTTGCCGCGCTTCGCGGCTACCCTGGGTAAGGAGAACCCGCGAACGATAACAACCCCATCGGGGTTGCGTCAGGCTTTGCCGCAGTCATAACCCCGTTGGGGTTGGTGACTGATCTAACTCTGTTACCCAGGGTAGCCGCGAAGCGCGGCAACCCTGGGGTCTATTACGTAACCGCTTCGCGGTATGGCTCCTGGAAATAATTCGGCGCCGTCAATTACCTCTCAAATGACAACAGGTGCTCAATATCTCTCAATAACTCGACGTCAGGCAGAGCGGGGGGGAAGCCCGCCTTCCTGACCTCGATGTGATAATGGTGGTCCTTCACCTTTGAGGTTTCATTTTTGGTTCAACCGGACTTATGACAACCCATACTTTTGCAATCGCCGATACAGCGCGCTGCGGCTAAGCCCAAGCTCTTCCGCCGCGCGGTTTGCATTGCCTCCGCACCGCGCCAGCGCTTTCTGAATCAAAAGTCGCTCCACTTCCTCCAGGCTCATTTCGTCGAACCGAGCGTTCAGCCGCGCGTCGGGTGTCGCCTGCAGTGCCAAATCGAAAGCCGTGATCATATTGCCGGAGCTCATCAGGACAGCGCGCTCAACCACATGGTCCAGCTCGCGTACGTTCCCCGGCCAACGGTGTTGCAGGAGGGCTTCCACTGCCGGCGGCGTAAACCCGGAGATATCGCGAGCGTATCGACCGCGGTGTTGTTTCAAGAAATGTTCGGCGAGCGGAGGAATATCTTCCGGGCGTTCGCGCAAAGGGGGCAGGTGAATCTCAACGGTGTTTAGCCTGAAGAGAAGGTCCTGGCGAAACCTTCCCAACGCGACGTCGGCATGCAGATCGGCGTTGGTCGCCGAGAGCACGCGCACGTCAACCTGTCTCGTCTTGGATGATCCGACGCGCTCGAATTCACCGGTCTCCAAAACGCGCAGGAGTTTTGGTTGGAGATTGAGTGGCACGTTTGCGATTTCGTCCAGGAAAAGCGTGCCCCGATCGGCCAACTCAAAACGCCCGACGCGATCTGTGCGAGCATCAGTAAACGCCCCGCGGACGTGGCCGAACAACTCGCTTTCGAAAACACCTTCAGCCAGAGCGCCGGCGTTAAGTGAGACCAAAGGTTTCGAGGCACGCGCGGAGGCAGCGTGGAGCGAACGAGCCACAACTTCCTTACCCGTGCCGTTCTCGCCCGTGATTAGCACGTTTGCATCCGCCGGTCCTATCCGCTCGACGAGCTTGAGGATCGCCTTCATTGCCGTCGATTCGGCGACGACGCGTGGCAGCTTGGACGCGGTTTCCGCGGCGTTGTCACGCAGCGCCAGGTTCTCTGCTTCGAGATCCTGTCCGCGCCGCAAAGCCTCAGCCAGCTCGACCTGGGTGCGCAAAACTGCGAGCAGTCGCGCGTTGTCCCAGGGTTTCTGTATGAAGTCGCGTGCACCGCGTCGCATCGCTTCGACAGCCAGGTTGACACTGCCCCATGCGGTCATCACTACCACGGGCAGAGTTGGATCAACTGCCTGTATGCCGGTCAGCAAATCGAGTCCTTCACTGCCTGAGGTCGTGTCGCGGGCGTAGTTCAGGTCTATCAGGACGACATCGAGTTCCTGCGTATTCACGGCCTTTAAAACACCGGCGGGTGAAGACGCAGTCTCCGTCTGAAAGCCTTCGCCTTTCAACAGCAGGCGCAGCGCCGCGAGCACGTCAGATTGATCATCAGCAATCAGAATTTTTGGCATTGTTGGAAACAGTCTCGATGAGATGAAGATAGGCGGGAAATTACCGGCGCGCAACCAATCAACTCAAACTTTGAATGCGGGCGTCTCCTGGGAGCGGCGCCGCACTCCAAGGAGAGGCCTCGCGCCCACCGTCCTCGTGAACCGTTTAGATTGGGCACTTGTGCCCACCGTCAGCGGACAAGTCCGCGTTCTAAACGATCCGATATTTTTCCCGACTACTCGTAACGCAGAGCTTCCAGCGGATCGACTTTCGTCGCGCGCCGGGCCGGAACATAACAAGCCAGCAACGCCACGAAAATCAAAACGCCTGAAACCGCGACGAACGTTAGTTTGTCTGTAGGAGTGACACCGAAAAGTAGTGTTGACATAAGTCTCGTCAACGCCAGGGCGCCAGCCATTCCCAGAACGACGCCAATCAATGTCAGCGTCAATCCGTTTCGGATAATCAGCTTCAGCACATCAGCAGCTTGTGCTCCCAGCGCCATGCGAATGCCGATCTCCTGCGTACGTTGAGTCACCGCATACGACATCACTCCATAAATACCAACTGCAGCCAATACCAGAGCCAGAACTGCAAAGAGCGCGAGCAAAGACATGTTGAATCGACGCGCGGCAAACGAAGTCGCCGCTACCTCGTCCATGGTATGCACCTTGGTCACCGGCAACTGCGCATCGACTTTCCATACTTGCTGCTTGATCGCCTGCGCCATCGTCGCAGGGTCCGATTGAGTACGCGCCACCAAAGTCATCCAACGTTTCCACGGCGGAGCTTGAGTGTAGGGCGAATACAAACCGGGTTCTTCCGGCAGATCAAGGCCATAGTGCTTGACGTCCCCGGCCACGCCCACGATCGTGATCCATTGGACTCCGGGATTCCGCGCCCAACGCACCCGCTTGCCTAAAGGATCTTCGTTGGGGAAATACCGCCGCACCATCGCATCGTTTGCGATTCCGACCAGCGGCGCGTTCTCTGCAAAATCTCGCGAATCAAAATCGCGGCCGGAACGCAGCGGAATTTGCATGGTCCTGAAGTAGTCGCCCTGCACGCTGCGCGTTTCCAAACTCGGCTCGGCGCCTGGCTCGATGTGTGGAGCTCCCTCAATGAGAAAGTCATGATTCAAATGGTCGCCACTGAGTGGAAGTTCACTTACCATCGCCGCCTGAACACCAGGTAATGACTTGAGTGCTTCAAGCGTCTGCGATCGAAAACGGTCCTGCTTGTCGGGTTCTTTATAGCGAGCTTCAGGTAATTCAATCCGCATCGTCACGAGATGGTCGGCAGCAAATCCCGGCTCGACTGAACGGAGGTTCCAAAACGTTTTGATTAGCAGCCCTGCGCCCACCAGCAGGACCAGCGCGACTGCGAGCTCGACAACTACAAAAGTACTGCGTAGACGTTGACGCGCACCGCCGGCGGTTGAACTTCGTCCACCCTCTTTCAGCGACTCACTAACACCGCCGCGAGCGGCTGCCCAGGCGGGCAACAAACCGAAGACGATGCCCGTCAGCAAAGAAAGCCCAAAAGTGAACCCGAGCACGCGCAGGTCCACACCAATCTCCTGAATGCGCGGGAGGTTTTCCGGTTTGAAGGAAACGAGCAGACTAGTTCCCCAAATCGCCAGGAGCACAGCGACAGCACCGCCGATGAGCGACACCAAAACGCTTTCGGTCAGGAGTTGTCGAATTAACCGCCAGCGCCCCGCTCCGAGCGCGGCACGAATCACAAACTCGCGTTCCCGTTCTGCGGCCCGCGCCAGTAATAGATTTGCAAAATTCGCACAGGCAATCAGCAGGACCAAACTCACGGCGGCAAACAACACGAGCAACGCGCGGCGTGATTCGCCGACGATGCTCTCATGCAATCCAACTAAAACCGTGTTGCGCATCTTGTTCTCGTCCGGATACTGCGCCGCAAGGTTCTTATCAATTAACTGCATCTCGGCCCGCGCCTGATCCATAGTCACACCCGGCCCCAGACGGCCGTAGCTACGCAAGAAATGGACGCCGCGAAATTTCGCAGCCAGAGCATTTGAAACATGTACAGGGGTCCAGGATTCGCTGTTGTCAGCGGGTGAGCTAAACCCGGCGGGCATGACTCCGATGACTGTGTACACGTTGCCGCTCAGCGGAATCGTCTTACCGACGATTTGCTCGTCGCCGCCAAACTGACGACGCCAGAGCGCGTTGCTTAAAACAACTACGTAGGGCTTCCCGGGCTTGTCGTCTTCGGCAGTGATGACGCGGCCACGTGCAGCCTTAACGCCCAGTGTTTCAAAGAACCCACCGGTCACATGGCCGTTTTGAATCTGAACCGGCTCGTTGCCGGCGGTGTAGTCCAACGCCTGGAGTACGACGCCACCCAGCTTGGTGAACGAGCGGCTCTGCGTTTCCACGTCGGCAAGCTCCGGCGCCGATTGATTGGAACGAAACGTTACCAGGGCCGCAGGATCGTCATATGGCAACGGTCGCAGCAAGACTGCGTTGATGACGCTGAAGATGGCGGAGTTAAGACCGATTCCCAACGCCAGGGTGATCACGGCCACGGCTGTGAAGCCGGGTCGCTTTAGCAAACTGCGAATCGCGTAGCGTATGTCTTTGGTTAGGTTTTCCATATGTCCTTTCTGGACAACTTCGCGGCGGACTACTCGTAACGGAGCGCGCCTAGTGGATCTACCTTCGTCGCGCGGCGTGCAGGGATGTAACAAGCCAACAACGCCACGGCTAACAACGTGCCGACAACGATCGCAAACGTGGTCACGTCCGTTGTCTGCACTTCAAAAAGCAAACTCCTCAACAGTCGCATCAGACCAAACGCCGCGACCACGCCCACAACAATGCCTGCGAGCGCCAGTGATAGTCCCTGTTTCAGGACCATCTTCAGAATGTCGGAAGTTTGCGCGCCAAGCGCCATGCGTACACCGATGTAATGCGTCTGCTGGCTGACGGAATACGAAACCACTCCGTAGATACCAATCGACGCCAACAACAGCGCGACACCGGCAAAGATGCCGATGAGTAGTGCCGGAAAGCGACGCATGAACGCGGCCGGCGAATCGCCAATCAACTCCTCCATCGGTCGCACATTAAATACAGCCACGTCGGATTCCAGCGAACGCGTCTCACTGCGAATGGCGGCGGCGAGCGCAGTCGGGTCGCCGTTTGTACGAACTACCAGGTTGGTTCCCACGCCCGGAAACCGGCGGAATGGGTAATACACGACTGGCCGAAGAGCTTCGTCCAACCCGCCAATCTTCACGTCGCCGACCACACCAACGATTAGATCTGTCTGGCCTGCGAAGGATCCATATGCCAGACGGCGTCCCACCGGATCTCGTCCTGCAAAAACCTTATCAGCCAGCGTCTTTCCGATGATGACTACTCCCGGAATTGGAACGGGCGCCAACGTCTGGCCCTTTTCCCGCGCCTGGGCTATGGCCGCTGCCTGTGCCTGTGCCGCCTGGCGTTGGGCCTCGCCGTCACGCTCATCAAATGCGCGTCCCGCGATAATCGGAACGCCGAGCGTTTGAAAGTAGCTCTCGTCCACGGTGCGAATGTTGGCTTCGATCTCCTGTCCGGGCGGAGGAACGGGATCGCCGTCGACGTAAAAACGTGTGGTGTTACCACCCTGAAGAGGAAGGATATTGACGGTTCCCGAGCCCGCCACACCCGGCAGCGACTGAACGCGTTCGTTTAGTTGATCATAAAAACTTACCTGCTTGTCGCCCTCCGTGTATTTTGCTGCAGGTAAATTTACGCTCATCGTTAAAACATTCTGAGGATTGAAGCCGACGTTTGACTGCAACAACCTCAGCAGGGATTTCATCATCAGACCGGCGCCCACCAAAAGGACCACGGCCATTGCAATCTCGGTTGTTACCAGAACGCTGCGGAGACGATGTCTCGCTCCACCTGCAGACGATCGGCCACCTTCCTTGAGCACTTCGTTTAAATCAGGTCGCGAAGATTGGATCGCCGGCGCCAGGCCAAACACGATTCCTGTTAGCAGTGAAAGCCCGAAGGAGAACGCAAGAATGCTCGAGTCGATGCGCAATGTTTTGAGAAACGGAAGCGCATTGAGTTGACTGTCAGGCAGCGTTGCGACGAGCGCATCAACACCCCAGTAGGCAATCAGCAATCCCAGGGTCCCACCTACAAGCGAGAGCAATACCGCTTCGGTCAACAATTGCCGGACTACTCGCCAACGGTTAGCCCCGAGCGCCGCGCGAATCGCAACCTCTTTTTGGCGCGACAATGATCGGGTCAGCAGTAAACTCGCGACGTTGGCACAGGCAATCAGAAGTACAAATCCGACGGCTGCCAGCAAGACAAGAAGGATTGGTTTCACCTGCCCGACAAATTGTTCCTGCAACGGCACCAGCTTTACGCCGGTTCCGGCATGCGACTGGTTATGTTCCTGCTCGATGCGCTTTGCGATGACGCTCAACTCTGAGAGCGCTTGCGACTCACTGACGCCTGGCTTAAGCCGCCCGATGAGATTAGTCCCGTGCATGAAGCGCCGTGTGAGTTGTGCATCGGTGGGTTGATAGGCTCGCCACAGGTCGGCGTTTCTCAGTGCAAACTGGAAGCTGGCAGGAAGCACGCCCACGACCGTGTAATTGTCGCCGTTAACTGTGAGCGACTGTCCGATGACGCCGGCGTCGCCGCCAAAACTGCGCTGCCACATTCCGTAAGTCAGCACAACGACTCGCTGCGCGCCAGGCTTGTCTTCACCAGTCTGAAACGTGCGGCCAATATGAGGCTCGACTCCAAGTATGGAAAAGAAATTCGCCGATGCCGCAGGAGCAAAGACTCGTTCAGGCTCGCCACGCCCGCTCAGGATGCCGCCGCCTCCGGTGTAAGCAGCTATACCTTCGAAGACCTGGTTCTGTTGATAGTCCTGGTAATCAGGATAGGAGAACTCGCGCTGCGCAAACTCCCGCTGCGGCGTGCTCTCCCAGATGTGATAGAGGTTGTCGGCAGATTTATAGGGGAGCCCACGCAAGAGGCCGGCGTTAACCACGGTAAAGATCGCCGTGCTCGCACCGATGCCCAGGGCCAGTGTCATCACGGCAATCAATGTGAAGCCGGGCTTCTTCCGCATCGTGCGAATTGCGTAACGCAGGTCTTGTATTAGTTTGTGCATCCGTTGTTCTCCTCCTCGACAGCAGTTCAACTCCTCTGGGGAAACCTTTGAAATCCCTTTAGCACCCTGGACCTTCAACTACCTCTTTCTCCCGTTTAGAACGGGCACTTGTGCCCTGCCCGGCGGACTAGTCCGGTCTCTAAACGCTGAAGGTGCACGATCAATTGCATCATTCAACTTGCCCGACGAAGAGCGGGGGCATGCCCTCCTTCCCTACCTGAGAGCACACGGCCGGTTCTTCTGAGTGCCTGACCTGAGAGCACACCGACGGTTCTTCTGGAGCCTTACCTGAGAGCACACCGACGGCTCTTCTGACCTCACTCGCTATTCATACCGCAGCGCCACCAGCGGATTCACGCGCGAGGCTTTTCTTGCCGGCAGGTAACCGGCCAATGCGGCCACGACAGTCAGCAACGTGACGGCGGCTATCAGGCTTAATGGGTCACCCGGGCTCAATCCATAAAGTTGATTGGCGATCAGCTTCGCCCCGGCCCACGAAGCCGGCAGCCCGATGGCCAGTCCCACGGCGACCAACACCATGCTCTCCTTCAGGACCATCCGGATAATGCTGCTGCGGTCCGCGCCGAGGGCCATGCGAATGCCAATCTCGTTTGTGCGACGTACGACTGCATGGGCCATGATCCCGTATAACCCGACACACGAAAGAAGCAGGCCTAGCAGTCCGAAGAAGCTGACGAGTTGTGCAATCAACTTATCCTGTTTCAATGCTTCGTCGGTTTGCACTCGCAGCGTCGTGAAGTTCAGGATGGGCAGCTTGTCGTTGACCTCCGTGATCGCCGCGCGGACCGGACCCGTAAGGTTTAAGGGATCACCCAACGTCCGCAGTTCAAAAACGTTTGAGAAAGCGCCAGGGTCCTGCACTTGTAGAATGGGCCTAAAGACAGTCCTTTCCGGTTGCTCTTTCGCGCTATCGTATTTCGAATCGCCAATCACCCCAACAATCTCGAAATCATCTTTATCCGAAGCGTCTTCAAACGTCATGCGCCGGCCGATTGGGTTCTGATTGGGGAAAAAGGACTTTACGAAAGACTGATTAACTACAGCCACGCGAGTCGACGCCGGCGTGTCCTGCAGCCCAATCTCACGACCTAACAAGACGGGCACGGCGAGCGTTTCAGCAAATCGCGGCCCAACGAGAAGGTCGGTCACAGTAGTATCCTCCCCTTTCGCTGGTGTGTATCCGCGAACCGTAATTGTGCTGCTTCTGCTGGTCCCGGACATCGGACTGTAAGTTGCGACCGTGGCCGACTGAACATTTGGCAACGCGGTCAGCCGGTCATACAGTTGCCGGTAAACGCCGCTCAATTGATCGGGCTTGTAACCGGCCAGACGCATGTCCACACTCGCGAGCAAAACGTTCTCGCG
>DASQKG010000262.1:0-8195 GCA_035630655.1 Pyrinomonadaceae bacterium
GGCCGTTACGAACTGCGCGTGACCAACGAACTGGAAGAGGCGGTGTTTGCCGACCAGTTTCAACTGATTGCTGTGGACCATCCCGAAGGTGTGGAAGTTTACCCAAACGAAGGCCTGACTGATCCGCCGCGTCCATTCAAACTTTATGCGACGCGCGGCGCGCAGCCTCCGCTCACCGCCGTGGACGATCACGGAAACGATGTGCTCTCGCGGGTCACGCGTATGGACCGGCAGTATCCGGACGATTTTCGTCGCGATCGCATCCGCGGATATGCGGATAAACACACGCTGACGATGAAACTGTCAGAAAGGCATTCAGCAAACCAGCGCATGCTGCTCTTGTTGACCGGATGGACCGATTACGCCTGGTCCAGTGATAACCTTGCGGCCACACAAGCAGGCAAAGCGATGATGCTACCGGCGCTTCAGGTCAAGGATGCACACGGTGAGTGGCGCACGGTGATAGAAGACATCGGCATCCCCGTTGGGCGCCCGCAAACAGTGACTGTTGATCTCACCGGCAAGTTTCTCAGCGCGAGCCGTGAAGTGCGTATCGTCACCAACATGCGAATTCTTTGGGATCAGATTCTGGTCGACCCGTCTGGAGAGCAGACTCGACTCCCAATGGTGCGGCTCGATCCGCTTGGCGCGAACTTACGCTGGCGTGGTTTCTCCGAGGAAGTAACGCCCGACGGGCGTGAGCCGTTTGGTTACGACTACGAGCAGATCTCTTTTAGGTCGCCCTGGAAGGTTATGCCGGGTCGATATACGCGCGAAGGCGACGTGCGTGAGTTACTCCTCAAATCCGATGACATGTTCGTCATCTCGCGACCGGGTGATGAAATCAGCCTGTCGTTTGACGCGCGGAAATTGCCGCCGCTGCGGGCCGGGTGGACTCGCACGTTCCTGCTCTACGCAGACGGTTACAGCAAAGAGATGGACATTAACTCCGCCAGTCCGGATCAGGTCTGGCCACTGCCGTTTCATGGCATGTCTAAATATCCCTATCCAGATCCTGAAACCTATCCCATGACGGCCGCCCGGCGCGCATACATCGAGAAATACAATACGCGGTTAGTCATGAACGAGGTTTCATCGATTGATACGTTGCTCACAGCTAAATCCACAGCACGCTGACACTAATCGCAGAGCAATCTTATTAGCACCGTGGCTTTGGCCCGGTGGGCAAGTACGTCCAAATTGATTTTTGAACCGTTTCTTCTCCACCGGGCTAAAGCCGCGGTGCTCATGAGATCGCTCCGCGTGGTGGTTATGTTATTTTGCGACGTTGTTTGCGGCCGCATCCGCTATGGGTCTCTTCGCTGGTTCCTAGAACGCATCCGCCAAACTGCGAACCTTCAGTTGACTACGAAAGTCACTTAGCCGAACTGCGGCACTAGTTCGGAACTGTGCTTCGACTTTCTGTCCCGGAATCAAATCGAAGTAATTATCTGTAAAGAAGCCTTTGTGATTTGGCGCTGACAAGTAAACCGCCCGCGCAAACTTGTCGGCAGACAAGGTAACTTTAAATCCATCGCGCACAGGTATCACCTCAAAATTGATCTGCGGCCGGGGCATAGAGAGTTCCTTGTAGGCTCCGAAGAAGTGTTTATTGGTCGACACCGGCTTGCCGTCCACCAATACTTCCGTGAGCAGAAACACCTCTTTGGCATTCCTCCCTGCCAGCACAGTCTTCAGTGGGATGGTCGAATAAGATCTACTGCTAAGCGGCGCAATCTCGATGTCCTGCCGCCGGGCCCACAGCGTATTCCCTTCGAAGTCGAGCAGGCTCACATTCAACTGCGCCGAGGCTGGCTGTAAGCGATCAGAGACGACGAACACGTCGAGGTTGCCGTTCTCCTCCCGCGGGCTGACCAGAATCTGGTTGTAAAAACGGCGCGCGTAGTATTGCAGCGCTTTCCATCGTCCCGTGTAGTCGATACTTGACCACGAGGCAGCGGGCCAGGTGTCGTTAAGCTGCCAGTAAAGTGAACCCATGTTATGCGGCATGATGCGCCGCAAGTGTTCGGCTCCGATCTTAATTCCCTCAGCTTGTAGTACCTGACTGACATAGAGAAACGATTCGAAATCCTTGGGCGCAGAGTATTCACGCAACATGTACTCGCGTATCAATGGATTGCCACGCGGATGCCTCTGGTGGGCCATCATCACCGGTGATTCGATATCGTGGTCCGCGGGAACGGTGTAGGAGTTGACGGTTTCGAGCTGTGGTAACGACTGAAAGCCGTATTCGCTCATGAAACGTGGTCGTTGTTTTGTGTATTCGCTAAACGGCAGCGACGCGTGCCAGACCTGCCAGTAGTGAGAATCTCCCATCTTCTGAGAGTCTGGATCGGCTTCCAGGTTGGAACTGGGAGAAGCGGGCCAATAAGGTCGCGATGGATCAAGCGAGGCACAAACCTCCGGCAACACACCGTAGAACAATTTCAGATAATCGTCCCAGAGCTTGGCCGGAAACTGGTCCTTCCATCCCCAGTGAAACCAACCAGACTCGATTTCATTATTGCCCACCCAAATTACGATGCTGGGATGATTGCGCAAACGCTTTACGTTATCGATAGCTTCCTGCCTCACGTTATCAAGGAAAGGTTGATCGCCGGGATACAGACTGCAGCCGAACATGAAATCCTGCCAAACGAGAATTCCCATTTCATCGCTCAGTTCGTAGAAATCATCGTGCTCATAAATGCCACCGCCCCAAACACGCACCATGTTCATGTTTGTGTCGCGCACTGACTCCAACAACTGGCGGTATCGGGCTTGGGTGATGCGCGTTGGAAAACTGTCGGCGGGAATCCAGTTGGCGCCTTTGGCAAATATGGGCACGCCATTGATCACGAAAGTGAAACTCTTGCCTGACTCATCTTGCTTCTGTCTTAGTTCCACTGAACGAACGCCCGTGCGTGTTGTCTTAGAATCGATCGACTTGCCATCGATCAGCAGTCGTGCTTTGAAAGAGTAAAGTGGCTGAGCGCCGAGTCCATTGGGCCACCAAAGCGCCGGGCGAGGAATAACGAAGTCTAGCGAAACGCGATTGACGCCAGGCGCCAGGGTGACCGTGCGCTTCGCCGCCACGCTCTTGCTGGTTATGTTATCAACCACGATCGTCGCGCTCGCGTTAATGTTGGCAACAATTTCAATCTCCGCCGTCAACCTTGCCGCATCGGCTGTTACGTGGCTTTGCAGAATGTGCAAATCTTCCAGACGCGCATTGTTCCAAGCCTCTAAATAAACCGGACGCCAAATACCGCTTGTAACAAACCGCGGCCCCCAATCCCAACCAAACTGATAGGGCGCCTTGCGCGTGTGCGGACTCGTCTTCTCTCCCTGATCGTTGCCGGCGGGCAACTGGTAATTCATTTTTGCCATGATCGGCAGGACTTCATTAATGGGTGAGCGAAAGCGAATGCGTAACGTGTTAGTGCCCGCTCTGAGCAAACGCTTACTGTCAGTGCGCCAGGTGCGAAACATGTTGTCAGCGTCCAGCAGAGGCTTATCGTTGAGAAAAACGTTGGCATAAGTGTCGAGTCCTTCGAAGATGAGGTCGAGGTTGTCGCGTGCGAGAATTTCTGAAGCGACGTTGAAGGTCGTGTGATATTCCCAGTCGGTCTTGCTAATCCATTGCAGCTTCTTTTCGTTGTCACGATAGAAAGGATCGTCAATCAGTTTGTTGTTTAGAAGATCTGTGTGGACGCAACCTGGCACAGTCGCCGAGTGCCAGGTGTCTTTACCAACCTCGCGAAATTGCCAACCAGTCACGACAGGTATCTTGACCTTCGAAGTTCCCTTCAGTCGGAGGCTTGTTTGGGACTGAGAGGCATAGCCGGTGAAAGCGATCAAGGCCAGGGTTGCCGAGAATAGTTTTGCGCGGTGCATGTTTCGCTTGCTTTATGGCGTGATTTGATTCGGGGCAGTAGCCCGACCATTAGGGAGGGCGCATCGTCCCAAACATTCACGCCCTCCCTAACGGTCGGGCTACCGCCCCGTGATCCTAACTCCGAGGCCCAGTTGCAAACTTCAGACAAACAGGTGACGGCACTTCAGCAACGTGAGCGGTGGCACCGAGTCGACCTGTTTTCCTGTCGCGGCGGAAAGTGACGATGTTGTCCGAGCGTTGATTCGCCACCAACAGAAAAGCTCCTGTTGGATCAATCGCAAAATTGCGCGGAGTCTTGCCTCCAGTTGATTCATGAGCGATGAAAGTTAACCTGCCCGTTCGCCGATCGATCTGGAATGCGGCGATACTGTCGTGACCGCGGTTGGAACAGTAGAGAAACCGGCCGTCGGGAGAAACGTGGATATCCGCACCTGAGTCTGCAGACGTAGGTTCCATCGGCAAGGTGGGCACGGTTTGCACCTCTGACAAATTGCCCTTCTTGGGATCGACGGCGAAAGCCGTCACCGTCGCGTGCAGTTCATTTGTGACGTAGGCGTATCTGCCGTTAGGATGAAAAGTTAAATGACGCGGTCCGGCGCCGGGCTTTGCCTCAACCCACGGATTTTCGTTGGGGATCAGTTTTCCTTTCCTCTTGTCAAAACGGTAGATCATGATCTTGTCCGTGCCCAGATCACATGTGTAAGCGAAGCGGTTGTCGGGATCCAACACAACGCAATGAGCGTGTGGTCCTTTCTGCCGCTCAGCATTAATGCTTGAACCCTGATCCTGCTTCATGTCAGTAGCCTCACCCAAACTGCCGTCGCTACGGACCGGAAGAACCGCAACGTTGCCTCCCGAATAATTGGCCACCAAAACAAATCTACCGGTTCGATCCACAACCACGTAACACGGTGAACCACCCAAAGACGGCTCTTGGTTCAGGAACCTCAGTTCACCCGTCCTTCGATCAACCGCAAAGGCGCTGACGGCGCCACTCTTCTTACCCGCAAACTCTTCGACTTCGTTGACTGCGTACAAATAACGACGGTTGGGGGCGAGCGCAAGGTACGATGGGTCCTTCACACCTTTGGTCGTAGCGACGTGCTTTAGCTCACCCGACGAAGGGTTCAAGCTATAAAGGTAAATTCCCTCGCTCTTGCCCGAGGTATAGGTACCCACATAGACCAGCAGTTCACCGTTCCGCTTAGCGCCAAACACCCTAGCGGGTGCCGGAAGCGCAAGGGCCAAAGTTCCTAAGCCCGCAATTTTCAAAAAGTCACGCCGTGCGAGATCGTCAATCACTGTTTCGTGGTCCACGTTTTTAGATTGTTCTCCTGGTAAGAGTTTGTAATAGCCTTAGGACGACGTAGCTTATTTCTGAACCATAAAAACAACTCAGGCATACAGCAACCCGCTCAGCCATCAGGCGTCTGCCGCCCACTTCGTGGGCTGGATCTTCTTATCTGACATCGTCCTGGGGTTCCGCTGCGTTCCACCCCAGGCTTTACGCTGTCACCCGCTGTCGCGGGTTGGAGAAGCTGAGTCCTACTGAGACCAGTTCACGAACCAATACACGCCTGCACCTTCTTGTAGACTCCTGCAACGATCTCTCTCGCCGTGGTTTCGTTATCGGCTTCAGCAATCACGCGAATGATCGGTTCGGTATTTGATCCTCTCACGAGAAACCAACCCGCCGGCAGGGTTACTTTCACACCATCTCGCAGATCCAGCGGAGAGCTCGAATACTCCTGACGCAGCATTCTCAGTACGGCCGCGATCTTGTCCGAGGGACACGCGAGTTTCTCTTTCACCATGCTGAAGCTTGGAAGGCTATTTACCAACTCAGTGATCGTCTGACCCGTCTCAGCCACGAGGTGCAGGATCAACGCCATGCCCGTCAAACTATCGCGGGCAAAATTGATCCGGGGATAGATAACGCCGCCGTTACCCTCGCCGCCAATGACGGCATCTTGCTTCTGCATTTCTTCAGTGACGTTAACCTCGCCTATTCGGGTGAGGAAGACTGGACAACTAAACCGCTTCGCTATCTCATGAAGCACTGACGTCGACGATAGATTCGCAACTACTGGCCCCAACTCCTTGCCCAGAACATACAACGTTGCCAGGAGGAGCGTGTAATCCTCACCGATAGGTATTCCCTGCTCCGAGACGATTGCCAGGCGGTCCGCGTCCATGTCCTGAGCAAAACCAATATCAGCGCGGTGTTCTTTGACGGCGGCCGAGAGGGCACCCAGATTTTCTGCTACAGGCTCTGCCTGACGCGGGAATAGTCCGTTTGGAGTGACGTTGATCGGAACGACTTCGACACCCAAGGCCTCGAGTAGCTTTGGCCCAACCAGTGAACCCGCGCCGTTACACGCATCAAGCACAACACGTAAGCGCTTTTCGCGTTGCGGCAGTGGTCCAAGTTCCTCAAGTATTTTTTGGATATGCAGATCAGTCGCCTCGGAAAACTCTTCAACTTCTCTCATCTCCGCACCGGCAACTTTCGTGTACTCGCCCTGGTGATAAATGTCGAGCATCTCGCGGGCTTGCCCGCTGTTTAGAAAGAGTCCGTCAGCGTTGATGAACTTCAGAGCGTTCCACTCAGCCGGGTTATGACTGGCGGTAATCGCGATGCCGCCCTGCGCGCCATGATGGCGCACGAGTAACTGGACCGTAGGCACCGGGCACATCCCGATATCGATGACGCGACATCCGCTGGACAAGAGTCCTGCGATCACGGCTTGCTTGACCATCTCGCCTGAAGTGCGAGGATCTTTGCCAATGACAATCGTGGCGGCGCCGACGTAGGTGCCAAAGGCCTGGGCAAAACGAGTCAACAGCGCCGGCGTCAGTGATTCGCCGATTACGCCGCGCACACCGGAAATGCTGATCTTCAGTGTTGGTATGGCTCGCATGAGTTTACGTCTTCGCTATGGCAAGAACTTTCGTTTAGAACGCGGACTTGTCCGCCGCCGCGAGGGCACAAGTGCCCACTCTAAACGAAGCCGCTGGGCTCACTTGTTCAATCGATCGCGCACCCAGTCGAGCAGGTTTTGCGCGCTTTTGGCTTGCTCGGCTTCCACAATAATGCGAATCATTGATTCTGTATTCGAGGCCCGCACGTGTATCCAGCCCTGTGGTAACACTACTCTAATCCCGTCCGTCAAATCATAACTTAGCTGCTCCCGCTCAATGGCTACGCGAAAATTCTGCAGCACCGAATAGAGCCGATTGGGTTCGACAGGCAGGTTGTGCTTTAGCATCGTCAACCGAGGCAAGTCATGAACGAATCTCGAAACCGGTTTGCCGCTGCGAGCAAGACCTTCGAGAATCAGGCCCACAGCCGCGGCGCTATCATGAGTCGAATGTATCTCAGGAACAGTCACGCCACCGCTCCCCTCGCCGCCGAGTACGCCGTTAAGTTCGATCATGCTCTCCGAGATGTAAGTTTGCCCAACCTGGGTGCGTACAACATTGCCACCATAGACTGCGGCAATTTGCTCGATCGCGCCGGTAGTTGAAACATTAGTCACCACCGTGCCGGTCTTCTGTTCGAGACGTATCCAGGTCGCTAGTGCAAACGTCAACTCTTCTGAAAGTGGCTGGCCCAACTCAGTAACAATTCCCAGTCGCTCGCCGTCCGCGTCGTGTGCGAAACCGATATCGGCATTTCCGGCTTTAACAACCGCGCTGAGTTGGGCCATGGTCTCCGGCTTTGGTTCCGGAGCATGAGGGAACGCTGCCGTGGGATCATCGTTGATCGCAAGAACTTCGCAACCGAGTTCTTTCAGCCAAAGCGGAATCAGACGCGAACACGCTCCGTTGCAGCAATCAACCGCAACCTTTAACCGGCGATGTCTGATAGCCTCAATATCAAAAACGCTCTTGAGCCGTTCAATATGGTGAGCGATGGGATCGTGATGTTGTATCGCAGGCTTGATCTGGTCCCAGGTCGCCTTGGCGAATTCCCCCTGGTGGAATATGTCCAGGAGTTCTTCGGCTTGCGTTGGATTTAAATAGAGTCCATCGCCGCGCACAAACTTGAGCGCGTTCCACTGAGACGGATTGTGACCGGCAGTGATGGCGATGCCTCCATCAGCTTTGAGTGATTTAACAGCCAGTTGCAGGCTGGGTGTAGGTGAGATTCCGAGATCGATTACTTCGGAACCTGCAGCAAGCAGACCGGAGATGACTGCAGCACGGACCATCGGCCCGGAGGCGCGTGTATCGCGGCAAACGAGAATCCGGCCGCCATCGAGATACGTGCCGAACGCCTGAGAGAACCCAACTG
>DASQKG010000263.1:0-33020 GCA_035630655.1 Pyrinomonadaceae bacterium
GACTCCCTGCGCCCGCTGTCGGTTCCATACCAGCTTCGCGCGATCTTCATCACTGAGAGTTTCGCTACAGCTGCGGGATGGGATCGGAACTCGCGAGCCATCGCCGATGAAACCTGGCCCACGGTGTTTATTTGATCCGCCTGCGCGAGAATATCTTCCATTACTCGGGCTACATCCGGTGAAACATTGATATCTTCACGGTAGCCCTTTGAAGAAACCGCGAAGGTAAGACCATCACGCATGCCCCTGGCGCCGTTTGTGCTTAGCAAAATAACTTGACCGGTCTTTGCGTAAACCCACGCCTCCCAGGGAAGCACTACTGCCAGGTTGCCGAGCAGCAGCATTGTGATCATCAAACAACGAAGTCGAACGCTAACTTCCCGGCGGCCAAACCAAATAATCACCGACAGGACCAACGCAATGCCGACCGCCGCGGGCCGAATTAGCATCGCAACCCCAAACAGAAGTCCGCATAAAAAGTAGACTCCCCCGGATATTCGCCGCACCAGCGCATACCAGAAGAGACACAGGCCTCCATACAGGACGACCATGTATGGAATCTCGCTGCTCGGCTGCTTCGTCAGCCAAAGCGCAAACGGATAAGTCATCCACATCAGGGCCGAAATGAGCGCTGGAACAACTCCCCACAATTGCCGAGTTAACAAGAAGATGAATACTGAAACCAGGCCCATCCCAAAAACGGAAATAGATGACACACCGGTCTCTTCGGGAACTCCAAGAAAACTGCACACCGCAAAAGTTCCAGCAAGCAGCAGGGGATAACCGGGCGGATATTCGGTCGCAAGATTTTCATTTCCGCGTGTAAATCCGCGCCCCAGAAGAATGTTGCGCGCGACTGGTTCGTAAGAGACTGCATAGTCGCTGCTCTCATTCAGTCGAAAGCTGCTTGGCAAAACACTGCGAAACGTAATCGTGAGAAAAACCGACGCGGCAAAAACAACAAAGACGCTCCAGCGAGACCAGCGACTCACAAGGGTTGACGTGCTGTCAGAAAACTGGCTCTCGGTTACGGCGATTTGCTGAACACCTAACATTGCTGTGCCACGACGTTCAATGAGCTCCGTTCATCAGCGGTCGAATCAGCTGGTCCAACAGCTGTCCTCGCTTTTCCATCGGAAAGCGAGCCAGAATTCGCTGCCTGATCGCGGCCCTGGCGGCGTCTGGATAAGCCAGCGCCTTTTCAATTGCCTGCGCCAGCGCCGCGGGGTCTGAAGCCTCGACAAATACTCCTGAGTCTCCAACTACTTCGGGCAAGGCCCCGGCCCGAGTCACTACCGGGATACATCCCGCCAGCATCGCCTCAGCTACGCTCAAGCCGAATCCTTCATGTCTGGAGGCCTGAACATAGACCGCGGCCTGCCGGTAATAATCAAGCAGATCCTGATCGCTAACGCGGCCCGTAAAGGTGACATTCGGCGTGGCGATAGACCGAAGCCGATCGACGGCATCGTCTTTCCAATCACCCACCAGGACAAAACTAACGTCAGGCATCAACGCCGCGGTGCGAACAAACCTTTCGTGGCCTTTGCGCTTCAGTGTGCTTCGGTCAACGTTTCCGACGGTCAGGGCCATGCGCAAACGGCGTTCCTGCGGCAAGGCCCCGAAGGGATCCGGCACTCCATGGTAAATCGCATGCACCTGCTCGCTTGAAAGCGCGGCATTGGTGGTCGCTTCATGCCGGCTGAATTGAGAGTTGGTAACCAGACAACTCGCCGAGTGCATTGCGCGCCTGCTCAACCACTTCTTCATCCCTCCACGCTGATGGCCATAATCGATTTCCGGCATGTTGGCCAGATCGTAACCACCGATAACCAGTACGGAAGGCTTGCCCAACAGCTTTGCAAACTTCAGCGGGAGGTAAGTGTGCCAGGAAGCAAACCAACCAAAAACCAGATCATGCATCCTGACTTTTTGCCAGAGGCCGGATGTGTTTAGCGTGCGCGGCGGAAGATAGCACTCAGTGACCTGATAGCGTTTTCGCAGTTCCTCCAGATCCAGGCGAACGAACTCGCTCAAATGATTGTGAACGAAAAGGATTTTCTTCAATGCTAGAACCTACTTGAAATCAGTTGGCGAGCAACGATCTTGCTAAGCGCAATCGTGAAGATGCGAGGCCGGCTGCCGCACTTCTTCAGCCGCTAGTCTAGCGCCGGGCACACGCATAAGTTGGAGAGCTTCGCCGAAAACTTTTTCAATTCCAGTGGTGTTTTTGTCGAGAGTGAATTCGGCGGTCGCCTGCCGGCGGGCAGAGACGCCCAATCGTTGCCGCAGGTCCCGATCCGAGAGCACCGCTGAGAGCGCGCGGCCGAGGGCGGCGACGTCTTCTACCGGCACGAGGAGGAATTGATCTTCATGGCCCATTAATTCGCGCACACCGGCAATATCAAAAGCCACTATTGGGAGCCCAGAGGACATCGCGGAAAGCAAAGCCAGCGGGCTGGTATCTTTCTCGATCGAAGTGAAAGCGAAAACGTCCATCGCTGCCAGAACCTCCGGCATGTCGTGACGATAACCCGCGAACTTCACGCGCTCCTGGAGACCCAACTGGGCAACCATATTCTGTAATCGTCGCTGGTATGCGTCGCTATCGAAAACCGGCGAACCTACCAACAACAAGGTGACGTTTGGATTTTCGTGAGCGACTCGCGCGAACGCTTCGATCAGATAATGCTGTCCCTTCCAGGGCGTCATACGGCCCACGTGGCCCACCACGAGCTGATTAGCGGAAATACCCAGCCCCTCTCGGACCGCGACGGCATCGATTCCCGGACGAAAGACGTTTGTGTCAACGCCATTGAGAATGACAGTGGTCCTTTCCCGCAGAGCTTGCGGCAATTGCTCTTCGATGCTGCTGCCGTCCACGATGAGCCGCGTGGGCAACCACGCAGCGGCCCAGCCAAGAGCGCGACGATAGATTCCGAAGGACCTCTCGGAAACAAAGTCCTGCACGTGCCATACACATGGGATCCCTAATTTGCGCGCTGCCATCCCGCCCGAAAAATGGGCGGAGAGTCCCTTGGTGACAACCAGATCGGGGCGTAACTCGGCCAGGAAGCCGCGGAGACTTTTTGCTGCGGAAAGAATCGCGTAAGCGTTCCAGCCCCAGGCTGCCGGGTTCGGCAGACGAAGCCTGCTGCCAAGACGAAAACTGGTCGACCACAATCCGGTTTGCTCAATCACCTTCTCTTCGACTTCGGCCTCACGACAGGCGAGTGTTAGATCGCCGTCTTCGGGGCAGGCAACAATCGGCCTCCATCGCGCGCGGTTCAAATGTTCGGCGAGGTACAGCGTGCTAAATTGCACGCCGCCCATTGCTCCCGCCGATTCCACAAACACCACGGTGCGCGGCTTGTGGCTGCTTTCTCGATCGTTTAAGACTTCCACCACTTATTGTTTTATTCCCTCTCGGGCCACGTCCGTGCTGCCGACCGGTACAGAGGAATGTGCATCACCTTTCGGCCATCTGTTTTCAAACCCGGGGACAATCGCATCGCCGCCAACTGGTATGGATGTGGAATTGCGGCGCGGTTGAACTCACGCACTTCGGCAGGCTGCCGTAACCAAACTTCCACCAGTGCCCAAACAAACCAGACCGGCAACACTAATTGCGGCAACACAGTGGCCCCTTCCATAGCCAAGATACCGGCGACGGCAATGAATGAAAGGAGGAGCGATAAGCCGAGATCTCCGTGCTCACCGCTGCGCACACTGGGCAGAACGCGTCGGCCCAGGCGCATCAACGTGTAGGCGCAGCCACCAAAAAAGATTAAGCCGGCAATGATTCCCAGGTTCACAGCCACCTGCAGAAAATCGCTGTGCACCCACCCGGCGCTGCTCCACCCACTTCCAAAAGGAGCCTCTATTGTTGTGTCGATCGCTTCAAGCGCTCGGCGCTTACGACCGGCCGCGCTTGAATCAGTCGGCCGCCCCTGCAGGGCCGCAATGCCTGACATGGCTCGTTCATTCGTTCTGGGAATCAGTTCGTATCCGCCGACGGCAATCACCACGCAGAGGAGTGCGACGATGGCCCCCTGCTTTCTTAGCCGCAACACGCAAGCTACCAAAATCTGGATCAAGAGAAGCAGCCAGATGCTGCGATAGCCCCCAATGTAGATGGCGAGAATCTGCAGGAGCGAAGCTGCTACGATAGCCGCACGATGCAACCGTCGTCGCCACCACATCATGAGGGCGATACAAGTCGGCAAAGCCAGAACACAAATGAAGGTGGCGGGAGGTCCTCCCCAGAAGGCGAATTGTGCGCGAGCAAAACCTTCTGCTGTGATGGAGGGTTTCGCTGTCTTACCAATAAATGCGGGAAACAGCCGTATTATCTCCGGGAACCAATATTCAACGGTGCCCATCAGCGCGATGGCTGAACTGGCCACGAAAAAAGCCAGCAGCAGATAACGCCAGTATCGTTCGTGCTTGAGCACCACAGACGCCACGATGATCAACGGAATCAGCAGCAGGAAGTCCCGAAACTCGTTGAGCATTCGGTCCCATGGCATGTCGCGACTGATCATGGGCCACCACGCCAGCACCCAGAACGGCATTAACAACCATAGCCAAATCGGAAAAGACAGCCGGGCGCGGGAAATCAAACCGCGCTGTGCAAACACGCAAACCAACAGAAGCCACAAAAGAATTTCGGCGGGATGAAGTGCTAAATGCGAAGTCACCGCCACGGTGCGATAACCCAGAGTCAGCGTCAGCACCCACAAAACGAATCCATAGCGAATTCCGCGTTCCCGGCCAAAGACGATTACCGCTACCAGCAGACCGCCAAAGGCGACGATTAGCTCCTTATACGAAGGTCCCTGCCGCGAAATGAAATAGAAGAAGACTAGGGCCGCGATGGCGATCAGCGATCCGGAGAATATGACTCTGGCGCGCCGGTTATGAATAAATCCTTCAATCATTGCCTGGCAGTAATCCTTCGTATTTCGGCTGACTCTTTGCCCAGAGCACGAACCACGCGCGCGGGCACACCGGCGACGACGCTCCACGCCGGTACTGACCCGGTCACCACAGCTCCAGCCCCGACGATGCTAAACTCACCTATCTCGACGCCCTCCAGGATCGTGGCATTAGCGCCAATGTAGGCGCCACGATGAATAACTACGGCAGCTTGAGAAGTAGCTATGAACTCATCCTTCAGCGGGCTGGTGCCGGCATCTGTATGCGTCAGGATCATTACGCGATGAGAAATCGTTACATGATCCTCAATGACAATCTGGTCCTGCAGATCCAGAAACAACTCGCGTCCCAGATAGCATTGGTTTCCTACCTGCAGGTTCCGATAGTACTGGGCCCTGTCCGTGCAACTGTTATGAATGACCAACGGAGATCGGAAACGAACATCTTTACCAATGCGGGCGCCGAAATTTCGCAACGTCGGAGCAATCGCCTGGGTGGGCATAAACATCAGGGGGATATTTATCCCCTCCCCGCCGTAGATCGCGGCGCACACCTTCGCCCAAAGTCGAAACAAAAAATAGCCGAACTTCATTCGGGTCCAGAGTCTCTCACGTGCGTTTCATGTGAGAAGTTTTCAGCTTTGATCTTGTGCGTTGACGCACGATTCACTATTCACACAAAGAAATCATGAAGACTTGAAACCTTCCGCCATCTCACTTCACCGCGGACTTGCTGGCAGATCAAAAGCTTCCAACTCCCAAAGCTTGGCGTGGGCCCAAAAGTCATATGTTGTACTGATCGCCGCCAGCCACAATCCACGATACCCAGCCAGAAAGGCAAGCTTCCAAAAATAGTAATAAACAAAAATCGCGGGGGGACGCAGCACTACCTGCGACCATCGGAAGCGTTTCCCGCGCTTCTTCAATTCGTCGGCCTGATAGCGCGAGTAACGATCCATGTTGCCTAACTGCTTGCTCAGCGAAGTCATGCCAAAGTGCATAATGTGGTTCTCGAGAGTCTTGACTTCACCCGTCACGCGCACGTGCGCATGGACTTCTTTGTCTTCGAAGAGACCTCTATCGCGGCGAAACAAACGCAGATGATATTCGGGATACAACCCACAAACTCGCACCCACCGGCCGAGCACCTGGTGCTTGAAAGGAATATTAAAACCGGCCAACTCAGCCGGGGGTTCCTCGAGCACAGCTTCAATTTCTTCGCGTAACCCGGGCTCTAATACCTCGTCACTGTCTATCTGCAGCACCCACTCGTGAGTGCATTGCGGAATCGCCCAGTTCTTTTGCCTCGCTGACTGGATGTATTCGAGCTGAATAGTGCGCGCCCCATATTCGCGGCAGATGTCGAGCGTGTTGTCGGTGCTGAAGGAATCCACCACCAGAATCTCATCCACCCAACGAATCGATTCGAGAGTAGGTCGTATTATCGCCGCGTTGTTGAACGTGGGCAGCAGGACGCTGAGTTTTTGTCGCATGCTCTTTGATTCGCAATCGCAGGCAAAACGCCGTGGCCACAGGTTTACAGAAACTCCTGGGCGGCTGTTTCCTCTACCGCTCGGATCTGTTTTTATCTGGCTCTATCGGTGACTGGGGCGGCTTTCCGTTCGGTTACCGGCAAGCATTTCTCGGCACATACCACCGCGCCAGGCCAATTGATTCGCGAGCAAAATCGGGTAAGCCGGCAAGCGGTCGGCAATCCGCTCCAGCCTGGCTGCATACTGGAAAGGCTCGTAAAAAGGCGCAGCGAAAAAATTCAAGACTTTGAGGAAATCTTTCGGGCGGCGCAGTGCGTGCGGATAGATGCAATACATTTCAGGCCATTTTCGCCGCACCAGATAGTAGGCCCGCCCATACATGTAATGTTGATTAAGAAATGCTCGCAGAGAAGGACGGTGGTGGTGTTCTACACGCACCGACGGGTCATAGTAGATCTCGTAGCCGAGTCTTTTAACCTGCCAGTTGTAATCCACGTCTTCGCCACGAAATAGGGTTTCGTCCTGCGGTCCGATGCGATCTATCACGGCCCGCTTGTAGGAAACGTTTACCCCAGGCAGCGTCCGCACAATTCGCGGATTCGGGGGAGAACTAAACGTTACTCGATCGGCCAGGCGACTGATGAACGAATCGGAATCCGCACCAATGATCATGCCGCCGACGGCGCCGGCCTTGGGATGTTCGGCATGCAAACGCTTCATCTGCGTGACCCAATCCGGAAACACCTCCGCGTCATCATCAGTCATCGCGATAATCTCACCCGTGCAATGCGGCAGACCGACATTGCGCGAGGCAGCGAGATTCTTGTTTACCGTCTTGATCAATTTGATTTCGATTTCCTGCCCTGCGGCCTTTGCACTTTGCCGCACCACTTCATCCGTGCGTTCATCGCCGCCATTTACCACCACCACTTGATCGGGTCTTTCAGTAGTGCGGCAAAGCAAAGCATCCAGGCATTGCGCCAGCAACTCCGGCCGGTTGTAAGTGCAAATAAGGACCGAAAGCTTCATGGAGTCTCGTCTACGTCCTCTGACATCTGATACCGCTTTGGACTTTGCTCTTTATCCGCTGGAGGCACTGCGATACGAGTAGATGAAAGAAATATCAGGTCGTTTAGAACGCGGACTTGTCCACTGCACGGTGGGCACAAGTGCCCAATCTAAACGGCGCGTTCAGCGGCGCTGGCCGTCACCGCGTCTCAACTCCTCGAGCCCGGGCCATCAGATAATGCGCTTCGTAGAAGCCGTTGACGCGCTTCTTGAACCATTCAAGAGAGTCTGAGCCGAGCATTGGTTCACGCTTGAGCAAAAACCGATCAGTCTCGGGGCCGTTGCCCCAACGGCCGCCGACGATCACGCCACACTGATAACCGCTGCGTTCCACGGCGTCGCGCTCCCGCCGGGTAAAGGTTCCACCGGGGTAAGCAAATGGAATAAATGTCTCTCCCATCGCTGCGATCGCCGCTCGCGATTCCACTAGCTCCCGTTCCAGGGCAGCGTCGTCCAGCGTTCGTAAATCCGCGTGACTGACGCTGTGACTGCCGAGATGAAATCCCTGCGCCTTTAACTCACAAAGCTCTTCGCGCGTTAAGAGCGGGAGCCTCTTGTCCGTCGAACTCCACTTGGAGGTCTCACCCATACAACCAGTCACTGCAAAGAGGGTTGCGGTAAAGCGATGTTGCTTGAGGACGGGAGCCGCACGGGTCAGGAAATCCCGGTGTCCGTCGTCGAACGTCAGCACGATCGTGCGCGACAAATCACTATTGCTGGCCAGGAGCCGGCAGGCTTTCTCCAGCGAGATAACTTGAAAGCCTTGTTCGGCCAGAAACTGCATCTCTGCGGCAAACGGTTCAGGTGCAACTGCCAGGCGATCACCGGCTCGCGAAATACTGTGATACATCAGAATGCGCAATCGGTTCGCTCGTAAGTACGAGGACCAATTATTTGGATTCAGCTTCTGCAAGTATTTGATTGCGAGTCGAACTCGCCGGCTGGTTGAGATTTTCAGCCCAACTACTGATCAACACTAACTACCAGGCTTTCGTTCGTCAGGCGACTTGAACCTTGCTCTTCTCAAACTTCTTTTCGCAAAGAAAGAAATAGTCGCCGCGGCAATCGTTTCGCCCGGTGTAATCCCAGCGCGTGGCCTGAAATCCGGAGCGTTGAAGCAAGCCCAGCAAGTCGTCGCCAAAGCGGCGCACCATGAAAGTCGCCGCCGGGTCTGGCTTACCGAATTCCGCGGTTGTCGCTTGCCCAAACAGATAACTTTCGGTGAGCAACATTTTTCCGCCAGGCCGCAGCACTCTCCACATCTCGCTCAACGCTTGTTGGTAGTCGGGTACATACTCGAGCACGTGGGGAATCCAGCACAAGATCGAAAGTTTCGTCCGCAAAACCCAAAAGCTGAATATCCATGCAGACCATGGCCGCATCGCCGAGGCTCAATGAAACATAGCGAAGACTTCGAGCCTCAAACCAGGGCCGGAAAGAAGGAATCCCGCCGACGTCCAAACAACAATGGCCTTGACTGGCCCAACCTTCTCGCTCCAGAAACTCAACCATCGCTCGATGACGCTCCAGCGACCCACAACCTGAACAGCGCGCGTTACGCCTGAGATACCCGAAGGTACCGATCGCTTCGAAGGCGTTTCCTGTCCAGCCACAGATGGCGCAATTCACTCTGCCGGTGTTATGCAGTCGTCGACTGATCCGCTGGCTGCGATTGAGGGCCACTGCGAAGCCCTTGTAACTCAAGGCGCGCGGATAACGAGCAAAGAGTTTCGCCTCGTTTCGCGCGTGTGCGCGATAAGAAGCATCAGATATCAGACGAAGTAAACGGCTTGCCAATTAGGTTTCCCACACGGCTGAATTGCATAAGGGCTTTACCGCACCTTCCATCAGCTTGATGTATTCATCGGCTGCCAACTCCCAGGAGAAGTTGTCTTTCACAACAGATCGTCCGTGCTGTCCCATGACAGCACGCTGTCCCGAATCAGCCAGGAGCTTTCCGGCGGCACTCGCCACCGCATCGGCATCCTCCTCATCCACCAACACTCCGTACTCTTCGCTAATTAGTTCGTCGAACGGTGGATGGCGCGCCGCAATTACCGGAACACCGCAAGCCAAAGATTCCAGCGCTGTTAACGAAGACGCCTCGCCGCGCGAAAGTATGAGCGTAAGATCCGCCGCTTGATAAAATGGTGTAACGTCTTCCTGCTCGCCTAAAAAGCGCAGGTGGGAATTGACGCCGAGATCGCACGCAAGTTTTTCCAGGGCCGGGCGATAGTTCCCTTCTCCAGCCACGCAATAAATTACATTCGGAAACCGCTGCCTGATTTGCGGCAGCGCACGAATCACCCACTGAACTCCTTTGCGTTCCTCCAACGCGGCGACTGTCATCAATAACGGCGCTTCGCCCACTCTTAATTCTTTGCGCGTTGCTCTTCGATTCTCCTCGTCGGGCTTGAATCTTTCTGCGTCGACGCCATGATGAACGACGGCGCTTTCCCTGCCAAAGAACTCGCGCACCCCTTTTGCAACGTGTTTACTGACCGAGACGATCTCCGCGGCTCGTCCTGCTAATCCATAACGCTTGAACTCGCGATAACGATGCGGCACCTGCGCCAGCGGATAATGAAACACAATGCCAAATTCTTGTTTGCCGGACAGCATCAGAGCCTCGGCCTCACCGTATCCTGCGAAGGCAATCCAGACGAAGTCGTACCGATGCCGTAGCAGGTGGCGGACGTAGAACGGCACCATCGCCGGCGCCGCAAAATATCTCGAGGTGGGGAATCGCCAAATGCTGACTCGTTTGTCCAACTCGTCAATGTGTAGAACCTCAGGCCAGTTCCAGGTCAACAGATCCGTTTCCAGGCCTCGTCGCGCAAACTCGTTGGCCAGATTGAAAGTGTAGCGTTCAATACCGCGGGCATAGCGGAAAAGGAAAGGTTGAATAAACGCGACGCGAAGCGGACGTTGAGTCACGCTTGATATGCCTCGAGGTAGCCATCCGTCATGCGATCGGTGGAAAACTGCGCCGCCAGTTTTCGATTGCGAGCTCCAAAGCCCGGCGTGTCGCGCACCCGAGCTTGCATAGTTTCAATTGCCTCCGAGAGCTCGCGCGGATTATCAGGCTCGACCAGCAAACCGTCCGCACCTTCCAGCACTTCGGGCAAGCCACCGACCCTCGACGCGATCACCGGTTTCCCCATGGCCATTGCCTCGAGCGCCACCATACCAAAGGGCTCCTGGCGAGACGGAACCACCACCAACTCCGCTGCCCTCATCTGCTCCAGAACGCCGGCGTGATCCAATTGGCCGCGGAAGCGAATCTCGCCATTCAATCCCAGGCTGCGCGCCAACTGTTCGAGGTTGTCGCGTTCTGGGCCATCGCCGATCAGCGTCAAATGTGGCCTGCTCTGACTGTTTGCCTGAGCCTGCAACAACACGTCAAAGCCCTTCTTGGGAAACATTCGACCGGCGGCAACGAGCCCTCCCCTCGCAATACTTCGGCTTGACTCCACTAGTGGCTCCATTCCGTTGTAAACCGGTCGCCCTTTCTGCCGGGCAGAAGGCTCAAACGCGATCGCTTCCGTTAAGAGATAACGCGAGCAGGCGGTAACAACATTGGCCCGGCGCAACAGTGAACGAAACACCCATCGGTCAAACCACCCACCTCGGGCGAGTCCTTCGACATCGTCGCCGTGCAACGAGATAACCAGGCGAAATGGCTTGAGCCAATGCGCCAGCAGTACAAACAACCCGGGCGCACCAACAAACTGCAGATTGACTACATCTGGCCGCTCTCGTTTCAAAAACAGGAGAAGTCTGAGAAGCGTGAGGGGGAGATAAACGAAACCCGCCACAAATAAATCAACTCGCAAGTTAAGCAGAAACCGTAGCAGTGGTGTCAGAAACTGCCAGCGAATCACCGGCACATCATCCAAAGTTTCGCGCGCGGAGAGGCTACGTGGATACTTGTTAGTGAGGACAAATACACCGTGTCCGCGTTTCTTTAGCTCTCGTGCGAGCTGAAGGGTCACGCTCTGCAGCCCTCCCACATTCGGAGCATAACTCGATACGACCAGAATTACTTTCATGCGGTCAGGCACTCAAACGCTTGTCGAGCCTCGGCATAAACATCCAGATTCTTCCTGGCCACCTTGAGCGGATCGAACTCACGCAAAACTCTTTCGCGGCCCGCGCGACCCATTGCTAAACGCTTGTCGCGATCGTTGAGCAGCTGAATGATGGCCTCGACCAACTCTTCAGGCTTGTCGGGTTCAACCAATAATCCTGCCCCGCCATCCCCCAGCGTCTCCGGGATTCCGCCTACGCGCGTTGAGATCACCGGCTTGCCGGCAGCCATCGCTTGCGCGCACGTATATGAAAAGCTCTCGTACTGAAGCGCAGGTACAACACACAAATCGGCGCGTTGGTATAAGCTGCCCAACTTCGACTGCACCACTGCACCGAGGAATTCAACACTAGCTCGCACACCGCACGCGGCGAGTTGATCTTCCACCTCCGCACGTTGCGACGTCCCACACGGAGTCGAACGATCATAACCAGCGATCAAGAAGCGAGCATGCGGAATTCGACTAACGACTGCCGGGATAGCCTCCGCCAGGGCCAGTATCCCTTTGGCCCGCTCAATGCGGCCGACGTAGAGAACAGTCAAGTCGCTTGCTAATCCTTGCGGTCGGTGCCCGTTGCCGTTTTCATTGGCGGCGCCGAGCGGGTTAGGGACAACGGTGATCCGTTCGCACTTGACGCCGGTCGCGCGTGCGATTCGCCCGGCCATATCGCTTGATGGCGCTGTAAGAGCATGCGCGCGGCGAATTACTTGCTGCTCACATGCGCTGATGATCTTCGTGTCGAACAAAGCCTCCCCTGGCTGAACCGACTCCCGCAGCACAAAGGTCGGCGTGTGACAGCGAACTACGAAGGGCACCCACGGGGCGCGCGCGAAGAAGTACCCTTCAGCATTTATCTCGGCAAACTCGACGATATCAATCCGGTGTGTCCGATTAAGTTGTTTGAGGGCCCGCCGCAGTCGCCAACTGTAGAACAGTTGCTGGAGCGCCCGGCTGTAGTAGCCCGCAAACGGAGTTTGCCGCAAGTAGTAATAGTCGCGCGTGAGCAATCGATGAACATGTATGCCGTCTGTCTCCGTGTAGGCCGGAGTCGTCTCGGCGTTGCGTCGCGCGATGACGGTGACACGATGTCCGAGGGAGCGGTACGCTTGCGCCACCGCGTGGTTGTACATTGCCACGCCACCCCAACCACTCTCAGGCGGATACCATTGATTGGCGATAACGATGTGCATTTCAACTCAGCGCGCGTTGATAAGAATCGAGGTTGCGTTGGACCACTCGATCCAGCGAGTACATTGCTTCAGCTTTTTCGCGCCCTGCTTTTCCCATCCGAGCGACCTTAGCCGGGTCGTCCAACAAACTCATGATGGCGCCGGCGAGCGCGGCCGGATCGTTCCAATTCACCAGCAAGCCTGTATCTCCGTCGTCGACAAGTTCCGGAACTGCACCAACACGCGTTGAGACCACCGACTTGCCACAAGCCATTGCCTCAAGAATCGTGTAACCAAACGTTTCGTACTGTGTGGGCGCTACATAAATCGTGGCTCGCCGATAGCGCTCGACCAGTTCATCCCGGTTCAGGAAGCCGGGAAAGAAAACCTGGGTCTGCCTTTCAGGCGGCACAAGCGCCAGAAGATCCTGCCGCAAGAATTCCGATTCGCTGCCGACCAGATGTACCTCGGCGCCGGGATGAACGTGCCACACACTGGCCATCGCTCTCAGGAACAAATCCATCCCTTTTCTTCTTTCCAACCGGCCGACGCTCAAAAGAACCGGGCGTTCGGAAGCCCTACCATTTGAGCTGGGCCGAAACGTATCGATATCAATGCCGTAAGGAATTACTTCGATTGGTGAAGAAAGTTCAAGCGCTCCGCGCAAATGGTCGGCAAGATGAACGCTCAGCGCACTCGCGCTACTAGCTTTCAAAAACTGTTGACGCTGCGCTGAGATGAGCCAACGGTCGTTTCTTGTTTCGCCATCGCCGCAGAACGTGCGAAACGTCCAGGCCGAGCCGTGCGCGCGTACGACCACCGGCCAACGACCGCCAAGCGCGGACAACGGGAATCCTTCAGTCACCTCAACGATGTCAATCGGTTGGTCGTTTTGAAGCTTGTTTAGGACTTTCCGCACAGCCATAGCTTGTTCCCACGCCCGCAACCGCACCGGCCAGGCGCGATAACCCCCATTCAGCTTTGCTGCATAATAGTGAACCGAACCTGGCGGAGCGAATTTGAATGAAATCGAGTTGGACCAACCCGCCGCCACCTTCTCTTTCGTCGCAGCATAGATAACGGATATGCGATGACCTCGGCGCTCGTACTCCGGCGCGAGCGTCTTCACGTTGGCCTCCGGTCCTCCTCCGGGCGCGATGACAAATACGACGTGCATTTTTTGCCTGCTACAAAATCGTTCGGACCTGCCGCCAGCCCCAATGAGCCACAGGTCGCAGCCAGGACGGGCAGTAGCGATTCCCAATGGACCACAATTCATAACGACGCGTGAACCGCTCGCGATACGGCGCCCGTGCAAACGTAGCGATCCAGTTCTCTTTGCCCGCTACTCGCACGGCACCGGCTTCGAGGAGATCACGTTTGCTCCATAAGCTCAAATGGGTCTCGAAGGGGTTGCCCCAGGAATCATCCTGATGCCAGAACTGGCGCGGTGTACTGATCACTACCGCTTTGCCGACGCGACAGCACTCCTGCACGACTTTGCGTCCCGCCCCTTTTTCGAAATGCTCGAGCACGTCAATCATCAGAACTAGATCATATGCATCGGTGTCCAGGGTTGGGAGAACGTCCCTGGCATCGCCGAGAAAAACGTGATCGTAGATTTGTTCCTGGAGCGTGCCGACGTAGCCTGCGAAAGCTTCGACGCCATCAACCTGCACCCGGCGTACGCTTTCGGGCGAATTCCAGAAAGTAAGATATTCGCGCGCCAGAAAACCAAATTTCCCGTAACCGATCCCAACATCGAGGACCCTGGTGGGCCTCGGCTCCAGACTCATCACGATGTCGAAGATTGTCGGGATACTATCCCAAGGACTGGTCGGCATATTCTCGGGCGTGGCCGAGCTTCGCGGCGCGGCCTGGCGTGGAATTGGCTATCTGTTCGAGAGTAGCTTCAAAACGTGACGCGATTTGCTTCCAATCGTAGCGTTCAGTGACCAATTTCCTTGCGCGTTGGGCTAGTTCACGCGCATGGTCCGGTCGACTGAGGAGATCAAGAATTCCTTCCGAAAAAGCCTGCGGTGTATCGGCAACAGCACAATGAACTCCGTTTTCCACTTCAAGACCTTCGCATCCAATTGAGGTTGATATTACTGGCACGCCCATCCCAAACGCCTCGAGCGTCTTCAACTTCATTCCGCTTCCCACACGGAGAGGAACGACAGCGAGCGTTGTCAGGCCGTAGTAAGGACGCACATCGTCAACCGTTCCAGTTAAACTAATTCCGGAATTGGCTTTCGCATACTCACTCATCTCCTCTGTGGGATGTCGACCCACCGCGACGAATCGTGTTTCGGGACGTCTCGCCCTGACCTGCGGCAGAATCTCGCGGCAGAAGTAAAAGAACGCATCAACATTTGGCGCGTATTCAAACGCCCCAACAAAGAGGATCGTATTGGGATCTCGCCGCTGGCCGTTGCGTGAAAACTTATCAGTATCGACACCGTTCGGGACGACGAAAGTGCGGGCCCTTTTAAAGTGTGTTGTCAGGTACACCTCGTCGGCGCCGGAAACTGCAATCAGATTTTCATAACTTCCGAGAACGCGCCCCTCGTAATGCCTGGTCTTGATCCAATCAAAAAGTCGGACCAATTTGTGCGGCCGCCACGCCGTCACCTCGAATTCTCTGCGCAGCAGCACAGAATAAATATCGAGCACGATCATCACGTGGGGCCGATTAAACTTTTTATTGAGAACGGCTTGTCCTGCCAAAGCCGTGTCAAACAGAATCAGGTCAATATCAGGCGCTTCTTCGAGGCAACGCGAGACTGCATCTGAAAGTACTTGCGGTGAAAAACGCTGAAACGATGCAGGTGGATAGTAAAAAAGATTTCGCAAAGCCGTGAGTCGACCGCTGCCGTTTGACCAGGGCAACGCATAAGGCAAGCGCAGCACTTTTGCACCCCGGGCGGTCAGCCACGAATCAGTCTTACCGGTTTCATCTTCGCCATAAGTGATTACTGTCACCTCATGACTCGACGTCAAGTGATCAAGCACCTGATAGTTTCGGATCCCACTCCCGAAATCCGGCGGCACCCGAAAGAATGGTGTGACAAAAAGGAGCTTCATTTCAGATCCTCCGCACGACCCTCGCCGGATTACCCACCGCCACGGAGCGCGGCGGAATGTTCCGAGCCGCCACCGCGCCGGCTCCCAGCACTGCACGCTCGCCGATGGTCACTCCTTTGAGCACGATTGCTCGCGCGCCGATCCAGGCGCCACGTTCAATGATGACCGGAGCTGAGGCGGTCGGCGCATCGCCCAAAGGGTGAAAATCCGTATCCATGATCAGTGCCTGGTCTGCCACTAAACAGTGTTCACCGATGCTGACATCACGGGCGCAAGCGATGTGAACACCCTGGTTGAGAAAGCAATTATCCTCGAGCGTAATAGTCGCTCCAGGTGCGCAATAGAGTTCAACGGGAAGTCGCGGAGTTGCCCTTATCGAAACACGATTCCCAATTACAAACCGCCCTCCGCCGTGAATTACGCACGGACCCGAGACATCAAGCTGTGAAGGCGAACAACCGAGTGCGTGCGCGGCCCGGCGGGTGTAATAGAGGCGCCGCAGCCGGTTCCATATCGATCGCCTTAAGTTGCTTCTGCTTTTGACGTTGCCAGAGGCTCTGACATCAGAGATCAGATCGCCGGCCTCTGATCCATGGCCTCCGATCTCTGATCTTTGATCTCGGACTTCTACAAACATTTCGTGCCTACCGCACTCTTCTCCACTACCGACCGGAGCGAAGGCGATACAACTTTAATTGGTCCATATAACGTGCTCATTTCGGAAAGATTCCGCATCAGGATGTCGTATGTCCGTCTTGCGGAATAACAATCCTCTATGCGCCGGGCGGCGTTCTCACCGCGACGGCGAATCTCTTCCTGATTCCTTAGAAGTTGTAGTACGTCATACGCCAAACGCGGCATGTCCATTACCCAGCCACATTCACCGTCAACCAGCGCCTCTTCAGTTCCGCCGCTGCCGCGCATGACCACCGGCGGCGTGCCGCAGGCCATGCTTTCCAGTACCACCGACGGCAAACCTTCATACGGGCTCGGAAACAGAAAAAGATCCGACTGCTGATAAAGGTCAGGCAACATTTCGTAAGGTATCGGGCCCGCGAAAGTGACGGACGCTGTCAGACCGTTTACATCGGCGTAGTTGATCATCTGTTGCCGGAACGATTCGTCGTTACAGGGACCGACGATTTGCAATCTGGCGTTGGGAAAATTCTGCTTCACGACGGCGAAGGCCATCAACGCTTCCATCGGGCCTTTGCTCGGCTGAAGCCGCCCAACATAGAGCAGGCGCGGGCCGTTATTGGTCCATCCGTACTGGTCTGCTGTCTTGGGCGTAAAGAGTGCGTTGTCGATACCGAGCGGGAAGATTTCAATATTGTCGGCGCGGTAACCGACGCGGACTAGTTCCTGCTTCTGCATTTCGGTATGGACGAAAACGCGAAACGCACGATCAAAGTAAGACCGTTGCGACCTGCTGATGCGGTTGTACCAGCCACCGACGATCACAAAGTAAGGCACGCGTCTCAATCGCGCAGCACATGCGAGTGCTTTGGCGAAGCGGCCGTAGGCAAAGAAGATCCCCAAGGCTTGCGGCGGACTAAACAGTACATGGGCCAGGGCCCTCATAGACCACTGACGCGCTCCCCTTCTCGATGAATAGTGCCGGCGAAAAGAAACGGGGAAGAATCGGTTGGTTACCTCGGCTTTCGAAGTGTACTGGTGGTTTTCATCAGTAAAGTAACACTGCTCAACCTCCCATTCAGCTGCCGCGGTAATTTCTGCAAGCACACTCCCAAACGGGCGGTTGTGCACGGCGCCAGTTTCAGCCTCATCGATCCCAATCACACCGGGCGTGAACGGGAACCAGAGCTCAAGTGATTTCTTTGCAGACGTGAGAGACATTGGCTAGTTGGGCTTAATTCCGATTGCCAGACTCATGAATGCCGTGGACCATGGGAAGACCGTCTTCGCATACCGCGCCACGACTTCTCCAGCTTTATTTGACTGATAATAGCCATTTGTTTCGCGAAATGCTTCGCCAACGAGCCACCACCAGAAACTATGATAGATGGGCCTTTGCACAACTACTTCGAATCCAGCTTTCGTAAAGAAGTCATGAACCGCACGCGGGGAATAAGGCTGCTCATAAAAACCATTCCGCCCACTTTCGTTTGCCAGACCTCCGTTTGACGTTAAAGGCGCTTTGCCAAAGACGCGACGAAGGTGAGAATTTCGTCTTAGCGGATCCAGTGACAACCACGGCCTTACGCGTGGAATCCAGTCACGTATCAGGGGGGACGGCAGCGGCATCGTGACCGCAATTACGCCGTGAGGTTTAAGCACGCGGAAAGCCTCACGCAAAGCAGGCATCGGTCCGAATTCAAAGTGTTCCAATACACCGAACGACAAATAACCGCCTAAAGAATTGTCAGCGAAAGGCAATGAGTGTATGTCGCCTTGGGTCACAGTAAGCGCCGGCGCTTTCTGACGACCCACAGCGAGTGAATCAAACACGTAATCCAGGCCAACAACCTGGTAGCCTGATACTCGAAAGTATTCGGCGACGTGTCCGAAAGAGCAGCCGGCTTCCAGCACTAACCCGGTGCGTGGCAAGTACTCCATGATCGTCTGAAATTCTTCCTGTCGCCGAGGATATAGATTGGTAGCATACTCATTGGCGTAATGCGTATCCGACCAATGCTGGTCCCAAAACTTCCGCATGGCGTCATAATGGCCCAATTCGCCCGTGGCCTGGTCCTTCATTGGGAATTCACTTGCTGCCATTGGTCAAAAGACGCGCTAAGCTTTTGCCGACTGTGATAACCCGGAGCCTTCCCACGTCACGCAAGCCTTCGTGAAGAGCATCCAGTCTGAGTCGGCGATGGGTGGAAGTGTTTCATGATCGGCGGAAAGCGATCCGGCATTAGGAATCATTTTTCGATAGCCGTTATTGCCTTCGCGGATTCCGACGTCGAAGACCATCTCTGGGGCCGTGATTCCCGGATTATCAATCTCGAAACGCACTGTCCACTTGCCGGAAATTTCCAGTGGCGCCGTGGCCAGGCGATCACTCCGAAGGGAAAACAGTGGTGTGCGCGTCCCCGTGTAAACCCCGATGTCGACAGACGGTCGTCTTAGAACCTCGGGAGTCGAAACCAACACATCGATTATCAAACGTTCACCAAAGCGCCAGACGATTGTAGGGCGTTCGGCAGCATCAAGCGTGCGAACGTCGATCGACAGGTGGTTGGTATTGATAACAGATGACGGGGGTGCCTTCATTAGGCCCAGATAGTTTTGAACGATCTGTTCCGGCCGGCCACGCGATAGGATTATTCCGCCATCGAGCAGGATGGCATCCGAACACAAGCGCTGTATAGCACCTAAATTGTGGCTAACGAACAAGACCGTGCGACCCTGTTTGGCCGCATCTCCCATCTTGCCCAGACACTTCTCCTGGAATGCAATATCGCCAACCGCCAGAACTTCGTCCACCAACAGAATCTCGGGATCAAGATGAGCCGCCACGGCAAATGCCAGGCGAACGTACATCCCGCTGGAGTAATGCTTGACGGGTGTGTCGATGAATTTTTCCACCTCCGCAAACGCGACCATCTCATCAAACTTCTTTTTGATCTCTGCGCGTTTCATGCCCAGGATCGAGCCATTGAGAAAGATGTTTTCGCGCCCCGTCAACTCAGGATGAAAGCCTGTGCCCACTTCGAGCAGCGAACCTACGCGGCCATTAATGTCGGCATAACCCTCTGTGGGTTCGGTGATCCGCGAAAGAATTTTGAGCAGCGTACTCTTCCCTGCTCCGTTGCGGCCTATGATGCCAACGACCTCGCCACCTTTGATTTCGAACGAAACATCCTTGAGCGCCCAAATCAATTCGGCTTTCGATTTGTGACCATTTCGGCCATTGCCTCCTGCAAAGGACATCATTGCGCGGAAGGGAGCCAGCGCCGCTTCGTTGAACTTCTCTCGCAACGTCTCATAGCCCTGCCGTTTCGCGCCAATGCGGTAGCGTTTCCCCAGGCCTTCTACGTTAATAGGGATGTTACTCATAAATTAGCGCGGATTCACACGGATAAGCGTCGATTCGGAAGCGAAAACTTCCTCTACGACTAAACAAGATCAGCGAATGTCTTTTCCATCCGGCGAAAATAGAAAGCACCGGAGATTAGAATGATGACAGCTGCGGACGCCGAAACAGCGATGATTGGACCAGGCGCGGTGTTTGTCCCCAGGAGCACCCAACGAAAGCCTTCGACCACGCCCACCATCGGGTTTAAGCCATAAACCGTCCGCCACGGTTCCGGTAGCAGGCTGCTCGGATAAGCGATCGGTGTTGCGAACAACCAGAACTGAGTAATGAATGGCACCACATAGCGTACGTCGCGATACTTGACGTTGAGGGCCGAGAACCAGAGACCGACCCCAAGCGAAGTAATCAGCGCTAACGTTACAAACAATGGCAGCCAAAGAATATTAAGCGTGGGCCCAAGACCGAAGTAAATCATCATCGCCAACAGCATGACAAAAGCCACCAGAAAATCGACGATGCCCGAAAAGATGGAAGCGAGTGGAATTATCAGGCGCGGAAAATAGACTTTACTAATTAGTACGCCACTTCCAACCAGGCTGTTCGAAGATTGGCCCAGACCGTTGGCGAAAAAGGTCCAGGGCACCAGGGCGGCAAAGCTAAAGATTGGATAAGGAATTCCGTCTGACGGTATCTTGCCGAGATAGCCAAAGAAAAGACTAAAAACTACCATCGTAAAAAACGGCTGAATGATGGCCCACGTCGCACCCAGTGCGGTTTGCTTGTAGCGAACTTTGATGTCCCGCCAAACGAGGAAGTAGAGCAGTTCGCGATACTCCCATAGCTCTGGAAGTTTGAGCGGAACCCAGCCGCGTGACGGCGCGATGCGCAGTGTGGGAAAGGCCTTCGAAGCCGACGGGCGAACGGCTAGTTGCGAGCTTGAAATCATCTAAGGGCTGAGGGTAATCGTCAGTAAAGCGTAAACACCAAAGGACGAAGAAAAGCTAAGGGTCAAGTGCTAAGGCAAGCGTTTGCTCATGGCTCTTGGTCTTTAGCCTGCCGGTTCTTCGCCCTTTGCTATTTACGCTTAATACGTCTTGTACTGCTTCAATAATCCGCGAAACCTCGTCGTCCGTTAATTTCGCCGACAAGGGCAGGCTGGTAGTTTGCCGCCCTATTCGCATAGCGTTCGGATAATCTTCAGGCTGCCAGCCAAATTTCTCCTGATAAACGGGATGTTCCGGAATGCTGAGGTAATGAACTCCCACACCGATATTCCTGGCCGTCATCTCGTCGAGGAATGCATCGCGGCTAATCCCGGTGTGAACTTCGTCGATTAGAATGGTGTAAAGGTGATAAGCATGGCGCGTGTCCGGCTGAGGCTTAGCCGGCAAAGCCAAAGGCAACTCAGCGAAGGCGTCGTTGTATCGTTTCCAGATCTCTTCCCGGCGGCGCCAGTTTGACTCCACCCGGCGCAGTTGATGAATTCCCAGCGCTGCCTGCAAATCCATCATGTTGCATTTGAATCCCGTTTCGACGACAAAGTAGTGTTTGTAGCCTTCGTCGCTGAAGCGATTCCAGGCGTCCTTGCTCATGCCATGAAGCGCCAGCATCTTGATTCGTGCCAGGTCTTCTTCATTGCGCGTCAACACTATTCCCCCTTCACCGGTAGTTACGTTCTTCGTGGCATAGAAGCTAAAGCAGGCAAAGTCGCCAAACGTTCCAGCCTTGCGGCCGTGATACTCCGTCTCGATGGCGTGCGCACAGTCCTCGATTAATTTCAATCCATGCCGGTCGGCGATGTCAGTGAGCGAATCCATTTCGCAGGGCCGGCCGGCGAAATGCACAGGGAGAATAGCTTTGGTTCGAGGAGTGATCCTGGCTTCGACTTCAGGGGGATCGATATTCATCGTTTGTAAATCGACGTCGGCTAAAACCGGAGTCGCGCCCGCGTGCACAATCGCATTCGCGGTTGCGCAAAAGGTCATCGGGGTAGTGATGACTTCGTCGCCCTCGCCAATCCCTGCGGCTAAAACACTCAAGTGCATTGCAGCAGTGCAGGAGCTTACACCTGCGGCATAACGAACTTCCTTGTAGGCTGAAAACTCGCGCTCGAATTGGGCGACACGAGGGCCGGTCCCGATCCATCCCGACTCGAGACAGCGGACGACTTCGTCAATCTCTTCCTTTTCGATCCTCGGCGCGCCGAAGACTATGAAGTTGGAGTTGGACATTGGAGCCAGGGGACGGATCAGAAGTCAGAAGTCAGAGGTCAGAAGTCAGAGGTCAGAAGTCAGAAGTCAGAAGTCAGAAGTCAGAAGTCAGAGGTCAGAGGTCGGATGGAAAAATTTTGCCTCCCGTTTAGAGTAGGCACTTGTGCCCTCGCCGAGCGGACTAAACGGGAGGCAAAGTGTTTCCTCTGACTTCTGACCTCTGACTTCTGACCTCTGACTTCTGACCTCTGTGACATTATGCCGCGGGAGGTGATGCTTCTTCGCCGGAACCGTAATGACCAGACTTGCCGTTGTAGCTGGCGTAGTAACGGTAACCGTAGTAGTAATCGGGCGAATGTAAGTCGACGCGGTTCAGAACCACGCCCAACACTCTGGCTCCTACTTCCTCCAGCGATTGCTGCGCACGCTGCACAACTTTGCGCGAGCATTCATTAGCATGAATCACCAGAATCACCCCGTCAGAAAGTGCCGAAAGCAGCACGCCATCGGTGAATGAAGCAATTGGCGGCGAGTCAATTACGATATGATCGAAGGTTGACCCAAGGCGGTCGATGAGCTTGCGCATCTGTTCCGATCCGATCAACTCCGCCGGGTTAGGTGGTATTGGTCCCGAGGTCAGCACATAAAGGCCACTCTCCCTTTCCTTCTGAATCATATTAAGCATTTCGGGCCCAGTCATATCGTTTGCCAGGATGTTACAAAGTCCTCGCTCATTCTCAATGCCAAAATATGCGTGGATCGTTGGGCGGCGCATGTCGGCATCAATAACCAAAACGCGTGCTCCAGTTTGAACCAAACTTACCGCCAGGTTGATTGCCGTCGTACTCTTTCCTTCCGAGGGCACACAGGAAGTGACCAGCAAGCTTTTAGGCGCATGTCCAGCTGAGGACAGCAATACTGAAGTCCGCAGCTGTCGATACGCTTCCGAGAGTGGTGAACGCCCATCGAGGTCAAGCAAAAGCGCGGGATTGACCTTGCCGTTCCCATTTCGTCCATTAGAACCTGTCAGCCGTAGCGAAGACAGAGACGCTCGCCCCGCAACCCTCTGTGGAGATTTCGCGCCATTCTTGAGTAAAGGGATGGTCGCCAGTGTTGGCAGCCGGAGGACTTTGCTGACGTCCTCGGTCGAACGAACGCTGTCGTCCAAATACTCGAGAATGGTTGCCAGGCAGACGCCGAAACCAAGCGAGAACACAAACGCCAGCACTATTCCCTGGAGACGATTGGGACCAATCGGCACGCGCGGAGGTGTGGCATAGTCGGTGACGTGTAAGTTGTTGGGTGTGCCCGCCAATATTACGTCGTTCTCTTTGGCTCGTTGAAGTAGACCGTCAAGCAGACCCTTATTAGTTTGGATCTCCTGCTGAATGATGTGATAGTTAATCGCCGCTTCGTTTTGTGACCGAGTGGCGCCGCGCTGCTCTTCGAAAGAAGCACGGAGCGCCTGTTCGCGTTGAAGAGCTTGTTGGTATTGCGACTCGAGCGCTTTTGCGGCCGTCGAGGCAACTTTTGAATGAGTGTTCTCAATTTCTTTTTCGACTAACGCAATCTGTTTGTTGATTTCCTTGACCTCAGGCCACTCCTCGGTGTTATCCACTAACAACTGCGCACGCTTTTGCTTCAAAGCTGTAAGTTGACTGTCGAGTTCCTTTGTGCTGCCGGCGCCCAACACCTCAGCCGCTCCGGCTTTTGTACTGACGCGATACGCGGCCTCGGCCATCTTGCGGTCGTTCTCCGCTTCGAGAAGTGCTTTGTTCAGCCCTGACAGGCGATCGACTACTGTATTCTGCGCGGCGTCGAGCGAGAGGATTTCATGACCCTTGGCGTAATTGATTAGTCGTTCCTCATCGGTGCGAATCTGCGACTGCAGTTCGGCGATACGCTTTTGCAGGAAATCGCCGGTGGTGCTGGTGAACTGGGTCTTTTGTTCGAGGTTTGAAAGTACGAACGCGTTGGCAATCGCGTTTGCTACCTTTGCGGCGACCAGAGGGTTGGCGTGGGTAAACTTAATGCTTATTAGGCGCGTCTCCGTGAACTGTAAACGCTCCTCCTTTATAGGATCGACCCTTAGTCCACCCTGAAGCAAACTCACAAACGGCTCAAGACGCGCTGCTTCTTCCAGGTCGTCAGGCGAGGTTGCTGAGGCCACCTGTTTGTCGAGCGTCAGCTTGTTGTTTTCGGCTCTCTGGGCAGCCACCTGGGTTACCGTTTTGCCCCCACCTACGCCGAAGGTGCGCAAAAGACGCTGCCAGGTTGTGTCACTGGCTTGCGCCCGGAGGAAGTCCGGATTGTGTTCGAGGTCCAGGGTTTTCACGACCCGCCGCAGTAAACCTGGTTTGGTGATGATCTGCAACTGGGTATTGAAATAGGTTGGATCCGAACCAGTGTCGAGAATGATGCTGCCTCTCCCTGAAGTTAAGCCTGTGGCCGGTCCTTCAGTGTCAACCTGGACGGAGGTTTCGGCCAGGTAGATGTCGGGCTTGCGGGCCAGCATCACAGCCGTAATTCCGGTGACCAGCAAAACAATAGAGACTATGAGCCAGCGGCGCTTGCTGATGGCGCTCCACACGTCGCGTAGCCGGACACCTTGATCCACTCGATTGGCTGGACCATAGTCCGGGTATCGGCTGTATTCGGGTGGAACCGACGCTGGAAGCCCTCTAGATATGCTCGAGATCACTTCCAAAGCCTTCGCGATTTCCGCTGAATCTTTTCCGTTGTCATTTGTGGCCATCTTACTTCTCCTGGATAAGTCGGGTTTGTTTCATGACTACGGGATAACGCGCACCGGTAACTGGGTAACTGTCGGGACGACGGCTCCCAGCAAACTCCGTAGGATGCTCTTGGTTCCCGAAATCGGAACGTCTACAACATCGTTCGCCAACAAGGCGACATCCTCGGCCTTATTCTTCTCTATGGCAGTCAGGTCAACATAGATTTCTTTTTTTGCCGTGGTCCCCTGAACCTGCCGAATTATTCGTATCTTGTCTTTTTTAGTGCTGGGAGCTGTGCCCCCGGCGATGGCTATCGCTCGCGAGACGGTTAGCGGCTCAATCAAGGGAATTGCGGATGGTTTCAAAACGTTCCCTAGCACGAAAACCTGATCGGCCTCGGGAACCTGGACGATGTCACCTGGCCGCACAAAAGGATTGGCATCGGTCTTTCCGCGTAGGGTGTCGTCTAACAAGTAACTCACGAAAGTAGAGCTGTCATTGTCGCTTGTTTCCGAAGCGCTTTGCTTGTCGCAAAGAGAGGCGCCTCCGCTATGCACAATCTGAACCGTCTGTCCGGCATTTGCCGCCGGGCCGCCCGCGAACGTCAACAACTCCAGTAATCTCACCTGCCGTTGGAGCTTGAATTGTGCCGGCGCTCGCACCGCACCCATCACCGCGACAGGTTGGGATTGAAATTCTTTGACGAAGACCTCCACGTGAGGCTCGGTTTTGTATTTCCGGTAAAGCTTCGCGATGTTTTGGGCCAATTCAGTTTCGGTCAAACATGCAGCCGGAATGTGAGTATCCAGCATCGGCATGCGAATCATTCCTGCCTGATCGACCCGAACGGAGTCGCGGGAGAGCTCTGGCTCTCGTGCGACACGCACGTCGAGCACGTCTCCGGGGCCGATACGATAGAGCGCGTCCGTCGTTGCCGGTTGGACCTTAGTGGGCGACGGGTCCCCGCTCCCGATCGGACTACCTGGACCAGTCGGAATCACCGAACCTTGTTGCGCGCTGGAGTATTGCACTGAGCAGAACAGGAATAGACCAACTAGACTGGGATTGATGATTGCTCTCAAGTTCAGCCTCATGATTTCACTCTCTCTTTTTTCCTGACATTTGAAACGTGTGCGTTGAGGTATGGTCAGGGCAGCTGGTTGTAGTCAAAACTCCACGCATGCATGCATCAAATAAAGATCATGCGCGACCCCGAGGGGAAACCTCTCTCGCGAGGTGGCATTCAGAAGGTTGCTCGTACCGCGTCATCCGCTAGCGGATTTTTACTGCTCTTCTTACTTCGTTCTTTGCATTTGAATGCTGTGCCCACCCTGGGCTTAGTTTTCTTTGAAGCGGGTCTCTTCCTGAAGACTCCAGAGCCGATAGCTCCGGGACCTCATCAATCATCGAAGACAAAAGCACCAGATCCGCGAAGAGGGCGGCAAGAGGTTTGCGGCTTGCTTGAGAAGCTTTAGAACGAACTTGCAGGACATGTCAGGGGGTCGCTTACCAAGTCTCATATGAGGGAGACTTGGTACGATATTTCGCGAGGTTACAGTTGCGTACCGCGAAGTTAGTGGATCACCCGAACAACCTTGATCGCTCTGGGCCAGCCTTCAGATTTAAGTCTTTACGAGACAACTCACTTCCCGCGTGGCGAGCAAATTGATTAGTGGTGCCATCCTCTCGTCGAGCAACGGCTTTATCTACCGAGCCGCATGAGGGGCCAACGCGATTTCACACACAAGCGACCGGACTAATCTAAGGGGCGACAATGTAGAGCATTGGAAGTCTTGCTGTCAATTGCAATTCTTCGCTTCCACGGCTACCAAAATGCGCCCACAATCGTCAGAACTCTTCGGTAGTTTGAAAGCAGGAATGCCTATTGATTTCCCGAGAGTTTAGGTGTTGCTACATGCTCAACATCGCTCAACGATGTTGACAGCCTTTGGCCTAGAAGTTAAACTCCAAGTTGTGCAGTCGGGACTTCAATAAAGAAGCCCTATCCCGCCTAACCGCCCACACAAATTACCCCGCAGAAGATAAGTTTTTTTCCTTCTTTTCCAGTTTGTCCTTTCTGAACCTTGAAAGGCAATCGACTGGATCCCCGCATCTCCACGAAATCCCTCCGGAATAAATAAAAAATGTTTACACTCTTCGTAAGAAATACCAGGGCATTCGGCGCTCTGTTGCTATCCACCCTGGCTATCAGCACAGCCTTTTCCCAAGGAGGCTCGGTAGCCACTCTCATCAGTTCGGTTGCCAATTCAAGGACTCCTAGTCCCGGTAGGTTTGACCCCGGTGGCACCAGCGAGCCGGCAGTAATTCTCGCTCGGTTCGTAGCGGCCGAGACCAAAGTGCGCGAAGCCTTAAACCAGCATATGTTTAAACGCGCAGTCGTACTTCAGACCATCGGTCCTAACGGTGAAGTCACGGGTGAATACATTCGAAACTCGGAGTTTGTCTTTGACGACCGCGGTCGGCGAATTGAACGCGTCCTTTTTCACCCGCCGTCCACGATCCGTGAAATGCGGATTACGAAGGAAGACATTCAGGATCTGGCGGGAAGTCAGCTACTCGGTATCGATATCCTTGAAACCAGTAAATACCGCTTAACGTACGCCGGTGCCGAAGCTGTCGAGTCGCGTCTGCTTTTTGCAATCGACGTTAATCCGGCGATCCAGCCTAATCCCAAACGGATGAGCGATCGCTACTTTGTTGGAAAAGTGTGGGTCGATCCAAATACCTTTCAGATTGTAAAAATCAGAGGCATCGTCGAGCCCCAAGGCAAGCAGCGGTTCCCCAGATTTGTCACGTGGCGCGAGCCTACAAAGGATGCACTAGCGTTTCCGGCTCGCACTGAAACCGACGACGTCTTACATTTTCGGAATCGCGACGTTCATTACCGCATCAAGGTGCGGTACTACGATTACAAACTTTTCGGAAGCAGAGTAAACATCACCGAAATCGAAGAACCAACGCCCGGAATAAACGAGGCCCCACCTAAATCGAAAGAGGCTACTCCCAGGGCGAATGAAGCTGAGCTGAAGAGGAATGAAGAAGTTTCAAAGCTAAAAGAGGCTTCGCCAAAAATAAGCGAACAGCCTGTCAGTCACCCGGCTATGCCCGCAATCAAGCCGGAGAAAAAACCAGGGATCTGTAAGACAAACCGTAATGCTCCGCCGATAGGCGCATATCACTGGGCGTCGGACACCGAAGTCAAAGTTTATTTTGTGCGCAACATGTTCACGTCAGAGCAGACCGGCGGACTGCTGGAGGCGCTGAAGACTTGGACCGTAGCCGAACAGGAAGTCGGGTCAGGTGTCAGATTCACTTATAGCGGAGAAACCGAACGCCGCATGAATTGCCGCGGTTGCCTCACAGTGACGAGGCGCAATGTGCAGGCGCGAGATAAGCGACTGTATGCCGTTTTCAATCCAATGAAATACGAGGAAGGTCGATTACTGGTATCTGCCTGGATCGATCTTGATTTTGGCATTCAAGATCCCAAAGCCCTACAGGGCTTTATGGCCCATGAGTTGGCGCATGGTCTCGGACTCTGGGACTGTCACAGTTGCCAGAAGAAGCGGTCACTGATGAGTTCCTTTCCGGGAGTGAATAAAAACAACGGTTTGACGGCGCCGTCTACTTGCGACCTGGCAACAATGAAAGAGGTATATCGAGAGGAAAGGCAGATCGCTGCCAATTCCAATGGCGAAAGGCGACTAGAAACAACCACCGATAGCGAGCTTTCGCTTTCGTCGCCTGATCTGGAAAGGGCCGGTTTCTCTGCTCTTGACACGCAAGCAGCTTCGAATGTCAAAACACTTCGATCAACTTTCCACCCCTACAACCAAAGCATGCCAATACCAGCCGAAGGAGGATTCGCTTTACCTGCGTTTCGTTTGGGCAAGTCCAGCTTCTTCGTACTCAACTTGCTACGGACCACGATTGCAGGAGCTGCGGTAAAGTCTGTCGCTCCTCAGTCATCGAAGTCATTCTGGCCCGAAAGCACATTAGCGGTGCCTCAAACAGGATTCGACAAAGCAAATTTCTCTGTATTTGATCTTCACAATCGGCATCCTGATGGCTCGTTGTCCTTCTGGCGTGGCCTTTTTTAAATCACGCGCGTGATCCGATGAAAGCGAAGCTAACTCTCTGTTTAATACTTCTGTTCCTGACAGTCGCCTCCGGTGTTAGAAAGGCCGAAACCCGCGCGGCGACGGCCATGGTCCCCTGCTGGGTAGGCCGAGAGGCGCCTCCGACTGGTTTTTGGACGTGGGCGGCTGGTGCCCACGTTAAGGTCTATATTCGTTCTGGGGATTTCAAACCAGAGCAAACACGTTATCTGCTCACCGCGTTGCAAAACTGGAATAGTGCGCTGGAGTTAACAGGGTCCGGCGTGCACCTTGAATATCAGGGTTTCACGAAGCTGCAACTCTCTTGTGAAAACTGCCTGACCATTATGCGCGGAGCGGTGTTTGACAAGACCAGAAGGCATGCAACTGAGCTTAGAGCCTTTAGCTTACGCCACGATCGAATCATCAGTTATGCAGCTATAGTCGTCGACCCGAGGCTGACCAATGCCAAGGCACTCATCGACGCAGTAGCGCATGAACTGGGCCACAACTTTGGATTGTTTGATTGTTATAGTTGCAGAAGCAAAAGCACGATAATGAATCAGTTTAAGGCGATGAATGTACCTAATGACGTACCCGGCCCAACGCGGTGTGATGTCGCACAAGTCACGGCGGTCTACAGGGAATTGAAAATGCGCTTAAATTCTGCATCGACAAAGCAAAACTTAATCGACGAAGGCGAAGAGCCCCTCGATGACGATACCCCAATAGTTCTACCCAAACCATAAGCTGGTAAGGTAAACCGCGGCTGCGGCCATCTTCGAATCATCAACGATCGCGCAGAGAAATTCTTAGCGAGATTCCTCATGATGACGGCGACGTCTGAGTCTAAGATGTTGTGCCGCGCTTTCAGTCCTTTGAAGTTTGTTCGATGGCCCGCGTGGCGATCGCCCCCAAAAAGAACACGATGGCGAGCCAGAGCAGACTTCGCAACTCCACTGTTTCTTCAAGCATTAGCCGAACGGGTCGCGTAATCCTCGAGACCACTGCAGCAATCGTGGTCAGTAAGCCCAGGACCCAAAAGGCAAAGGCAATGGTGCGATAAAATCTGGCCATAGGGACTCCTTTGAAAAGATTGGCGCGTCTATTAATGTTGAGGAAACAGCGAGCAACCGCTGATTTCAGACCGACAGAAGGGTTGAAGAACTACGCTCAAGCAGTATGAACATCCTGTCGCCCCGGAGATCGTAATGCTACTCACAAGCGGCGCAAGGAAAAGTTATCCAGCCAAAGGCGGCCAAATATTGGACAGGGAGTTCCCTCACATGGTTGACGTCGAAGCCCGATTCTAACCGCGCTCGTTGAGCTTTTGGAATTAAAGTTAATCGTGTATTCGCCCCAGCCACTTGTTGAGTTGGGAAACTGTTCGGATTGTCCCAGAATCTGGTTTTCGTCCGCATCTACGATCTCGACCACGGGTAAGCCGCCGCTAACGACTCCTTCCGCACGAATCGAAACGCGAAGTTGGTAATGAGTAGTCGGCTCAACTAGAACCAGTTGATAAATTACCGTCGAGGAAGGATGAAAATCACCGGTGAACTCAACCTTAAGACTTGAACGACCTTCTCTGGGACTGGTTGCATCCAGGGACAGTTGAAATCCCTGATCTCTATCGCCGATTCGCCACCCGAATCCCGCCTCTTTGAGGTTGCTCTCCTGTTCAAATCCGGGGTCGAAGATAACTTCCGACGTCGCCGCTGATTGCCCGTCAGCTGCCCTCAGAATACCAGCCTGCTTGAAGCGTTTCGCCGCGATAAGTTCAGCCAAATAGTTGTGCCGGTCCTGCTCACCCGCTGGGCCGGTCGCATTGTACATTGCAATAGCCGCGTCTACTTCGTTTCGCTGTCTGAAGTATTGGCCCAAAGTCTGATAAGCCTGCGGATTTTCCGGCGCGATTGCCTTTTCCACGAATTGAATGTTCCCGCCGGATAAACGCCACGCAAGGTCGATTATGCCTGGCATTAACGTAGGATTGCTGGCTCCTGCCAGCTTTAACTCCTTGAACGCTTCGTCTTGCCGTCCCGCTCGCAAAAGAATATTTCCCAACTGGTAATGAGGCTGCGCATAGTGTGGCGCAAGGGAGACTGCATGCCTTGCCATAGCAATCGCGGCATCAATTTCGCCATTTAGCTCTCGAGCGCGCGCGAGCTGGAGCCAGAGGAAGTAATCTTCTGGTCGAGCCGTAGCAGCTTTGTGATACTCATCGATCGCACCCGGAAGATCGCGGATACCCTCGAGAAGGGTTCCGCGCACATAATGTGCATCCGCGTCGCCTGGGCTAAGACGCACCGCCGAATTCCCAGCAGCGATGTGATTAGTCTTCGCAGCATAAGCAGCGAGCAGACTGCCGATTCCGGAACGTCCTGTATTCCATAGCAGCAGTAGCAAGACTATCAATAAGGCAGCGGCTCCGGATGGGAGGGAAATCAAATGCGCCTGCGTGTCTCTTAAGTCTGACATCCTTAGTTTTCAGAACAGAGTCTACGGTTCCTGGAGAGTTTTTGTCGGGTATGTTGTTGGATAGCTTGCAGCCATTATTCCGACTTTAGCTCCGGATTGGCCAGCTCGCTGCGGATGTCGTGCCAATGCGAAGGGCGTCGGCCCTGCTAGTTGATTAAAAAGGTTGTAGCCTTGAATCCACAAAGTGGACGCCAAGGCTACAAATCAAAGAAACCGTAAGGGAGCGATGACCTTCTTAAGTAGTTTTTGCCGAATTCGCCTCCCGAGAATTACGGAGTTGAAGGACTCGGGTTTGGCAGCAATGGGATGATCGCGATAGTTCCCAAACCCGTAATAATCGCGATCGTCTCCGACAGGGGAAATCCATCAGCCGCTGCGGCAGCTGCTGGACCGCAGTCTAAGATAGAAGCGCCAGCCCGAGCGTCCAAAGCTGAGCCCTCATCAACAGACGGGGCCAAGCCCGGCCTTAAGCAAACATCTATCGCTCCACCGGTTGCGGCAGCTATCACTCCTATATTGCCTTGAGGCGAAGTAATCGAGCCCGCAGTGTCCTTCAGAGTTCGCAAGATCGCACAACCCTGAGTGAGCGTTAACTTAACGTTACCGGTCGTACCCTGCCGATCGAACTCGACAACCACCTTTGTGTTTGGCGCGAGGCAGACTTGACCCATGGCGCCGAGCTTGATCGTCGCGCTCACCTGATCCGGCGTTTCAATGGTGGCTCCGCTCGGAATCGACGCTCCACTGTTGGCGGAGGCCCCGTTGACGGTGATGGCTTTGTTTTTGCGCGTCGAAAGAATGCCCATAAGCGGAGCTTGTGTGGCTTCCGAAACCGACACACGTGGGCTCGGGTTCGACTCCGCACGGCCGGCGCCGATATTTAACTGCCCTATGCCGAGAGTTACAAGCAAGCCAATTGACGTGATGATTTTCCGGCAATTGAGATTCATGAGTTTACCTCCCTCTCATTTGTACATGAGAGAAACGTTCATTATCTGTTCATTTCGCCGGCACGAAAGGAATTTGGCGCGGAGTATACCCCCCTCTTCGCTGACCGGTCAAGCCGTCTTTTGGTACCTGCGAGACGGCTGGTACACCTTACAAGGCCAGGCTATTAAGCCGGTGATCGTCCTACGCACATGTCCTCAGTCGCTTATGTGACCTGACGTTTCGCCGTCCGTATGGAGATTTGTCTGCACTGCGATGAAGATCAGAACCACCAAGAGCACTGCATTAACAGTTATGTGAAGCCCAAAATCAGCGAAGCTGTGAATGGCAACGCCAAAGATTCCCACCAGCGCTCCCAAACATGCTGCCCGGTAGGAAGGATCAGGCGACCGTAGACTCGGCCCTGTCAGTCTTAAAAACGCGACGATGAACCACACGAATAAGGCCGCCCCAATAAGTCCGCCGTTGGCGAGCAATTCCAAGTAATCATTGTGAGCTTCATGCGGAGTTAATTCCCCCGACGCTTGGTGATACCTGGTGATGGCAGTCCGGTAACCGCCAAAGCCCACTCCCGCAATGGGATGAGCTTTGATAAGTTGCCACGTTGCTGACCAGATTTCCTTTCGGCTGGAGTTGGTATTGTTCTCCATTTCCTGCTGACTAAAGTCAGTAGCTGCTGT
>DASQKG010000264.1:0-8562 GCA_035630655.1 Pyrinomonadaceae bacterium
GCAGTGTTTTACCGGCCCACTCTGATTCGACCAAGCCTTCGATCCCAGCCGCCGTTTCGATGAGGAAGTTTGGCCGAAAGCGCCGCACGTCCCAAGCCGCTCCTTCATTAAACCGCGACATCGCGTTGAGCGATGCAGTCGTGAGACCGCTCCGGAGGAGCGGCATCTCACTGGTTTGGATTGTGCATCCCCGAGAACATCGCACTCTTACTTAACGCTAGTCTTCGATTGGAATGCAATGTCTATAAACATCCGGTTCCTACGGAGCTAACGGTCCGCACTCCACGCGACATAACCCGCATGAGTTGATATTATGCGCAGCCGTTCCAAAGTTCCAATCTCGATTGGAATGCGTCAATGCAAACTAACAATTTGCTTTACGATAGCGCCCACAACTAAAGGAGTCTCCCTCCATGTTGAAGACTTTGCTAGCCAGGTGTCAGACCTCTGTCTGCCTGTTCATCCTTCTACTTGCTTTCATCTCAATCCAGGCTCAGCCAAGACTGTCCGCTTCCCCGGCAGCCGATGCTGATCCGCTCAAAGCGCTGCAATGGCGTCCCATTGGTCCATTCCGCGGCGGGCGTGTAACAGCCGTTGCCGGCGTGCCATCACAGCCCCTTGTCTACTACTTTGGCGCGACTGGCGGCGGCGTCTGGAAGACTGTGGACGGCGGGATTAACTGGGAACCGATTAGTGACGGCTCGGTATTTGGCACAGGATCGGTCGGGGCTATTGGTTTGTCTGAGTCGGATCCGAACACGATCTACGTTGGCATGGGTGAGTCGCCGATACGCGGGAATGTTTCGCACGGCGATGGGGTTTACAAATCCACCGACGCCGGCAAAACCTGGAAACGTGTCGGGCTCGAAGATACCCGTCAGATAGCGCGCGTTCGCGTGCACCCGCGCAATCCCGATCTGGTTTACGTTGCGGCGCTGGGCCACATCTTTGGGCCTAACGAACAACGCGGGATTTTCCGATCGAAAGATGGCGGCAAGACGTGGGACAAAGTGCTCTATCGCGGGGACAAAGCAGGCGCGTCGGATCTCATCTTTGATCCAACCAACGCAAACATTCTCTACGCCGGCTTTTGGGAAGTTTATCGGAAGCCATGGACACTCGAGAGTGGTGGTCCAGGCGGCGGCATCTTCAAGTCAACCGATGGAGGCGACACCTGGCTGGAGCTTACTAAGAATCCGGGCTTACCGAGGGGAATGGTTGGAAAGGTCGGCATCACTGTTTCGCCGGCTAATCCCGATCGAGTATGGACCATCGTGGAGGCTGATGAGGGCGGGGTTTTTCGTTCAGACAATGCCGGGAGAACATGGACCAGAGTTAACGAAGAGCGACGGCTGCGTCAGCGCGCATGGTATTACACCCGCATCTACGCCGATCCGAAGAGTCCTGACACGGTTTACGTCCTCAACACCGGCTTCTACAAATCAAACGATGGTGGCCGCACCTATTCTTCGATCTCTGTACCCCATGGCGACAACCACGACTTGTGGATTTCGCCAGACGATGCAAGTCGAATGATCAACGCTAACGACGGAGGCGCCAACGTTTCATTTAATGGCGGTCGCAGTTGGACCGAGCAGGACCAGGCTACCGCTCAGTTTTATCGTGTAGCGATCGACAATGATTTTCCTTACAACATCTATGGTGCTCAGCAGGACAACTCAACTGTGCGTATTCCCAGTCGCACCACCGAGTCCGGCATCAGGCGCGAAGATTGGTATGACGTCGGCGGCGGTGAATCTGGTTGGATCGCGCCTTCGCCAAAGGACTCGATGATCGTATTCGCCGGTTCTTACGGTGGACTACTGACTCGCTACGATCATCGTACGGGCCAACTGCGCAACGTTACGCCTTATCCGAATAATCCGATGGGCGCCGGCTCGGATGTCTTGAAGTATCGTTTCCAGTGGAATTTTCCGATCTTCTTTTCGCCGCACGATCAGAACACCCTCTATGCCACCGGCAACGTCTTCTTCAGGTCGTTAAACGAAGGGCAAAGCTGGGAAATCATCAGCCCCGATTTAACGCGCAACGACAAATCAAAACAAGGCCCGTCAGGCGGACCAATAACCAAAGACAACACCAGCGTTGAATATTACGGGACGATCTTTGCGGCAATGGAGTCGCCGGTGCAGCGAAGTGTCATCTGGGCCGGATCAGATGACGGCGTAGTTTCGGTCACTCGCGACGGCGGTAAGAATTGGGAAAACGTCACACCGCCAAAGAGCATGATGCCCGAATGGATTCAAATCAATTCCATCGAGGCTTCGCCAAACGATGCGGGCACAGCTTACGTGGCCGCTACCATGTACAAGTGGGACGACAACAAGCCCTATCTTTACAAGACCGGCGACTACGGCAAGTCGTGGAAGAAAATCACTAACGGAATTCCCAACACCGCATTCACGCGCGTGATCCGAGCAGATCCAGTCAAGCGCGGCCTGCTTTACGCGGGGACTGAAACAGGTCTGTACCTTTCTTTCGATGACGGCGCCAACTGGCAATCAATGCAATTCAATCTTCCGGTCGTCCCAATAACCGACCTTGCAGTACACAAACGAGAACAGGATCTCGTGGTCGCGACGCAGGGCCGATCGTTTTGGGTCTTTGACGATCTGCCGCTGGTGCATCAGCTCATGGATGGAGGCGGGACAAACGCAGCCCGGCAAACCAAACTTTACCGGCCGGAGAATCCGTACCGCATGCAGGGCGGGGGATTCCCACTCCCGGCAACGGCGACCATCGGGCGCAATCCATCCTCGGGCGCAGTGGTCTATTACTCGCTTAAGTCAAGACCGACCACTGAAGTAGTTCTCGAGTTCCTCGATTCGACAGGGAAGTCGATTCAGAAGTTCACAGCTCGGGCGCCCCGGACGCAACCCGCTGCTACACCGACTGCGTCACCCGGGACTCAACCGGCTGCTCCGATGGGTGCGGCACAGGTTCAAGCCCCGCCGGAAGAACCGCAGGCGCCCTCGGGAGAAGAATCGGAGTCGTTTGGCCCGGGAGCGCGCCAACCGAGGCTGACGACCGACGTTGGAATGAATCGCTTTGTGTGGGACCTCAGGTATCCGGACGCGGTTCGTTTTCCAGGAATGATTTTGTGGGCCGGCGACATCCGTGGACCAAAAATAGCGCCTGGCATGTATCAGGTCAAACTCACGGTCGACGGCAAGGCTATGACCGAAACCTTCGAAGTAAAACCCGACCCGCGGATTTCGACGGCAGCGAGTGACTTTGCGAAGCAACTCGAGTTTAGCCTGAAGATTCGCGACAAGATTTCGGAGACGCACAATGCGATTATTCAGATCCGCGAAGTGCGAAAACAAGTAGACGATCTGCTTAAAAGAATAGCCGGCCAGCCGAGCTTCAAGGTAATCAATGACGCAGGTACGACGCTCAAGAAGAGCTTGACCGACGTTGAGGAGACGCTTTATCAAACAAAGAATCAGAGCAGCCAGGATCCTTTGAACTATCCCATTCGGCTGAACAATAAACTCGCCGCGTTAGGTGGGGTGGTAGCCAGCGCGGATGCAGCGCCCACCGATCAGTCACATGCGGTTTACGAGGAGTTGGTTGTGCAGATTGACGCGCAGCTGGCCCGTCTGGGCCAAATCATGAAGAGCGATGTGCCGGCATTCAACCAGCTTGTGCGAGATCAGAATATTCCGGCGGTTACTGTAAAGCCGCCGGGTAACCGGTGAGATAAGCGTTCAGCCTGAAGGGCTGGCAGATAGTAGCCGGTGGTCTTCGCTGCGCTGCGACCACCGGCTACTTTCTTTTAACCCTCCGGGTTAAAAGGGGGTTGCGCAAACTACCAGCTTGCTCGGGCCAAATCTGTCTCTTACTTGCTCTGACGTCGCGTGCGCGGTAGTCTGTACGCGTTCCCTCGGAGACAGCAGTACCTTCAACACTCTCCCACCTTTTTGATCCCTGGCTTCTAGGGAGGAGAAAACCATGAAAAAATTTGTTTTTGCTTTGCTGATTACGCTGGCAGCCTTTTCGCTGGTTGCGGCCGATACTATTACTTTACGCGGCGGCACCACGCTTCGAGGCAATGTGCTCGGCTTTATTAATGGCCGCTTTGCGGTACAGCTAACCGCGCCGGCGACACTGCCGGCGCGTCCCACCGACACTCGCAATCAGACTGGAACAACACGGACCGTCAGTGCCGGCGAGGTGATCTTCCTGCGTCCACGCGACATCGAGCGGATTGAGATAGAAGGACGCTCCCTCGATGACGCGCGTTATCAAACGCGTACCGTGGACGTCGCGCTTGGGCCAAACTGGGTCGACACCGGTGTTGATGTGCGGCGCGGCCAGCGTTTACGGGTTGATGCAACGGGAACAATCTATGCAGGCCGGACCAGGATCACTCCCGCTGGCCTGAGTACAACTGATCCGAGTGCTCCATTGCCGCGCGCCGCTGAAGGAGAACTGATCGGCGTGATCGGTAATGATTTTGACGCACCGATAATCGAGATCGGCGCTGATCGCGAGTTCACCGCTGACCGCGACGGACGTCTCTATCTCACAGTGAATCGCGGCAATTACACCGACGCACGCGGCACTTTCGTTGCTCGCGTCAGACAAGAAGTTGACCTTGCAGCTTTGGCGCGCGCGGACGACAGCCGAAACCCGAACGACAACAACTACGACCCGTTTGCATTAGGCGACACCAGTTCAAGCCCAGCTGCGACGCGTTCGCGACAGCGCGGCGACGGTCCTCGTTCGGGCCGCGACCGGCGAAGCACTGGCCCGCTCGAGAGGACGATCAACGTCCCTGCCACCGACTCGCGGGGCGTCGATACAACCATCGAGCTTCGCACAGGCGATCAAGTGACGATAACGGCCTCGGGAAACGTTACCGCGGGCCAACGCGTCGGGATCGTTTCTCCTGACGGCAGTCGCGCCGGCGCCAGCTCGATCTTCGGGGTCAATAGACGTCCGCTGCCAAACGCGGGAGTGGGTGCTCTGATTGGTTACATTCTGCAGTCTAACGGCCAGATGAGCCCACCGTTTCTGATTGGCAGCCAGATGACTTTCACTGCCTCAGTTGATGGCAGGTTATATCTTCTGGTTAACGACGATAACTACGGCGATAACAGTGGTACTTTTAGCGCCCGAATCATCTATCCGGATAACCGGTAGTAGGACAGACCACTCCCGTTTGTTGGACTCGCCGTAGATTCAAGTGGATTCAACCGCTATCTGTGCTCAGTCGGACAGGCAGGAATGCCTGTCCTTCCTGGGCTCAGGTCATTTCTAATCCCGAACCTCGTAAATTACGGTCTAAAAGTGGTTTTTGGTGACGGGTTGAGGAGGCCGTGATAAGATTCCCGCCATTATGCGTGGGAATGTAATTATCATTCGATTGGTTTTTACTGGGATTCTCGTCGCCGCTGGTTACGTTCTTCGACCCATCGGCAGAGATCCCTGGATTTCTGCCGGCATCGGCGCCCTCATCGCAATCTGCATAATCTTTTTTGAGCTTCGAATTCGCCGCGCCTCCTTGAAGACGTTGATTGGCGCAGCCGTGGGTTCCATCCTGGGAATTATTGGCGCGTTTCTTATTGGCTCCCTAATCAGCCGGCAGGAATCGATGGCGGTGGCGCCGGAGGTTAAGACGTTTCTGACGTTGGCCCTGACGTTCTTTATGGCCTACGTTGGTCTAATGGTCGGCGCAGCCAAAGGTGATTATCTGGAGCTCTCGGCCCTGGGTGGCATCCTGACTGATAAAGCCTCCCGCCGAGATCTGAAAATTCTGGACACTTCGGTAATTATCGATGGTCGCATAGCGGACGTCGCTGAAACCGGTTTTCTAACGGGCTCCTTAATTATCCCGCAGTTTATTCTGCGCGAGCTGCAACAGGTCGCGGACTCCCCCGATTCTTCAAAACGCCAACGCGGCCGGCGCGGACTGGATATGCTCAACCGTTTGCAGAACAACAGCTCGCTCGACATTCAGATTGTAGAAACAGACTTTCCATCGGTGCGCGAAGTTGATTTGAAATTGATTGAGCTCGGCAAGCAGCTCGACGCGGTCATCGTTACCAACGACTTTAATCTTAACAAAGTGTCGCAGTTGCGCGGCGTGAGCGTGCTGAACATCAATGAGCTGGCAAACGCACTCAAACCTGTCGTCCTTCCGGGCGAGGCAATGCGCGTGTTCATCTTGAAGGAAGGCAAGGAATACAACCAGGGCGTTGCCTATCTGGATGATGGGACCATGGTAGTCGTCGACAATGCGCGTCGATTGATAGGCAAGAACGCCGACATTGCGGTTACCAGCGTGCTTCAGACAACCGCCGGGAAAATGATCTTCGGGCGTCTCTGGGAAGAGCCGGAGAATGGCGCAATTAGTGGCGAGCACCGCATCAACGGCGCGACCCGCCGGCCTGCGCGCGAGTCACGAAGTGGGCCCGTGCCCGTTCGCATCACCGATAGTGAACCGATAACGGAGCTTTAAACGACGGACGACGGACGACCGACGACCGACGACCGCTGAACGAGTGAATTCGCTTCCGGTCATCCGTCGTCGGTCGTCCGTCTTCTTATGAATGTCGCAATCATACCCGCTGCCGGACAGGGCATGCGGATGGCTGGCTCGCGGCCCAAGCAGTTTCTGGAGCTGGCCGGCACCCCCATTCTTTTTCACACGCTCAAAGCCTTCGAGGCGTGTGACGTCATCCAGGAAATTGTCGTAGTCATCCCCGCTCAGGAATCTGCTGCCTTTCTCGAGCTGAGCGGTAAATACGGATTCAGGAAGCTCGCCAGAGTTGTCCCCGGCGGGTCGACTCGGGCGGAATCGGTCTTAAAGGGACTGCAAGTAGTTCGTGAAGCTACCGCGGAAATAGTTGTGGTCCACGATGGTGTGCGGCCTTTTGTCACTTCGGATGAAATCGCTAGTACAGTCGAAGCGGCGAAACGCGAAGGTGCGGCGATTTTAGTTTCCGCGCCCGTCGATACGATGAAAGAGGTGCGTGAAGGAAAAGTAATCAAGACACTGCGACGTGAAGATCTACGCAACGCACTAACGCCGCAAAGTTTTCGTTATGAACTATTGCGCCGCGCATATGAGAAGGTAGATGTGCTCGATCCCGAACTCACAGATGAGAGTTCGATCGTAGAGCGATTGGGAGTCAGCATCGCAATCGTCGAAGGTAGCTCACGCAATATTAAGATTACCAGGGAAGAAGATCTCGCTATCGCGGAAGCGATGCTGAAAACAACGTAGCAATAAACATGGACCCGTTTAGAACGCGGACTTGTCCGCTCGGCGAGCACAGTGCCCGATCTAAACGAAAGGTTTTCGTAATCCAGAATGTTCAGAATTGGCATCGGCAACGACACGCACCGGCTGGTTGAGGGTCGACCGCTGGTCCTCGGAGGAGTTCACATAGACTCCGATCGAGGTGGTGAGGGCCACTCAGATGCTGATGCACTGTCGCATGCAATTGCTGATGCCATTCTCGGCGCTCTGTGCGAAGGCGATCTGGGTGTGCACTTTCCCGACAATGATCCGCAATGGCGCGACGCGAATAGTTTGCAGCTACTTTCGCGCGTTGTTTGGCTCGCCCATGAGCGCGGCAGCCAGGTTGTGAACGTTGACGCGACAGTCATGCTTGAGATACCGAAGCTGCGACCATATATTTCTTCCATGCGAGAAAAGCTGGCGGAAGTCATGGTGGTAGAACCTTCCAGGGTAAGTGTTAAAGCGAAGACAGCCGAGGGACTCGACGCCGTAGGGCAAGGCCTGGCTGTTTCTGCTCAGGCAGTAGTGTTGATAACCAGCACTTGAGGAAGAGAAGATTGAGACCGCAGGACGTAATTCGAAAGAAACGCGACGGCGAGCATCTTACCCGTGAAGAGATCGAATTCTTCATCGACGGTGTGACGAAGGGTACGATTGCCGACTATCAAATCAGCGCGCTGCTGATGGCAATCTATCTCAACGGCATGGACGACGCCGAGCAGGAAACGCTTACCGATGCCATGCTGCATTCCGGGAATACCCTGGATTTTTCGGCCATTGATAAGCCCAAAGCGGACAAGCATTCCACCGGCGGCGTGGGCGACAAGACGTCGCTTTTGATCGCGCCGATGGTTGCGGCGTGTGGAGTTTGCGTGCCCATGATCTCAGGCCGGGGACTGGGACATACGGGCGGAACATTAGACAAACTCGAGTCAATCCCAGGTTATCGCGTCGATCTTAGTGCCGCAGAGTTTGAGCGCGTCCTAAAGACTGTCGGCTATGCGATGTCCGGACAAACGGGAGAATTAGCCCCTGCCGACAAGAAGATGTATGCCCTGCGCGATGCGACTTCAACAGTGGAAGCAATTCCATTGATCGTCGCTTCAATCATTTCAAAGAAGGGCGCGGCAGGGCTCGACGCAATGGTTATCGACGTGAAAATGGGCTCGGGCGCATTCATGCGTGAAGAAGAACGCGCCGTAGCACTGGCACACGCTCTGGTTCGAACTGGTAACTCTTGTGGCATTCACACACGCGCGCTTCTCACAGACATGAATCAACCGCTGGGC
>DASQKG010000265.1:0-13229 GCA_035630655.1 Pyrinomonadaceae bacterium
TTAATCCAACCGGATCCAAATGGTGTATCCCTGGTCTCTGACATTGATGACACCATCAAGATCACCGAAGTACCGGCCGGAAGGAACATCGTTCTGAGAAACACATTCTGCCTTGACTTTAAACCCGTGCTCGAACCCGACATGGCCGCAAGGTATAAGGAACTCGGCGATATTCCAATCCACTACGTGTCGGGTGGACCAGAGCAGTTGTTTGGCCCGCTGTATGATTACCTCATCACCGGTAACGGCCGCTTTCCGGAAGGAACGATTCATCTGAAGTGGTTTCCGAAGCCGAAGAGCCGCGAAGCGATCGAGAACTTCATTAATGCCATCGATAGTTCCCTGAATGTGACGTATAAGCATAAGCTCGACACGATCACGACGCTGATGGATAAATTTCCGGACAGGAAATTTATTCTGGTGGGCGATTCAGGCGAGATTGACCCGGAAGTTTACAACGAGGTCAGGACGAAGAGACCGGCCCAGGTTAAGGAAATCTGGATTCGCGACGTCATAAACGATAACGCCCTGAACGCTTTCCGGCTTTCAGGAATGACGCTCATCCCGGTTAACCCGCCGGTTTGCGTCGACAAAAAACATTTCGATCACCTGTCCGAGAAGATTAAGGAAAAATATCCGACTCAGACCTACCGGAGGAATACGACTCCACCTTGCGCTCCGTGATCTTGCCGACACCGCTGAGCGATGGCTCGAGTAGTGCCGAGATGGGCGGCACTGAACTTTCAGGCCGAAAGAAAGAAGCCCGCATGACCAATAAACCAATCGTGCTCGCACATGGCATAGCCAGGTTCGACATTCTGCGGGAGATCCTAAGTAAGAAATCGAAACTTGGGGATAGCGATGGGCTTCACTATTTCAAAGGAATCAAAACACATCTCGAAGCTAACGGTTTCCGGGTCTTCCATTCCAACCAGGATTTTGCCGGTCCAGTTGAGTCAAGAGCGGAACAGTTGAAGTCGAGGGTCAACGAGGTCTTATTTGAGACGGGCGCCGATAAGGTCCATATCATCAGCCACAGCATGGGCGGATTGGACGCTCGCCACATGATCGTCGATATGGGTATGGCCGAAAGAGTAGCTACTTTAACTACCATCGGCACGCCGCATCTGGGGACCGTTCTGGCGGATCACGTCATCGGACACGGGGGAGTTTTTCTCCTGGACTTACTACGGCGAGTGATCAATCTCGATGGATTTGCTGACCTGACCGTGACATCCTGCGAAGCCTTTAATAAGCGCGTCGAAGATTCCGAGGCGAGAAACGATGTGGTTTACCAGACGTATGCCAGCGCGGAAGAGATGCGGCAGGTTTTTGCGCCTCTCGTTCCATCCTGGATCTTCATACGAGATAACGAGGGCAAAAATGATGGGCTCGTGCCTTTCAGGTCGCAACAATGGAATGGCGAGCTGGTTGCGGGCGACGGCACCAGAAAGCCAATCACCCAGAAAGAGTTTCCACTGCCTGCGGATCATCTGAACCAGGTGGGCTGGTGGGACCCGCAGGAAGCCATCAGTCCTTTAGCCGGGCTCGGAGGCTTTCTTAAACAAGTGTCAAACTATGAAAAGAAGATAAGAGACGTCTACCTGGAGATCGCACAGAACCTGCCTTAGAAGCGCAAGCCCCTGCGCAGTATGTTGCAAGAATCTTTGTAAGTACCTGTCCACCTCCGTTCCTGGCCGGAAGTTTCCTGACAGCGAACTTCAGTGTATGTTGCTATCCCCGGGCGCTCGCTACGGGAGAATCGTTAGATCAGAATTGCTGTAACCTCGCGAAGCCTGATGGCTGAAATCCGAATTCCTCATGAACGTGCTCTTCCGAACTATGAGAATGCTGTGGTTCCGCGTGAAAAGCTGGAGCGGTATTGCCGTGATCCGGACCATCTATCTAAAGCCTTCGGAAAGAGCAGCGGGAAGGACAAAGCGCGTGTTTTCAGAGCGGCGCTTGGATTGGTGAAAGAAGACTGGGAATTATTGAAAAGCGGCATTCTTCAGGAGTTGCCGTATCATGAAGCAGTCACAGGAGATGAGGACGAATATGGCAAGAGGTATAATGTAAACATCCCGATAACCGGACCCAATGGCCATACAGTGATAGTTTTCACCTCCTGGATTATTCGGCCTAAGACGGATTATCCCTTCTTCGTTACCGCCCTTTGTTTACGAGGAGTTTAAAGCGATGTCGTTTGTTTCGGGCAAACAGAAAGCGTATGAAGGCGATGTAGTTCAGCTTTCTCTGGACTTGCCAAAATGCAACGCAAAAAGAGGCAATAGGGGCGTCGTGGTCACCGCCTTTGATGAGCCCTCAGAGGCTTATGATTTAGAGATGGTTGACGAGTCTGGCGATTTCCTTGGCCTCGCGTATTCTGTCAAGCCGGATCAATTTACAAATCTCTCACGCGACGCGTTTGTTAAGGCAATGAAGGCGGTCGAAAGGGCTGATTTGGCCACAGCCGAAGAGCAGCTAAGAGGCGCAACTGATTTGCGGCCAGCATATATTGGTGCTTTTGTCATGTCGGTGCTCGCGAGTGTTCCAGATCCTGTCGAACACAAAGGCTTTGAGGACGATGTGAGTTTTTTAATCCCCTTGTTACAGTTAGCAACTCGCGTCGACCCTACCTACGAATTTGCTAGCTTCAATTTGGCGGTTGCCTTCTTGAATTTTGGAGTCGCCAAAGCTCGAAAACAAAAATACTTTGAAGCGATAGAACTCTTCATCTCGGCCCTGGGAATCAAAACGGATTCGGATACTGAATTTCGAATCAAAACGAATATTGTAATGGCCTTTACAAGTCTGGCCAGGGAGTCGATCAAGAATGATCGGGTTGAAGAGGGCTTTGGTTATGTTCGGTCGGCATTTTTGGTCCTTCAGGATGAGATCACCAGGCGCAACCTCGGTCTCGCATACGGAAACTTGGGCGTTTTTCAAATGAGGTCTCGAAGCTTTGAATACGCATTACAACAGTTCGAGAGGGCTGAGGATTCCGGAGTTGTCTTGCCCGAGTTCTTGAGTAATCGAGGCGTATGTCTAGTGTTCTTGGGTCGTATTAACGAGGCCGTTCGAGTGTTTGAGCGAGTCTTGGTGATAGATTCTCAAAACGAGCTCGCTCAATACAATCTAGCGAAACTGAAACAAATCTCCAACGGGGAACCTTCGACGTCAGATCTTGTGGCTTTCGGTGACCAGTTCTTCATTCCGGAAGAAGAGCTTGCCGACTTTAACGGACGAATACCTGAGGAGTTGGCTTGGAGAAAGCCTCCTGTATCCGCCCACGAATTTGCCTTCGCCCTGTAGTTCAATCACGCTCCAGCCGCTTCGCTCTCCGGTCTCGCCTTTCGCTCTTCAATTGGAACGTAATCGCGCCCGCGATACCCGAGATAGATTTGCCTCGGCCTCGCAATCTTCTGATCCGGGTCCTCGAGCAGCTCAACCCATTGGCTCAGCCAGCCTGACGTGCGGGGAATCGCAAACAGTACCGGAAACATATCAACCGGGAAACGCATAGCCTGGTAAATGATTCCGGAATAGAAGTCCACGTTGGGATAGAGACGACGTTTGATGAAGTAGTCATCCTCGAGCGCGATTCGCTCCAGCTCCAGAGCGATCTCCAGCATCGGATCCTTACCGGTAACTTCAAACACCTCGTCAGCCACCTGCTTAATAATGCGCGCACGCGGATCGTAATTCTTGTAAACGCGGTGTCCGAAACCCATCAAACGAAACTCGCCCGCCTTCACGCGTTTGATGTACTCAGGAACCTTTTCTTTTGAACCAATCTCCCTGAGCATGCGCAGCACCATCTCGTTTGCGCCGCCGTGCAACGGGCCATAAAGCGCCGCCGCCGCGCCTGCCAGCGACGAAAAGGGATCTGTCTGTGCGCTGCCAATACTACGCATCGCATTTGTGCTGCAATTCTGTTCGTGATCGGCATGAAGGATGTACAAGACATTCAGCGCCCGCTCGAGCACCGGGTTTGACTGATACTTCAGCTCAGTAGTCTTGAACATCATGTTGAGGAAGTTGCCTTCGTAACTGAGATCGTTGTCGGGATACGCGTAACGCATTCCGATGCGGTGCCGGTAAGCAAAAGCCGCGATGGTCGGCACCTTCGCGATCAGTCGATGGATCTGTTTCTTCCTGCACTCCACGTCGAAGATGTTTTTCGCGTCAGGATAGAAAGTTGAAAGCGCGCCGAGCGTCGCTTCAAACATCCCCATTGGATGGGCGTTGTAATGGAAACCGTCGATGACCTTCTTGATGCTCTCGTTGATGAAGGTGTGGTAGGTGATATTGTGCGTCCAGTCCTTCAACTCCTGTTCGGTTGGCAGCTCACCGTTGAGGAGCAGGTAAGCAACTTCGAGATATGAGCTCTTCTCCGCAAGTTGCTCAATCGGATAACCACGATACTCGAGAATTCCTTTGTCGCCATCGATGAAGGTTATTCGACTCTTGCATGAAGCCGTGTTCATGAATGCCGGATCATAAGTCATTAACCCAAAGTCGTCGTCTGACGTCTTGATCTGGCGCAGGTCCATCGCCTTGATGGTCCCATTTTCAATCGGAACCTCATACTGCTTTCCAGTTCGATTGTCGGTAATAGTTAAGCTATTCCCACTCATGAGTGTCTGTCTCCTCTGGTTGTTGCGGCTTGCAAAGCAGATTAACTCCGCGGCGGGAAGGAATCAACCAGGGTGTCGGATGACGGATGACGGGTGACGGGTGACGGGTGACGGGTGACGGGTGACCGGGGACGGGGGACGGGGGACGGGTGACGGGTGACCAGGGACGGGACAGGGTCAGGGTACAGGGAGATGGATGACGAGTGCCGCGACAGTTATTCTTTGCTTTCCGCGCCTTTGGCGCTGAGAGCAAAGAAAGTATTTCTCGCGACACCCGTCACCTGTCACCCGTCACGCGTTCCCCGACACCAGGCGCCCTTCCGAAGAAAAGGCCCGCCAACTCGGGCGGGCCATTCTTATCCAGGTGCGGTAACTAATCGTCCCAACTATTTTCTTGCCTGTTTGATTTCGCGTTCGGCTCGCTTCTTCGCGGCATTCGCTTCATCGGAACTCAATCCCAGACTTCGCAATGTGCTCCCGAGGCTTTCACCCGAGGCGAGCCCCTCCAGAATCGCGTCTCGCGTTATGTTGGGAAATCTTGAGCCAAGATTCTGCGCCACTCTGGTTGCGGCAACATATTGACCAAACTTTAGGTCAGGATTGTTTACCAGGGCGGCTTGATAACCGGCTCGAAGTTGATTGGCGTTGACATGTAAAGTATTTGCGATGCCCGGATGGTCTCGCAAGTCTCGATCGGCGTCGCGAAGCCTGCTGCTTGCCATCCGCGCACGTTCGAGTCCAGCATCGGAACGGCCTTTGGATCTTTCTGAAGCGGTCCTGAGTCCATCATCGGAGCGTCCATTTGAGCGATCCGACGCATTCCCGAGACCTCGATCAACGCCGACTCCCGCAGGAGGGCCACCACCGACACCGCCGCCTGAGCCGCGACCGCCGCCGCCACCACCGCCGCGACCTCGTCCCTGACCGAACACCGAGACCGTCAAGCAAAGCATAAAGAAACTGACCAACCCTACATTAAGAATGTGGCCGTTGCGTTTAGTATTCATAATTTCACTCCTGACTGTTTGAACCCTATGTGTTTTTGCAACTGAATGAGCCTTCGGGGCAAAGAGGAGAGTTGCCGAGTATACGCAACGCAGACATGCCAGCGAGTGTTCGGGACTCAATACAAAGATAACGCAATACAAATATTACAAAGCAGCACTAGTTTCCCAGTGCTGCTCATTGACGACTTTACGGATGAGTTTTGTGGCTACTTAATCCCCAACAACTCAACATCAAAAAGCAGTGTCGAGTTTGCCGGAATGTTTGGTGTACCGCGTGCGCCATATCCAAGACCTGGAGGAATTATTAACTTCCGTTTACCTCCCACCTTCATCGTCAGCAAACCTTCATCCCACCCCTTGATTACGCTACCGGTGCCAAGGACGAATTCATAGGGCTGCCCACGATCGACTGAGCTGTCAAACTTGGTTCCGTTCTGAAGTGTGCCTGTGTAATGAACGGAAAGTCTTTGTCCGTTGCGTGGCGATGGGCCGGTTCCCTCGACGATGTCGGTGTATTTCAGCCCTGACGCCGTTGTAACTTCGGAGCCGTTGCTTCCCGAGCGTTTGGTTATCAAGTAAGCGATGGCAGAGGCAGCAAGGGCCAGCACGATGACGATGGCTATTATGCGAACCTGACGGTTGCGGCCGGTCGGCGTTTTACTTTTTCCGGCTGGATAAAGCCCCTTCGATCGCTTCTTCGCCTTACCGGTCTTTCGGTGTCTGCTTTGCGGCAAGTTGTGGTTTTCTCCTGTTGCTCTTTGATAGCGGGCACCCTTTATAGCTGGTTTCAAGAGCGGGTTCAATTTGAGAACGACCTTTTCAACTACCCAGCCAATAGGTAAACTCTGCATCCTGATTGCAATTCGAAGCGTTCGACCGGGTAACTCCAGGATTCCCTGTTGCGCAACCATCCGCGAAGCGATCTCATTAACACCGTGGCTTCAGCCCGGTGATTTGAGCCGAAGAGTAAGACGGTGAACCGTTTCCAACGGCTTTTGTTTGGGTTACGAGAAACCGTTAACAACGGTTCTGGCGTGATGCCGGCGAGCCCAGATCACCGGGCTAAAGCCACAGTGTTAATGAGATCGCTCCGCGACTGTGCCTGGATCGCCGTGATGAATAACCGCTCGCGTTACATAAAAAAATCTCAGGAGAAAACATGTTCCCCTTGAAACCACTTCGCACTTTCTATTTCATCATCTTCCTGTTCAGTCTCACTGTTGCACCGCTTCACGCGCAGGAGCTTTCGGCCACGCCGTCTCCCAGTCCACCGGCAGACGCCGCCCAGGCGAACGCAATTTCGAAATCGCCTTTTGAGAAAGCCTTTGAGCGGCTCGAATGGCGCAGCATTGGTCCGGCAATCATGGGAGGACGAACGGCGGATATCGAAGGCGTGCCGGGAAATCCGAACCTGATTTATGTTGCCACGGCTTCAGGCGGATTGTGGAAAACCGTTAACGGCGGCGTGACCTGGAAGCCAATCTTCGAGCGGCAAGGCACGATCTCTATCGGTGACGTGGCCCTCGCCCCGAGCAATCCCGACGTAGTTTGGGTTGGCACTGGCGAGTCGAAACCGAGAAACAGCGTTTCGTTTGGCGATGGTGTTTACAAGTCAACCGACGCCGGAAAAACCTGGCAGCACATGGGCCTCAGGGACACCGAACGAATTTCGGCCATTGCGATTCATCCGCAAGACCCGGACATCGTTTACGTCGGCGCGCTCGGCCACGCGTTCGGGCCAAACGAGAACCGCGGTGTGTTTATGACCACAGACGGCGGAAAGACCTGGACCAGGACACTCTACATCGACAAGGAGCACGGCGTTTCGGATTTGGAAATGGATTCTACGAACCCAAACATCCTCTATGCCGGCATGTGGAGTTTTGAGCGGAAGCCATGGACGCATCGGAGCGGCAGCGAGCGAGGTGGCGTTTATAAGTCTATCGATGGTGGAAAAACGTGGGCCAGATTGACTAACGGACTGCCGAAACTGATCGGCAGGATCGGGGTGCGTACAGCGCCGAGCAATCCAAACGTTGTTTACGCCATACTCGAAGCAAAGGAAGGAACGCTTTATCGATCTGACGATCGCGGCGAGACTTTCAAAATGGTGTCCAAGAACGAACGCATCGTCTCACGTGGTTTCTACTACACGCGCGTGCGTGTCGATCCAACTAACGAGAACCACGTCTATGCAGTGGCTTCTACCCTGTTTGAATCGATTGATGGCGGCAAAACGTTTCGTTCAATCACCGGGCGCACACACATTGACTACCACGCGTTCTGGCAGGATCCCAAAAATCCCAAACGCATCTGGCAAGGAAACGACGGCGGCGTCGCCGTCACGCATGACGGCGGCGAAACGTGGGAGCCTGTCTACAACATTCCCATCGGACAGTTTTATCAAATCCATGCCGACAATCGTCAGCCGTTTTATTACGTGATGGGCGGACTTCAGGACAATGGCGCCTGGACTGGTCCAAGCCGGACGCGTGAGCCTGCGGGAATCATGAACGACGATTGGCGCATGGTGAGCTTTGGCGATGGTTTCTATGTCATCAACAACTCGGACGAACCCGATGTCTATATCTCTGAATCGCAGGGCGGCAACATTCTGCGCACGGACTTTCGCACGCGCGAGCAACAGGAAGTGAATCCGTGGGGCCGCGGCAGCGGTGACGGACCAGCCATCGGCGAGAAATATCGCTTCAACTGGAACTCTCCTATCGGCCTGTCGCCTCACGACAAGAACACTGTCTACTTCGGCGGAAATGTAGTGTTCAAATCCACCGACTTCGGCAAGAGTTGGGAGCAAATAAGCCCCGATCTCACCACTAACGATCCCGAGAAACAAAAAGACGCCGGTGGGCCAGTAGGTATTGAGAATACGACGGCTGAGTATTACACGACCATCATTACGCTGGCTGAGTCGCCTGTGCAGAGGGGACAGGTCTGGGTCGGAACTGACGATGGAAACGTGCAGGTCACGACTGATGGCGGTAAGAACTGGTCAAATTTCGTCAAGAACATTCGCGGTGTTCCTGCAAACTCGCCGGTGTCTCATGTGGAACCATCGCGTATCAACGCGCAGACTGCTTACGTTTCTTTCGAGCGTCACATGTTTGACGATTTTCGGCCATACATTTTCAAGACGACGGACGGTGGAAAAAGTTGGTCCGCGATTGCCGGGAATCTTCCGGCAAAGGCTTATGTGCAGGTGGTTCGCGAGGACCCGAAAAACCCGAGCCTGCTTTACGCAGGTACCGAGATTGGTCTGTTTGCCTCTTACAACGGTGGCAGGGAATGGATTCCGCTGAACCTGAAAAATCTCCCGAACGTATCGGTGCACGACATTGTGGTCCACCCACGCGAAAACGATTTAATCCTGGCCACGCATGGCAGAAGCGTTTGGATCTACGATGATGCCACGCCGATTCAGAGCATGACCCCGGCCATTCTGAACAGTAACGCGCATCTGTTTCCTGTGAGACCGGGACTGCGATATGCCACGCGCTTCACTCGTTATGGCATCGGCGACAAAGTGTTTACCGGGCCAAACCCCTCGTATGGCGCATTGATAACCTATTACTTGAAAGACAAGCCTGACGACAAAACAACCTTCAAGGTTCAGATCATGGACCAAAACGGCAAGGTTGTGCAGGACATTGAGAGGCCGGCAAAGGAAAAGGGTTTGAATCGCATTGCCTGGAACCTGCGCATGGGCGGCGCCGAAGTAAGGCGTCCACCCAGCGAAGAAGAGACGGCCTTCGCTGGTCCACCACGTGGGCCACAGGTGCTGCCCGGTAGGTATACCGTGAAGTTGACGGTAGGCGACAAAACATTTGAGCAGCCTGTCGAGGTGCGTCTTGACCCGATGTTGAATGTGCCGCTGTCTGACTTGCAGGCACAACATGAGCTGCAGGTAAAGCTTCGTGACATGCAGTCTGCCGTGAACAGTTCACTGCGTTTTCTCGACAGCATCGAGGAACAGCTCAAGCACACGCAGACCACGGTGAAAGCCCTCAACAAAGAACCCGACAAGGATTTGTTGAAGGCCCTCGAAGACTACATAAAGCAAACCGACGCGCTTCAGGACCGGCTGGCACGCCGCTCAGAAGGACTCGGATTTCCCGGTAAGGCCCAGGTGACAAATAAGATTGGTGACCTGTTTTTTGGATTGGACGGGACCAACGCGGCGCCGACGCAGTACCAGCGGCAATACTTTGACGAGATAGGGCCGGAATATCGTTCGCGTATGGCGGAGGTTAACCGCTTCATCAAAGAAACAGTGCCGCAATGGAATGAAAAACTTCGCGCCTGGAATGCACCGACGCTGACGACCCGCTTGCCGGTGGATTTCTAAATAAGGCTATTCTCGTTATTAGGGCTCACGGCGGGCGGGACGCCCGCGGTCCCAGTGTTCGACCGGAATCGGATATGGATCAATCGAGGTAATCGATGGTTTTTAAGTGCTTAAAGTCTTTACTGCTCGTTGTGGTGATTCTAACGGTCGCCCTTGCCCAGGGGCCACCGGTCGAGACTGGTCCATTTCGCAGGCCTGATCTCGTCGAGCTGGTCAAACTGGATCCGACAATCAAACTCGACATCCGTTACGCGACGAAAAACAATTTTCTCGGCCAGAAGGTGTACCAAGAGGCGCGCGCGTTTCTGCAGCGGCCGGCGGCGGAAGCGCTCGTTCGCGTAAATCAAAAAGTTCGCAGCCAGGGGTATGGATTGGTCGTTCACGACGGATATCGTCCGTGGTCGGTCACGAAGATCTTTTGGGATGTCACTCCCGAGGACAAGAAGATTTTCGTGGCGGATCCGGCAAAGGGCTCCCGTCACAATCGTGGCGGTGCAGTCGACCTATCGTTGTTTGATCTCAAGACTGGAATGATCGTGAAGATGCCGGGTGAGTATGACGAAATGACGGAGCGGTCGCACATCAATTACGAGTGCGCTACGCCGGAAGCGAAACGTTTACGCGAGATCTTACGCGCGGCGATGACATCGGAAGGCTTTGCGGTTTACGAGCCTGAATGGTGGCACTACGACTATAAGGATTGGAAAGAGTATCCGATTCTTAACCTGAAGTTTTCGGAGATAGGGAAGTAGGGTGCCGGGTGCCGGGTGTTAGGTTTCAAAGAAGCACTTGGCCTCAGCGCCAAAGGCGCGGAATGTAACAGCCTGGGCCAACGGCCCAGGAAGTAGCGACAGAAGGTTCTAAGCGCTGAAGGCGCGAAATAGAACGTATGCACCGGTCGATACGCCCCATTTCGCGCCTTCAGCGCTTACCAGTTTTTGAACCCTGACCTGGGGCGCTGCCCCAGGCTATTGCATTTCGCCGTTGGCGCTGAGATCAAGGGCTGTTTCCCACACTCGACGCCCTTTCCTTTACCCGATGCGGTCGTCAACACCGGCCATCCGGATCAAGCGGATGTTTCCGTTAATCCCACTAGCGGAGATTGAGTTTCCACCGGAACCAATCCGGGCGGTGTAGTTGCCGCGGCTGCTCTTTTCGATAACCACGCTCGGCAAGTCTGAAGTGACGCTGCCGTTCATCCCGTGAGCTTTGAGGTCAGCGTTGATTCCATCCGCCAATCTCAACTCGATGTTCCCATTGATGCCACTGATTTCGATGCCATCTTTACCGAGGTTTCTAAGAGCAACGGAAACGTTACCGTTGATGCCGCTGAAATCAGCGGAGCCTGCGGCCTGCGCGATTTCAACTCGGCCGTTGATACCGCTAATGTGAACCGCGCCGTCAATCTCGCCAACCTTTACCGAACCATTGACGCCGCTTGTTGACAGTGCGATCGCTCTCGGCAGTTTCAGCGTTACTTGCTCCCGCGCGTTTGAGCCGGAAATTCGCGACATCAGGCTTTCGTCTTTTTCGCCGCGAATCGTCAGCTTGTCGCCAGTGCTCTCAATAATAATCTTGCGGCGGCTTAGCGCCTCTGCGCTTTCTCCGATTCGTTCGATATAGATGTCGGCGGTCCTGGTATTCGAAGTCTCGATCTTAACAAATCCGTTAATCCCCGAAACATCGACACGCGCGCCCGGCGAAAGCTCGAAAGTCTTGCGAATCTCCTCGCGCACGTCGCCCGAAGAAGGCTTTTGAGCGTTGACCTTCACTGGCCACTCAAAGCGGCCTCCCGATTTGGAATGCGAACGCACGATGCCTGCGATCCCGGCAATGCCTACCAGGAGCACGAGTAAGATTACTTTTTTCATTTAGGGTGGTCTCCGGAAAGAAATTTCGAATGTCTCACGCTTTAACGATACGAACGGCGCTTTGGTTCCTTTTTGTTTGGGGGTTTCTATTATAAGCGAGAACCCACCCGCTACCAGGACGTGGTAATGGTGAGTTTGAATTTAACGCCGAAGGCGTTCGCTAATTTCAGCCCAGGGTTTGCTTTGAAACCCTGGGGACAATATGGTTCGTTGTTTGTCGCCAACTCTGAAGGAGTTCGACAGGCTTGCGGGTTATCGCGACCCAACCCTTTTCAGGGTTCGCGGGTTCTGTGGAGAGCCTGGCTCTCCCAGGGTTGCCAAAGCGCAACCATGGGCTGAAATTAGCAAACGCTTTCAGCGTAGAAGCAAACTGCATGAGTACGCAGCGGGTGGGTTTCTTGACATACGCGACGTCGGGACATACCCTCACAACCTATCTAACATTTTTACAATACGCGGAAACGCCAGCATTTTTGAGGGTGCCGGGGTGCTATGACCGATAGAGACTCAAGGGACCGAAAGGTTCTGGTGGTTGAAGACGACGAAGACGCACGCTTTCTAATGCGTCTTGAGCTGGAACGTCTGGGTTACCTGGTTTTGGAAGCCGCAGACGGCGAGAAGGGGGTAGAAGTCGCGGTCGACGAACGTCCGGATATCATCCTCATGGACCTCACACTGCCAGTGATGAACGGAATTACCGCCACAGAGAAGATTCGAGCCACCGATGGCCTTGGCGGAATTCCCGTGATTGCCGTCACCGCCCATCAGGAGACCGATTTTCGTGAAGAAGCAAAGACCGCCGGCTTCAACGCTTACGTTACCAAACCAATCGAAATCCCCTGGCTGGATGAACTGATCAGGGGTCTGTTGGTGTGACGGGGCATGCTGGGGAACGGAAGAGCGGGGGCATGCCCTCCTTCCCTACCTGAGAGCACCGCGCGCGGCACCTGAGACCGGTCGATTTCTCTCCAGTAAGTATAGATCCCAACTTCAAAGTCTCGCGCTCGCATGCTCTCAGGTAAGAATATCCCGAGTGTTCAACGTGACGCGCTCGCATGCTCTCAGGTAAGAATATCCCGAGTGTTCAAGGTGACGCGCTCGCATGCTCTCAGGTAGGGAAGGAGGGCTTGCCCCGCTCTTCCGCACGCCACAGGCCCCACCGTGGATAGCAACAAAGCACTCGACGTAGCCTAAGCAGACCGATTGCATCAAAGATTCATGTAGCCAATCTCGACCCGGTCGCTATCCGAGAGTGTGTGAAAACTGAAGGTACGAGTGAATAACGCTGAAAGCGTTCGCTAGCTCCAGCCCAGGGTTGCGCTTTGGCAACCCTGGGAAAGAGGCATTCATT
>DASQKG010000266.1:0-2582 GCA_035630655.1 Pyrinomonadaceae bacterium
GACGAGCTGTTGCGTCTCTACGCCGAGCGCAAGCTTGTCGGTGGGTTTGCTTTCGCGGCCGACACGCCCTGGCAGCGCGAATTTGAAGATGGCTTTGAATATGTCCTGACTCCCGATCAGGAAACAGCCATTGAAGATGTGAAGCATGACATGCAGGAACCAACTCCGATGGATCGCTTGTTATGCGGAGACGTCGGCTATGGCAAGACCGAAGTGGCGATGCGGGCCGCTTTCAAAGCGGTGATGGAAGGGAAACAGGCAGCAGTGCTGACGCCAACTACAGTGCTCGCTTATCAGCATTACGACACCTTCCGCAGCCGGTTCGCGCCGTTTCCGGTAAAGATTGAATTGCTGTCGCGCTTCCGTTCCGCGAAGGAACAGAAGGACGTAGCCAAACGCGTTGAGTCAGGCGAAGTGGACGTGGTTATCGGAACGCACCGGTTGCTGTCGAAAGACGTTCGCTTCAAAGAGCTGGGCATCGTTGTGGTCGACGAGGAACAGCGTTTTGGCGTGGCGCACAAAGAGAGACTTAAACACCTGAAGAAGCGCGTCTACGTTTTGACTCTATCCGCAACGCCGATACCGCGCACGTTAAACATGTCACTGAGTGGCCTCAGGGACATGTCGTTGATTGAAACGCCGCCTCGCGATCGACTGGCAATTCAAACTCAGGTAGTCCAGTTTTCGGAAAACGTAATCAAGTCGGCGATCGAACTGGAATTGGGACGCGGCGGGCAGGTTTTCTTCATACACAATCGGGTCGAGACCATCGAAACCATTGCCGCCCTCGTCCAGCGCCTGGTGCCTCAGGCGCGCATGGTGGTTGGCCACGGGCAGATGAACGAAAAGGAAATGGAACGCGTAATGCTCGATTTTATTGATCATAAGTATGATGTTCTGGTTGCGACCACCATCATTGAGAATGGGATAGACATCCCCCGCGCCAACACAATCATCATAAACCGCGCCGATCAATATGGTCTTTCTCAGCTTTATCAACTGCGGGGGCGTGTGGGCCGTTCAAACCGCCGCGCTTATGCCTATCTTCTGATTCCCGGCGAGCAGGAGCTTTCACCCATCGCTAAACGCCGCCTGTCGGCGATTCGAGAGTTTTCAGACCTTGGCGCTGGGTTTCGCATCGCCGCGCTGGATCTCGAACTGCGAGGCGCGGGCAATCTTCTCGGAGGGCAGCAATCCGGCCACATGGATGCACTCGGGTTCGACCTTTACACGCAGATGCTCGAGCGAACGGTAGCGGAGTTGCGCGGCGAAGCGGTGGAAGACGAGACCAGCGTGTCTATCAATCTGGGCGTTGATGTGGCAATCCCGGACGACTACATCAACGACATGGGCCAGCGGTTGAGAACTTACAAACGTGTTTCGTCGTCCCGGGATGAAGCCACCCTTGCCAATATTAGGAAAGAAACCGAGGATCGTTATGGACGCCTTCCGGAGTCGGTCGAACAGCTTTTTGGTTACGCGCGATTGCGCCGGTTAGCCGAGGAAGTTGGCGTGCTCTCAATCGATAAGACCGCGGATGGGGTGGCGCTCAAGTTTAGCGAAAAAGCTCGAATTTCCCCCGAAAAATTGGGCGCTTTTGTGAGCGCCCGGGAAGGTCGGATTTTCACTCCGACCGGCGTTTTGCGCTTAAATCTAAACGAAGACGAGCAGGACCAGGTACTTGATACGGTACGTGGCGCGTTGCTCGAACTTAGGTTGGACGGCTAGAATCACTGATTACCGTTTGCTGGTTATTTTTCTTTAGGAGTATCTATGAAAGTTAAATCTAATTTGCTCGCTGCTGCGGGTGCTTTTCTATTGGCAGTATTGTTATCACCCGTCACCCCCGTATTGGCGCAAGAGGGCGAATTGCAGGTGGTTGATGAAGTAATTGCTCAGATTAACGACGATGTGCTGACGCTTTCGCGGCTGAAGCGCGAATCTTTAGAACGCATTGAGGCGATGAAGCAGAGTGGGGTGCCGGAACAACAAGCCAAAGACGAGGTGGGCAAGAAACAGGTTGAACTGATGGCCTCCCTCATCAATGAAACGTTGTTGATGCAAAGAGGCAAAGAACTTGAGATGGCGAGCGAGGTGGAAGCCGAGGTCAATCGCCGCATGCTGGAAGTGGCCAAGGAGCAGGGCATTAATTCGATTGAAAAATTGGACGCGGCGATGCGCGAAAGCGGCGTCGATCCTGCCGCCACCCGCCAAACACTCCGCACTGAAATCATGAAACAGGCCGTCATTCAGCAGGAAGTAGATCGCAAGATCTTCTTTGGGTTGACGATGGACGAATTGAAGAAATACTTCGCAGAGCATCAGGAGATGTTTCGCAAGCCTGAGAACGTAACGCTTTCCGAGATTTTCCTGAGTTCTGCCGGTAAGAACGAAGCCGAGGTGAAGGCCCGAGCAAACGCTTTGGTGGCGCAGGTGCGCGCAGGCGGAAATTTTGCCTCCCTTGCTGCCACAAATTCAGAGCGGGAAGTAAACGGTGTTCGCGTCGCTCAGCAAAGCAAAGGCAAGGTAGGAACATTTGAGACTCCGAGCCTGCGGGAGGATATCGCGGCCGCAGTGAAAAA
>DASQKG010000267.1:0-2903 GCA_035630655.1 Pyrinomonadaceae bacterium
TTCCTCCGCTCAAAAGAGCATTTGCGAGTAACCGTGCAGTTACTCGACGTGAGAAACAGCGAAATTCTCTGGAGTGATCGCATCGACGCAGATGCCAGCGACATCATTACCGTACAGGACACGATCGTTCGGCATATTGTCGACGGCTTGCGGGTAGAGTTGAGTGCCGATGAAAAGGTCGACCTGGCCAAAGGATCGACCAGCGACGCAGCCGCGTCGGAAGAATATTTGCGCGGGCGTCACTTCCTCGGACAGTTCATCTACCACACAATTGCGCGCGGCGATCTGGATATGGCCATCAACCATTTTGAGCGCGCTACCGAGCTGGATCCGAATTTTGCCCTGGCCCACTCCGGGCTAGGGAATTGCTACGTCAATCGCGTGCTCAAAGGGTTGGGGGAAGCTAAGGATCATGAGAAAGCGGAGACTGCTTTTAATAAGGCACTCGCCCTCGATCCCAAGTTGCTCGAAGCGCGTATGCAGATGATTTTCATTTATTTGACGCGGGGTCAAAAGCAGAAAGCTCGCGAGGAAGTGGTCTTGTTACGCGAGGAGTATCCAAACGATGTTGGCGTCCACTTTGTGCGTGGAGTGCTGGCCCGGCTGGACAGTGAATATGAACGCGCGCTGCGAAGTTTTGACCGCATGGTCCGGCTCAATCCCAATGAACGCGTGGTTACCAGTTACAATCGAGCTCGCATCTTCATGTACGAGCAACGCTATGAAGAGGCCCTGGACGAACTCGATCTGGGCGCTGAGATGGAACCCGATCATCCGGTCATGAAAACCATTCGAGCCCGGGTGCTCTTTTACCGTGGCGAGGTTGACGCAGCTACACGCATTCTCGAACAACTGCTGGAACGTCAGCCCAAGATGGACGGAATTCGCCCGGTGCTGGCAATTTGTTTGAGCGCCCAGGGCAAGCATGAGCTGGCCAGCCAGCAATTGACGGAGCGGGTGAAGGTCGCCGCCGCGGCAGACCACGACATAGCCTACTGGCTGGCCTCGGCGTATCTACTCCAGGGCCGCCAGGTGTTGGCGCTCAAGTGGCTTGAGAAGGCAATTAACCTTGGTAATGAAAACTATCGCTGGTTTGAGTCTGATCCAAACTGGACTGATCTTCACAACGACCCGCGCTTCAAAGAACTAATGCAAGGGATCAAGACGTCGCTCCAGAAAACCGAGGATACAGCTGCATGAAAACTTTTGTTGTCGGGGACGTTCACGGGCGTTGCGCTCAACTCACACGCCTGTTGGAAATAGTTCCACGCGACGAAGCAGTCGATACAGTTGTCTTTCTGGGCGACCTGATCGACAGAGGTCCGGACGCGCCCGGCTGTGTCGCGTTTGTTATGAAACTTCAGAAAGAAAATCCGGATCGGGTGGTTTGCCTGCGCGGCAACCATGAACAAATGCTGATGGATTTTATGGAAGGAAGCGCCAATCTCTGGATTACCCCAGTCACCGGCGGCGAACGTACGTTTCAGCAGTATGTGGGCAGAAGTCTTGACATAGCCAAAGAGCAGGATCTCGATGACGCGCGGCGGGAAATTGAGAACGCTATTCCTTCAGAACATCTCGACTTCCTGCACACCCTGCCTTTTTATCACGAAGATCAATACGCGATTTACGTGCATGCTGGTCTGGAGTTGGAAAAGCACCCGCGGGAAACCGCGCCGCAGGCCCTGCTCTGGATGCGGGATATGGACTTCTATAAGAACTACCGTGGCAAGCCCTGTATTTTTGGTCATACTCCGACGCCGCTGCTTCCCCTGCGCGGACGGTTGGGCCGCCATGGAGTTTACATTTCGCACAGCGCGATCGGTATAGACACCGGTTACAATTATCAGTCGCCGCTGACTTGTCTCTCCCTGCCTGACTTCGCTCTCTATCAGACGTTTGCTGATGGCCACGAGGAAACCCACCACATCACCTCGTTTATTCCTGAGGAGTTGAAGGCGATGCAGAAGAGGGCTGGAATTGGCGGCCGGGTGCAGTGAAGCTGTCAGGAAGACGATCCACGAACAGACACGAAATGTCCCGAACTAAAGAGTCCCTTCGTGTCGAATTTCGTGTCTCTTCGTGGATCTTTCTTAGTTTGCCATTTGGCTTGCCAGGTCTTAATGACTTACGGGCTATGATAAAGTAGGTCTCGAATGAGTTATCAGGACATCATTACTATAGAACCGGGCAAGCGTGGCGGCCGCCCCTGCATTCGCGGAATGCGTATAGCAGTCGCGGATGTGCTGGGCTGGCTTGCAGGAGGCATGACGCACGAGCAAATCCTCAGTGACTACCCGGAACTCACCGAAGCTGATATTCGGGCTTGCCTTGCTTATGCCGCTGACCGTGAACGCCGGCTTGTGACTGCTACCACATGAAGCTCTTGTTCGATCAGAACCTGAGTTTCAAACTCTGCCGACAGCTATCTGACGTTTTTCCCGGCTCGGACCAAGTATGCTTGCTTGGTCTTGCCGAAGCCGATGACCGGGAAATCTGGGAGCACGCAAAAGTTAACGATTTTGTACTCGTTTCCCAGGATGCGGACTTTGCTGATATGGCAATACTGTTTGGTCCGCCACCAAAAGTGATCTGGTTGCGGTGCGGCAACCAACCCACCGCAGCGATTGAAAAACGACTCCGCGATCACGTCGAGGCGATTTCGGCGTTCGTTCAAAGCGACGTCGCGGCGTGTTGGGAGATTTATTAGGTCCTTTCGTACGAAGCCTCGATTCAGTAATGACCTCGCCCGTGAAGAAACCAATCCTGATCTACGGCCTAATCTATGGTGTTTGCGGCGGCGCGCTGATCGTGGCGCTGAAGCTGATTGAGTATCGCTTCCTGGTAGTTGAGCATTCAGTGGAGATTTATGGAGGCTTGATTGCGCTTCTGTTTGCAGTCTT
>DASQKG010000268.1:0-4523 GCA_035630655.1 Pyrinomonadaceae bacterium
CTGCGAAGTACTTCGGTTGTGGTTTCAGCGCTCGCGTCGCCAAAGACGTGCGGATGTCGACGGACCATTTTTGCGTGAACTGCATCTGTGACGTCGTCAATGTTGAAGTCTCCACGTTCGCCGGCAACCTGCGCGTAGAAGACTATCTGAAAAAGCAGATCACCGAGTTCGTCACGCAGTTCGGCCGGACGACCTTCGCGGGCTTCCTCAACTGCCTCAAACGCTTCGTAGGCTTCTTCCAGAAGCATCGGAGCGAGCGAGGCATAGGTCTGTTCGCGGTCCCAGGGGCAACCCTCGGGCGAGCGCAATTGCGTCATCAGTGTAACCAGGTCTTTAAATGTGGCAGGCATGGAAACTAGTCTAGAGTTCAAGCCCTCAAGTCCTCAAGTCAGGAACGAGTGAAGTCTTATGGTAAGAGGATCCGTGAGTGGTCGAAAATTGCATAAACAGCAAGAAACCGCAGTTGTTGAGTGACAGCACATAAATCAACAAGGCAAATGAAGTGAACAACCAAGTGCTTTCTTGCTGCTCGCGCGATTCGGATGTTACCATCCTACCAAAATACGGAAATCATAAAGAAAGTGAGCGCGGTTTGATGTTTTTCAGGCTGCGCGCCTCATAAGCCAATGAACGACGAACAACCAAATTTCAAGGTGACTGATCGGCGCTTGTTTAATCCTGACGGCACGCCACGAGACGTGCCGCCGGAGGAGAAGCCGGAACCTAAGCCGGCCCCGGCCCCGGAACTCGCTAGGGACCCAACGCCGGCCCCTGAAGCCTCCCAGAGCGCTCAAGCTGCCCAGCCCCAGGCCGCCGCAGCGACCGCGGCCAACGAACCGGCACAACCCGACGAAGATGAGCTGCCGGACGCTGACAACCCTGCCGGTTTCGCGAACTTCATAATGACTATTGCTTCAAACGCGGCGTCTTCGCTGGGAATGATGGAGCATCCGGTAACGCACAAGCGCGAAGTTGATCTCGAAGCGGCGAAACACTGGATTGATATCCTCGGTATGCTGGAGCGAAAGACAAAGGGCAATCTGGCGACTCAGGAAGAAAAGATCCTCGAAAGCCTGCTGGCAGATTTACGGATGCAATATGTCTCGCTCACCAGTTCCGTGTCGCCCAAGGCATCCGGCGCTTATACTGGCCGCGACATCATCGGCGGCTAAACACGGTCCAAAGTCTAACGTCCAGAGCTCATCGTCCGTGACTTGGATTGTTCGATCTGCATCGAACAGCCTCGGTCTGGGTTGATTTGACTTTGTACTTTGGACGTTGGACATTGGACTCCGTCATGAAACTAACTTTCCTTGGCACCGGCACGTCAACGGGTGTTCCGTCGATTGGCTGCGATTGTGAGACATGTGCCTCGGATGATCCTCGGGACAAGAGACTTCGCGTTTCAGTTCTGATAGAACACGGCGGCCAGACCGTACTCGTTGACACCTCGTCCGACTTCCGGCAGCAGGCTTTGCGACAAAAGCTGAAACGACTCGACGCCGTACTGATAACCCATTGTCACGCCGATCACATTTTCGGTCTCGACGACATCCGGCCGTTAAACTTTCGCTACGGTGCCTTGGGCGTCTACGCCAACGAACGCGCGTGGCCTGATATTCGGCGCATCTTCAAATATATCTTTGAGCCTTCACACTTCGGCGGCGGGCTACCGCAAGTGATTCCACACACAGTTGTTGCTGGAGCGCCATTTTGCCTGGGTGACGAGCTGGAGATAACTCCACTCGAAGTCATCCACGGCCGGCTTCCGGTCATGAGTTATCGCTTTAATGATTTCGCCTATGCAACGGACCTGAGCCTGATTCCGCAAGCTACGATAGACGCAATGTCGAACCTCGATGTACTGATCCTTGATTGCTTGCGGTTCAAAGAACACCCGACTCATCTGTGGTTGGATAAAGCGCTCGAGTACGTTGAAGAAATAAAACCGCGTCGCGCTTATTTGACCCACATTGCCCATGACGTAAAACATGCACGCGATTCCGCCTGCCTGCCAGCGGGAGTTTCATGGGCATATGACGGGTTGGTGGTTACCGATGAGTGATGTATCGAGAGTCCCTGGTTCATTCATTTTCCATTTGTCATTTCTCATTTCCCATTTGTCATTTAGGACTGCAGTGCGTGCTCTCCACTCGTTAGACCATCACTCATTAACCCTCCCAGTCGTTAGAGCTCAATCCAGGCTTTCAAATGCCAAACGAACTCAGATTCTCAGGCAATGACAAATGAGAAATGACGAATGAAAAATGATAAATGACCTGAAACCACTGCCTGGCGTTCTCCACTGATATCGTTCTTCTATGCGCCTCTTTCACGGCACCGACAACGCTGACATCCAACGCCCCACCGTTCTGACCCTCGGTGTTTTTGATGGGCTGCACCTGGGCCATCAACTGATCATGCGCACGGTTGTAGAGAGAGCCAGGGCGCTCGGCGCCGTCCCCACTGTCATCACTTTTGATCCACACCCGCGCGCGGTTCTGCATCCCCAGTCGTCGCCTCCGTTGCTGCAGACCCTGGATCAGAAAGTAGAAGGTTTTGGCGTTCTCGGAATTGAACAGACGATAGTGATACGTTTCACTGAAGAGTTCTCGAAGATTCCGGCGGAAGACTTTTTGCGAGACGTTGTGATGGACCGCCTGCATGCCAGGGAAGTGTATTTGGGACGAGGCTTTGCTTTCGGCCACAAGCGCGAAGGCAACGTTGAACTCCTTCGTCAGGTTAGCAGCGAATTGGGGTTCGTCGCCGGCGAGGTACCGGAAGTTGGTTTGCGCGGGCAGCGCGTGAGTTCAAGCAAGATTCGCCAATTGCTGGCGCAAGGAAAGGTGAATCTGGCGCGCCGAATGCTGGGGCGACCTTATGGTGTTGAGGGTCGCGTTGAACGGGGAAATGAGCGCGGCCATACGTTGGGGTTTCCGACGGCCAACCTGCACCCCCAGAACCGCGTCATACCCGCGAATGGCGTTTACGTTACAGGAACGCTTATTGACGGGCAATGGAGGCGTAGCGTCACAAATGTAGGCACACGGCCAACGTTTGAAACCGGCTCGGAACCTTCGGTGGAGACATTCGTAATGAATTGGTCTGGCGACCTTTACGGCGACGTGATCCGGGTGCGTTTCCTTTACCGCTTGCGTAACGAACAGAAGTTTGACTCGCTGGAATCGTTGAAAACTCAGATTACCAGGGATGTCGACCGGTCCCAGAATTACTTCGAGCGTGCGGGCGCCAAGCACATGTTGTCGATCCTTTGAGAGATGGTGTTCGAAGCTGGATAAGGTTATTGTTGTCAGAGCGGGGAGCGGTAGCGACCTGGTCTCCAGCGGGAGAATACTACAGGTCGCTACCGCTCCCCGTTCTGACTGAAGGAAGCGAGCGATGCTCTTGGTCGCTCCTAAGAGCGCACGATGAAGATAGAGCAATCATTAGTTCCGATTACTACGACACCCGCAGGGCAGAAACTCAACGCTGTTAGCCGCAACGGCGGGTCGACTCGACCCCAACTCCCGAAAGTTGACTCGCCGCCGGCAGCGCTGAACGATGAACTCGTTGACCAGATTCTCAAAGGACAGGGGTTACGGGGCTGGCTGCGCGTGGCCAATGTCTCGCGTGTGCTCGGCCTGCTGACGCTCTACCTCTTTCTTGATAGCTACGACATTCGCGCGAAGTTCAATCGTCGCACCGCCGAACGCCTGAGAGAAGTTGCGCGTGCGGGTGGCCGCCGGGCTCAGTTTACTCAGTCGTGCCGTGATGTTGTGGGACGCATGGTCGACAGAGCTATCCGCGCGTTGCGATTTCTTATTTTTCGCGGCGCCGACGGCTCAGACAAGAAGCTGGCGCGACTCGAAAAGCAAGCGGTCTGGCTGCGCGAAAACTTGATTACCCTGGGACCTACTTTCATAAAAATTGGCCAGGCGCTTGGTACTCGCGGTGATCTGCTGCCGCTTTCCTACATTAAGCAGCTCTCAACCTTGCAGGACCAGGTTCCGGCATTTCCGACGGCTGAAGCCTACGCCCGAATTGAAGCTGCCCTTGGTCGCAGTCTGCAGGAAGCCTACGCTGAGATCGATGCCGAGCCGATTGCCGCCGCCTCATTAGGTCAGGTTTATCGAGCTCGTTTGCACGACGGGCGGGAAGTGGCGGTCAAAGTTCAGCGGCCCAACCTCAAAGAAATTATCAGCTTCGACATTGCGGTTCTTTACCGGCTGGTAAAGTTGACCAACCGCTTTTTCCCTCGAGCAAATGAGAATGCCGACTGGGAAGGAATGCTGCGGGAGTTTTATCACACTATTTTTGAGGAGATGGATTACGCGCGAGAAGGGCGCAATGCGGATCGTTTCCGACACAACTTCCGAGATTGGCGTGCAGTTCGCGTACCGGTGATTCATTGGTCTCACAGCACTTCACATGTGCTAACCATGGAGTTTGTTCGCGGCACCAAGGTTGTGGATCTGGAAGCGTTGCGCGCGCGGGGTATCTCACCTGTAAAAGTTAATCGACTT
>DASQKG010000269.1:0-4445 GCA_035630655.1 Pyrinomonadaceae bacterium
GCTGATCAGGCGGGAGACATGGCGGGGTGAGAAGCCGGACACTCTGGCCAATTCACTCTGGCGATATTTCTTGGATTCGCGAATCGTGACTGCGGCCAGTTTCTTGAAGTCTTTTTTGGGAAGGCGGTAGACCCACTGATCCATGAGAAGGAAGCGACGGCAAAAAATGCTTGTAGCTTTCGGCGAACTTCGCCGCACAGCATTTGGTAGTTTTTCACTTTTCAGCCAAGCCAAAATCGGCGAAAATCTCCGCCCGATGTCAGCAGACTGACGAGACTTCAGTGCGCATCCTTACGCCTATGTCATACAACGAAGCAGATACTAGATCGAAGCTGATTGATCCGAAACTTTACAAGCGCGGGTGGACAGAAGAGCACATCAAGCGCGAAGAGACTGCCGGAACGATTTTTGTCATCAACGGTAAGGGCAAACAGCGCAAAGGCAAAACCGATTACACGCTGCGAATCAAGATTGATGCCGATTCTCAGCCCGTAGCCGCTGCCGTTATTGAAGCCAAGGCCGAAAAATATTCTCCCACTGAGGGTTTAGAGCAAGCCAAATTGTACAGCGCAGCCAAGCGTTTCAATGTTCAGTTTGTTTATTCCACAAACGGGCATCTATTCGTCGAGTTCAACCGCAAGACGCAAACGACTTCTGAACCAAGGCCCCTTGAAGAATTTCCATCACCTGAAGAACTCCGCGCAAAATATGAGCAGCAAGTCGGCTTTAGCCTTAATTCTGAAGCCGCGAAACCATTGCTCGAACCTTATTATAATGGTGAAGGGAGTCGGCGTTACTATCAAGATGCGGCGATCCGCGCGGTTTATGAAAAGATCGCGACCGAAGAAAAACGCGCGTTGCTTTCATTGGCAACCGGAGCGGGCAAAACATTCATTGCCGTCAATCTGTTGCGCCGCATTTCCGACGCCGGACAATTGAAAAAGGCGTTGTTTATTTGTGACCGTGACGAATTGCGCACGCAAGCCGGTGTCGCATTTCAAAAAGCATTCGGCGATAACGCCGCAGAAGTCTCTTCAACCAAACCACAAAAAAACGCCAAGGTCTTGATTGCCACTTATCAAACCTTGGATGTTGACACGGAAACCGCCAATGCCAATTTCCTGACCAAAAACTATCCTGAAGACTATTTCAGCCATATCATCATTGATGAATGCCACCGCTCAGCCTGGGGCAAGTGGAAACAGGTCTTTGAGCGCAACCCGAATGCAGTGCAAATCGGATTGACGGCAACGCCACGCAAGATCAAGTACACCGAAGAGAATGCCGAGACCCTGAACGATGCCAAGATCACGGCGGACAATTACAGGCATTTCGGCGAGCCGGTTTATGAATACGATCTGACGCAAGGCATCGAAGACGGCTATTTGGCGGTATGTGAAATCATCAGCCGCGATATTCTGATCAACGAGAAAAAAGAGCGCGAGGCCCAAAAGGGATTGGATAAAGAGCTAGACTCGGCAAAAATCAGCGATGCGCGAACCGGCAAAACAATGAGCCGCGAAGAACTGCGTAAGAAATATGAAGCCGCCACGCTTGACGCTCGGCTTCGTTTACCGGATCGCGTGAAAGCTTTGTCCGAAGACCTTTTCAATCAACTCCTGGAAAACGGCGGGACGCCCGAACAAAAAACGGTCATCTTTTGCGCGAGCGATCCTCACGCGCAAGATATTGCGATTGCGATGGGCAACCTTTATTCGGATTGGTGCCAAAAGGAAGGCAAACCGATCAAAGACAGTTTCGCTTTCAAGTGTACTTCCAAAAGCAGCGGGAATGACTTTCTGCCTGATTTTCGCGGCAGCAACAACAGTCATTTCATCGCTACGACCGTTGATCTGTTGACCACTGGCGTAGACGTTCCAAATGTGCGCAACATCGTTTTCTTTCGTTATCTGAAATCGCCGATTGTGTTCTATCAGATGCTTGGACGCGGGACGCGTCTTGACGAAGGAAAGCTGATGTTTCGGGCTTATGACTACACCGACGCCACACGCTTGCTAGGTGAAGAGTTTCTGTCGGCATTGACCAAAGGGCTAACTAAACCTGGAGACTCTGACGATTCTGACTACGAGGATGAGAATGGTAACGATGATCCAGCCAAGGCAATGCCGCAGGCGGAGGGAATTGAATTTGGAGTGCGGGAAGTCGGTCGTTATATCCCGATGATGGTGGACGGCAAGCACACAAAAGTATCAATCGAAGAGTATAAGCGGATGATTGCTGAAAAACTTTTGAGCGAAGCCGATACGCTCGATAAGTTTCGGGCACGTTGGATTCGTCCGCAGGAACGGCAGGCATTGATTGATAGTTTGGTAAATGCAGGCTTGTCTCCGACACAGGTGCAACGCATCGGCAATATGATTGATTATGATTTGTACGATGTGCTGGCGGAGCTTGGGTATGGGATCAATCCACGCAAACGCCAGGAGCGTGTTTATGGTGTTCCTTCGGCGAGCGGGCGTGCGTTCGAGAAAAAAGTGTGCATCGGCTGATGAATCCTCCCAATAAATCGCGAGCTGTGGTAATGGTTGGCCGAACTGGCTGCTATTCCAAATAAAAGGGTGAGCGACTGACAATGGCCAAAGAGGAGGAGACTCCGCGAACCAATCCCGCCGAAATCGAGAATCTGATCGAGCAGATTCGAGGAACGAATCTGGACCCGCGAGCCAAAGAGAAAGTCGAGCGACTGTTACGAACTGTCCTGTCCTTGGTGGAACTACTGCAACGGAAGAATACGTCGATCAAAAAGCTGCGCGAGATGATCTTCGGCAAACGGACTGAGAGACATCAAGCGAGAAAAACCGAAGGCCGGGAGAAGGTGGACGAATCTGAGAAGTCAGACGACGGCCAGCCGAAAGCGGTCGGTGATCAAGACGCGCGTGCGGAACTGCGCGCAATTGGAAGTGAGGACAAACCGAAACGGAAAGGGCATGGACGCCGCGCGGCCTCCGATTACAGCGGGGCAAAGATCGTCAGATGCCGGCATGAAGGTTTGAAAGCGGGCGACGACTGTCCGGCCTCGTGTGGCGGCCGGCTCTACGACCTGAAGGAGCCGACGGCGTTGATGCAATTCACGGGGCAACCGCTGATCACGGCCACCAAATTCGAACGGGAGGCGCTGCGTTGCGCCAAGTGCCAGCAGCGTTACGTCGCGCCGTTGCCAGATGGGGTGAATGAGGAGCGGTACGACGCGACCTGTGACGCGACGATTGCGCTAATGAGATATGGGGGAGGTCTGCCCTGGCATCGACAGGCGGGGCTGCAGGCCATGGGCGGAATGCCGCTTGGGGAAGCGACGATGTGGGAGCGGTGCGAGGCTACGGCGGACGCCGCGATAGGAATCTTCCTGCGGCTGACGCGCCTGGCGGCTGGAGGCGAAGTGATGCACACCGACGACACTCGGGTCAGAATCCTTTCGTGTTTGAAAGAAGACAAGGAAGAGAAAGGGCGTGCGACACAAACCAGTGGGATCGTGGTAAAGGCGGGAGGGCGCAAGATCGCGCTCTATCTGAGCGGGAGGCGGCACGCGGGGGAGAATCTAGCGAAACTGCTTGAGAAACGTGAAGAGGGGCTGGCGCGGCCGATTCAGATGAGTGACGCGTTGGCGGCCAACACGAGCGTGGAGAAAAACGTGATCCGGGCCTACTGCCTGGCGCACGCCCGAAGGAAGGTCTTTGAATTGAAGGATGACTATCCGGCCGAATGCGCAGTAGTGCTGGATGCGGTCGGCAAGGTCTATGGATACGAAGCGGAGACGGCGGAGATGAGTGGCGCGCGGCGACTGGCCTACCACCAGGAAAAGAGCGGGCCTGTGATGGAGGAGTTGAAGCGGTGGATAGAGACGCAGTTCTCCGATCGCAAGGTAGAACCGAACTCGAATCTCGGCAAAGCGCTGCAATATTGGCTGAGTCATTGGGAGGAACTGACCGTGTGGCTCCGCGAGCCGGGCGCGCCAGTCGATAACAACGAATCCGAGCGTGCGCTCAAGCAATTCATCCTGATGCGAAAGAACTCGATGTTCTTCAAAACCGAGCACGGGGCAGCGGTCGGGGACGTCCTGGCTTCGCTGATTCGGACCTGCCGATTGAACGGCGTCAACGCTTGGCACTACCTGGTGACGATCATTCGTCACAGAAAGGATGCGCGAAGCAATCCGGATCTGTATCTGCCGTGGAATTACAAGAGAGACGAGGCGGAATTGCTGGCGGCTTGAGCTTCAATGCCGGGTAACTTCCGCCAGGCAGGCGCAAAGCTGGCCTGATCGGGCAGGCCGTTATAAAGAAGGACCGAGAGCTGTTGCGCCTGGAGTGGGTGGAGCGGCGCGTCCTGATCTTCGGGCCACCAGCGAATGCGGCCTTGCGAGAATCGGCGTGTGAACAGATAGAATCCGATGCCGTCGTAACATAACATTTTGAGGGCCGTGCCGC
>DASQKG010000270.1:0-6437 GCA_035630655.1 Pyrinomonadaceae bacterium
TTCGTTTGAAAAGTGGGACGTAGAAGGTGGGTCGGGAGTGGGGGTTCGCCCCCGCCCACCTCCCCTTTATCCTCCTCTCCGCGGTGGAGAGGGGGAACCGGTTATCGCGCCTGGCGCGCGATTCTGCTGGTGGGTAAACCGTAGTAATAGTCGCCTTGCATCTGCCATCGCTCCAGATTGAATTGGCGACGGGCGCCACAATCCACACAACTACGGTAAGCCTGTCCGTGTATCGAGAATGGCCGGCTCATTTCTCTGTGCCGGCAGCCGAACAGTCTGGCTAACCAGCCGGGCGCCGCCGAATTCCTTGAAAAGCTACTTATTTGCGGATGGTTATGAATAATTGCTGTTGCCGTTTGCATGACCGTAAACCTCTTTCGCGTTTCCTCAATTCTCTCTTCATCTAGTAACGCGCAAACGGATGAGGAAAAGTAACATTCAAAGGAAACAGGCGCCTTGGCATCCTCTCAGGTTGGGAAGGAGGGCATGCCCCCGCTCTTCGTCGCTCGACTTGAGTCTAGAAAGAGAAGGAGCGACTTTTGTCATCCCACTAATCGTGGAAGGCCACGGAAATCACTGTGAGAACCTGGATACTAAAGGAAGAGCGGGGGCATGCCCTCCTTCCCAACCTGAGAGGGTTCTTAGGCGCCCGGTTTCCCCACACGCCAGGTTTATCAGAGCCCCTTCAAATCCCAGATTATTCTGCCTAGCAATTCTGTCTTATAATTTCTTTGCCTTTATTCAATCCGCCCTGGAGTCGGTACGCCCTTGAACCAGCAGGTTTCCGAGAACGTCACACAACTGCTAATCGACCTCTCAAATGGCGATCGCAACGCGGTTGATATTTTGCTACCCGTAATCTACGATGAATTGCGAAAGCTTGCTGCGAATTACCTGCGCCGCGAACGTCCCGATCACACTTTGCAGCCCACTGCCCTGGTGCATGAGGCTTACTTACGCCTGGTGGATCAAACGCGGGTTAACTGGCAGAACCGCGCGCATTTTTTTGGGGTAGCTGCCCAAATTATGCGCAGGCTGCTGGTCGACCATGCGCGCAGGCATCACGCGGAAAAGCGCGGCCAGAATTTTCAGAAGATCTCCCTTGATGAAAACGTAGACCGGGCAGTGGAGCGCAGCAGCAGGTTAATCGCGCTCGACGACGCGCTAACAGCTCTGGCCGAGTTGGATGAGCAAAAAGCGCGTGTGGTGGAACTGCGTTATTTCGGGGGTCTCTCGATTGAAGAGACAGCCGGCGTTATGGGTGTGACACCGACCACCATCAAGCGTCATTGGCGATTTGCAAAGGCTTGGTTACACGGAGAGATGGAGAAGTGAGCTTACAGAACCGAGCGCGGTAGCGCCGGATGGTAAATGCCACTTCAGTTGCAATAACGCGAACGCTTTATGAAAGTAGCCTCCAGAATCCGGCGCTACCGCGTTCGGTTCTGTAATGCGCGATCGTCTGGATTTAAGCACGACAGTGAAACACGATGACCCCCGAACGCTGGCGACAAGTTGAGGACATTTTTCAGACCGCGCTCGATCTCGGGCCCCAAGAGCGTGCGCTCTACGTGGCCCAGGCTTGCGCCGAGGACGTTGATCTCAAACGCGACGTCGAAAACCTGCTGTCACAACACGAGAGCGCCGGGGCCCTCCTTGAAGATCCGCTTTACGGGGATACCGAGCTAAGCGCGCTAGAGGCCTTTGTCTACGAAGAAGAGGATCCCCTCATCGGACGGCGACTGGGCGCATACCGAATCGAGCGCGAAATCGGACGCGGCGGCATGGGCGCTGTCTATGAAGCGGTCCGCGTCGACAAGGAATTCACCCTCACTGTAGCCATCAAGCTGGTTAAGCGGGGCATGGATACCGACTTCGTCCTGCGCCGCTTCCGCAAGGAACGGCAGATTCTCGCGGCCCTCGATCATCCCCATATCGCTCGCCTGATGGATGGTGGCACCACTGACGACGGACTGCCCTACTTCGTCATGGAATTTATCGAGGGGCAGCCGCTATATCGGTACTGCGATGCTAATCAGCTAACGATCGCCGAACGCCTCAGACTCTTCCGCGCGGTTTGTGATGCTGTTCATTACGCCCATCAGAAACAGGTCGTACATCGCGACATCAAGCCATCAAACGTTTTGGTCACTTCCGAAGGAGTGCCGAAGCTTCTGGATTTCGGCATTGCCAAGCTGTTGAATCCAGCCCTGGCCGGTGACATCACTCACGACCCTACGGCAACAGCAATGCGTCTGATGACGCCGGAGTATGCATCACCGGAACAAGTGCAGGGCGCGCCGGCAACGCCGACGACAGACGTCTACTCTCTCGGAGTATTGCTGTATGAACTTCTCACGGGCCACCGTCCGTATCGTTTGCGCAATCGTGCTCCACATGAAATCGCACGTGTGATTTGTGAAGAATCGCCTGCCCCGCCGAGTTTTATCATCACGCGTCCTGAAGACCTCTTACCAAACGTATTTTCGGGCGAAGAGGCGACTACACTAAAACACTTGTTTAAGAGTCGAGGCTCTAATCTGGAAACACTGCGCCGCGAACTAACAGGCGATCTCGACACCATCATTCTCAGGGCCCTTCGGAAAGAGCCTGAGTGGCGCTATCAAACGGCCGAGCAACTGCGCGACGACATCACCCGTTATCTCGACGGGATGCCGGTCTCTGACTTGCCCGACTATCCGCTGCTCGGTATAGCCAGGCAGACCCAACCGATCTCAACTGAGAATTCGCTGGCGGTCTTGCCTTTGAAACTGCTCGACGTGCAGCACGGCGCGGATTCAGGACCGGACTACCTCGGCACCGGGCTAGCTGATGCCCTGATCACGAGGTTGAGCGGCATCCGGCGTTTTGCAGTAAGGCCAACGAGCAGCGTGCTTCGTTACGGCGCGGAGACGGATCCGATCATTGCAGGTCGCGAGTTAGGTGTAGCCTTCGTGCTGGACGGCCGTGTCAGACGGGCCGGTGATCACATTCGCGTCACGGTTCAATTGTTGAGCGTGCGAGATGGGACCGCGGTTTGGGCAGGACAGTTTGACGAGAACTTCACCGATGTATTGAGTCTGGAGGATGCCATTTCCGCGAACGTTGCGGAAGCGATCGTTCCACATTTAAGCGGTGATGAACGGCTGCGACTGGCCAAACGTGGTACCGACAACCCGCAAGCGCACGAGGCTTATCTGCGTGGCCGTTTCTATTGGAACACGTTTACCGAAGACGGATTCGCCAAGGCAATCGTCTGTTATCACCAGGCTATTGCCGTCGATCCAAACTACGCCGTGGCATACGCCGGAGTGGCCGAATACTACAACTGGCTCGGCAGCTACAGCGTAATGCCGTTTCGCGAGTGCTCCGCCGCGGCTTACGAGGCAGCCTCTACTGCGGTCGCCATCGATCCGATTCTGGCTGAAGGCCACGGCGCGCTCGGGCAGGCGATACTAACTCGCGATTTCGACTGGCCCAACGCCGAGCGGCAGGTCCTGCGTGCAATTGAACTCAATCCAAACTATGCGGCGCCGCGTATTTGGTATGCCTTCCAGCTCGCGATGGAAGGTCGTTTCACCGAATCGCTTCGCGAAGCGCACATCGCGCGCGATCTTGATCCAATGGCGATTGTTTCGCGTTTCGCCGTGGCCTGGTGCTCATATCACGCCCGCCGCTTCGATCAAGCCCTCGCCCTTTGCCGTGACGCTTTAGCCGCCGAGCCCAACAACTTCATGATGCTCTACTGCTCGAGCTTTGTACTCGGGCACGTGGGCCAACACAGCGAGGCAATTGCCAATGCGCAAAAGCTGGTCGAGGTGATGGGCAAAGCGTCGCACACTTTGAGCACGCTGGCGGTCGCTTACGCCAGGGCGGGTGATAGAAACGCAGCGGAAAACGTGTTGCGAGAGATGGACGAGATTGACGAGCAGCGTTACATCTCGCCCTATCATCGGGCGCTGATCCATTCAGCGTTGGGCAACGTAGAAAAAGCCCTTGAACTCCTCGATCGCGGATACAAGATCAGAGACGCAAAGATTCTCTGGCTGGGCGTTGATCCCGAACTCGCGCTATTGCACGGTCATCCTCGTTATAACAATCTCCTAAAGAAGTTGAATCATCGGCTGGCGGCTATTCCCACGCTGCCTTCCCAGACGACCCTTGGTCAGGAGTCGATAGCGGTCCTGCCGTTTAAGGTTTTGAGTGCCCCTACCGACAGCACCGGCGACGAGTATCTTGGCGTTGGCCTTGCTGACGCATTGATAACTCGACTGAGTAATGTTCGGCGACTAATCGTGCGCCCGACGAGCAGCGTCCTCCGTTATCGCGGCGTGGGTATCGACCCCATCACGGCCGGTCGCGAACTCAATGTCGATTATGTGGTTGATGGGAGTTTGCGGCGATCAGGAAACCGTTTGCGTGTGACCGCTCAACTCCTGAGCACGAGTGAAGGCATCACGCGCTGGGCTGAACAGTTTGATGAAGAGTCGACTGATGTGCTTCAACTCGAGGATTCCATCTCCGAGCAAGTGGTCACGGCGCTTCTGCCGCAGCTTACCGGCGATGAGGAGCGTCAACTCTCTAAACGTGGCACCGACAGCGCTGAAGCGTTTGAATCGTATCTCCGAGGGCGCTACTACTGGAACAGTTATACCGAAGCAGGGCTGGCCAAGGCTCTCGAGTGTTACAACCACGCAATTAGTTTGGATCCGGATTACTCGCTTGCCTACACAGGTATTGCGGATTACTACAACTGGCTCGGCGTCTTCGGCATCAGGCCGTTTTCGGAAACCGCAGCCGCGGCAAAGGGTGCTGCAAGCAAAGCAGTCGAACTTGATCCGGCTTCGGCCGAAGCATATAGCGCTCTCGGTTTTGCTACCGTCACAAAAGACTTCGACTGGGCCGTCGGCGAAGGCGAACATCGACGTGCAATCGAAATTAATCCCAACTATGCTACCGGCCACCACTGGTACTCGTTTCACTTGTTAATGGTCGGCCGGTTTGAAGAAGCGTTGCGGGAAATGCTCCGAGCGCGTGAGCTCGATCCACTCTCACCCAGCATCTTGCAGTCGCTTGGTTGGGCATATTATGAAGCGCGGCGCTTTGACGATGCGCTGGCCACCTTCCAGAAGCTGTTTGAAACAGCTCCAGAATTTGCCTTCGGTACCGTCACTTACTCGTGGGTGCTGAGACAGGTTGGACGCGCTGAGGAGGCGGTCAGACTTGCGGAGAAGGCCCTCGACAGCTCGAGTGGTGGCCAGTTTTTCATTGCTGCTTTAGGTGCGGATTATGCGGCCGCTGGACGTCATGACGACGCTCGCGCAGCCTTGTCACGATTGGATGAGATGGCGAAGACCAGTTACGTCTCTCCTTACCATCGGGCCCTGATCCACATCAATCTTGGTGAACGCGACAATGCGCTTGCCCTGCTGCAGGAAGCTTACGACATAAGCGACGGTTGGTTGGTGTGGCTCGGAGTAGAACCACAACTCGATCCTTTGCGTGACACTCCCGAGTTTGCCGAATTGTTGCGGAAGACTGGCAACCCTGCGCCGAGTTATCAGGCGCTCGCCGCTCGAGCCGCCGCAGCGGTGCGACGTCAATCCGAATCAGCCGCCGATACTGGGCCAATTACCGCTCCCGTAAAAGCACCCGATACGCTGCCAAGTGAAAACGAAGAGGCGCGCCAGCTCTACACCGCGGGTCGCTACTATGCCGCTCGTCGTTCGACTGAGGGCCTGCGTCAGGCCATTGAAAGATTTGAACGTGCTGTCGAGCTCGACCCCGGGTTTGCGCTAGCGTACGCGGAGCTCGCCGACTGCTATTCCCTGCTGAACTGGTATGTAGAGCCGGCGCCGCCCGAGGCCTGGAAGCTGGCAAAACAAGCTGCGTTGAAGGCCGTTGAAGCCGATCCCAATTTGGCGGAGGCCCATGCGGCGCTTGGCTTCGTCCGTCTTCATCACGATCGCGATTGGGATGATGCGGAACGAGAACTACGAAAAGCGATTCGACTCAGACCGAGTAATCAGGTGGCTCATCGCTGGTATGCATACAGTCTTTCGGCGATGGGACGACACGATGAAGCTTTCGCTGAAATGCAACGCGCCCGAGAGATTTTGCCGCAGTCGCCGGTTATGGCGACAGGTGTTGCAAACGTTCTATTCCTGGGAGGCAGGTTTGACGACGCAATCACGCAATGCCGGAAAGCGCTCGAGCTCGATCCTGGAGCAGTGGCGGCACACACCGTTTTGCGCTGGGCTTACGAGAAGAAAGGAATGCGCAAGGAAGCCCTCGCGACTTATGAACAGGAGCGCGTCTTTGCCGGCGATACGCCAACGACGGTCGCAAAACGTGCGCACGTATTAGCGGCGACCGGGAGACACGATGAAGCGCGGGCCATCGTCGAAAAAATTGTGGCCAATCGCGACGAGCAGTTT
>DASQKG010000271.1:0-14365 GCA_035630655.1 Pyrinomonadaceae bacterium
GTGGCCTGGCGCATCCTGGTGATAGCAAGAACAAGTCGATCCCAACTTGCTTCTTCCACTTCGAGTTGGCGACGGCCTGCCCTCGTTAACGTATAAAACTTTGCCTGCCGGCCAGTCTCGTTTACGTCCCATTTCGACGAGACCCAATCCTTCTGCTCGATGCGGTAGAGCGCGGGATAAAGCGAGCCTTGCTCGATGGTGAGCAGTTCGCCTGACATCTGGTTGATTCGCTGAATAATGCCGTAACCGTGTAGCGCACCCAATGAGAGCGCTTTGAGCACGAGCATCTCAAGAGTGCCTTGAAGAAAGTCTGCTTTCTGTGTCGCCATAGCGTTACACCTTCCGAAGTGGGCTGATGCCTAGATTGTCATAGCAAGATAACTTCGCATGCCTAGACTGTCAAGGCTTCGGGCGGAAGGCATGTGGCAAGGGCGTCTCCTTGGAGTGCGCTCCAAACGCATCCAAGAGGCTTGATAAAACCCACAAGCTTTAATCCGTCCAAAAGCGGCGCCAGGCCGCCGCGGACCAAAGCGCCGCCGGGCCGGCGCACTCCAAGGAGACGCTCTCGGCGAAGCTCAAATTGCGAATGTCCTGGGAACTCAAGGTGCGCGGAGAACGCCGAGAGGCTTGCGTGACAATGACTGCAGACTCGAAACTAGACCCACCAACACGACAAGCGCGATGGTTCCGGCGATGCCCGCAACGATGACGATGGGTTCGAGGCTCCAGGGAATCGCAAAAATAAAACGAGCAATTGAATAAGAGAGTGCCAGGGCCGCGACTGATCCAATCAATCCTGCGATTAGGCCCAGCAAACCGTATTCAGCCGCAACGATTGTCAGAACTGTCTTTCGCGTAGCACCGAGCGTCTTCAAGAGCGCTGCTTCATATGCTCTTTGATACCTCGTCATCGCGACTGAACCGATCAGGATCAGTGTGCCACTAAACAACACGAAGCCGCCTACGAACGTAACCGCCAGAGTCACGTTTCCTAAGAGACGCTTAACCAGTTGGATTACCTCAGCGACGTCGATGATCGAAACGTTCGGATATTTCTCAACGACCAATCGCTGCAAACGAGAACGCGACAGATCGTCTGATGGTCCATTAAGGCCGCCGACGTACATCGTCGGAGCGTTATCAAGCACGTTTGGCCGAAACAGGATCAGAAATCCTGTGCGCGACTTGCGCCAGTCGATGCGCCGAACGCTCGTCACCCGCGCCGTCAGCTTTCGACCAATAATGTCCAGCGTGATAGTACTGCCGAGGTCCAGCCCCTGCAGTCCCTGTATATCTTCGGAGATGGAAACTTCGGGGTCCGTCGAAGGCGTGGCGTCCCAAATTTTGCCCGCGACAATCGTTTCATTCGCCTCGAGGGCCGGCCGGTAAGTGACCACGTATTCACGGCCCAGCCTGCCGCGGTCGCCCCTCATCTCACCGGAACCCAGGTTAATTTCGCGACCGTTTATCGCCGTAATCCGTGCGCGGATTGTGGGAATCAATTCCGGCATCTCGCCGGTCGCATCCTGAATCAGTTTTTCGACACCGGCCTTCTGGTCCTTTTGAATGTCGATCAAATACATGTTCGGCAGGTTCCCGCGATTCGCGGGATCCAATTCGAGCAGAAGGTTCCTTTGCAACGACTGCACGGCGATCACCAGAAACGCGCCGAGGCCCACGGCCATTATGATCACGCGTGTCTGATTACCGGGTCGATGAAGACTATTAATCGCATGTCGTACGGGAAACGACTGAATGTGACGCGTTCGTTTGACGACCCACATGAGACCCGCCGATGCGAGCTGTAACAGCAAGGCAGTGGCTGCAAGTCCGCCAAGAAAGAATGCGCCCACCCTTAAGGAACCCGCTTGCCAGGAGAAAACGGCGACGAGAGCGGCAAGAACCATGAAGCCAGTCGACCATCTTACCCAGTCAAACTTTCGCGGCTCGCCTGGGTTTCGCTGCGCTACTTCTGTGCTCTCCATTTCTCTGTGGTGAGCGAACAGGCGACGCCACAGAGAACGTAAATGTCCCCAGGAGAAAAACAGGCCGCGACCGGTCAACGTGTCGTCCTGGTTTCGCAGTAGCAGATTTGGTCTGATGTGCCGAACGCGAAGCAGTGGGAGCGCCGAAAACAAAAACGATATGAGCAAACCCAGCACGAGTCCCTGGATTACAGTCCCTGTACGTAACGACTGGCTCATGTTTGCAGGCAAACTTTCAGCGAAGTACTTCCCTACCCCGAGTAGCGCGAGCTTGGCCAGCACGATACCGAAGACGCTTCCCGCTGCTCCCAGGGCAAGGACCTGGGCCACGTAAACCACGGTGATCCTGCGGCTCGTAGCTCCCAGGCACTTCAAAACGGCGATGGCTTTCTTCTTTTGTTCGATGAAGACGCGAGTGACATTCGCTATCCCGATGCCTCCGAGTACGAGGATCACCAGACCGACCAGCGACAGATAATTCTCCGAACGCGTGTACTGCTCGTTAATATTCTGCTCCGACTCTTTGTACGTGCGGACGGTTATCAGATTGCTCTTGAGTCCGGCACGCAGTTCTTTCACGAGCGAATCAAGCGACTGTTCTGTCGTGCTCAAAAGAACTCTATGTCGCGCGCGACTGCCAAATCCGGCAAGACCTGTCTCCTCGATTGCCGACCTGGCGATAAAAACGCGCGGCCCCAGCCGGAATCCTGTACCTCCACCTGGGTCGGCGCTGATTACGCCACGAATCTGAAAGGCCGCTTCGCCGATTTTCAGCTCGTCACCTGGTTTCAGGCTCAGGCGCTCCAGCAAACTTTGTCCGACAATCGCGCCACGGCCTTCCAGCATTTGCGAATCAAAACGGCGGCCATCGGCCAATGTGAAGTCGCCATACAGCGGAAACCCTGGTCCAACAGCCTTCAGCTCAACCAGCAGCGATCCTTCTTTCGAAGCGTCATTAGGTCGAGCCATCGTGGGCAGCTCGACTGTTTCAGTGCGTCCGGAAACTAGGTTACTTTGCGCAAGTCGGTTAATAGTCGACAGCGCCGCTTCATCGAGAGCGCGGGTTGAATCAATTTGGACGTCCGCCCCCAGCAGCAAACGCGCCTGGCTTACTAACGCTGAGTTGGCATTCTGCAGCGTCGAGCGCAGGCCCACGATTGAGCCGACGCCAACCCCGATGCAAATAAAGAAGAAAAGCAGACGTCTCCAGGAAGACCGAATTTCGCGCATGGCCATACGAACCACGAAATTCATGACGACACTACCTCGGCGAGATCCTCATTCTCCGTCCCCATGCTATCGGCGACCACTCTTCCATCGCTCAGCGCAATGCTGCGATCGGCACGTGCAGCGAGGTTGTGTTCGTGCGTGACGAGAATCAATGTTGCTGACCTTCGTTGATGGATCTCAACCATCAGGTCGAAGATGTGACGCCCATTTTGAGAATCGAGGTTTCCGGTAGGTTCATCGGCCAAAAGAATCGAAGGATTGTTTGCAAAGGCGCGGGCGATGGCCACGCGCTGCTGTTCGCCGCCGGACAGTTGTGAAGGGTAATGACTGGCCCGCGCGGTCAGGTCAACGTCTTCCAGCAGTTGCTGCGCACGATCCGTCGCATCCTTTACACCAGCGATCTCCATGGGCACGAGTACGTTTTCAAACGCAGTCAACGCGGGGATCAGGTGAAACGATTGGAAGACGAATCCAATCTTCCTGCCACGCAGCAATGCCAATACGTCCTCGTTCATCTCGACAATTGATTCACCATCGATGCGTATGTCACCGCTTGTCGGTGCGTCGAGGCCGGCGATCAGACCGAGGAGCGTTGACTTACCGCTGCCTGAAGGCCCAACGATGGAAATGAACTGGCCGTCGGGGATGGTAAGATTCAGCGAATGCAAAATCGTAAGGGTCTCGGAACCCGAGGGAACCTGTTTCGAAACGTTGAATAACTCGATCATGGTTGCTAATTGTTAGTTATGAGTAGTGCGCTATTACAGAACCGAGCGCGGTAGCGCCGGATCCCAGAGGTTACTTTTAACCTTGAAGCCTCGACCATATTGCTCATGACGGAAGTAGCGTTTAGCATCCGGCGCTACCGCGCTCGGTTCTGTAACATGCTCAACTGACTACCGACAACTGACAACCAACAACGTTATTAGTCTATGACGAAAACCTTTTTCCTTGGCCTGCTTGGTTTGCTTTGTCTATTTGGATGCACAAAGCAAAGCGCTCCTGCTCCGGATTCGGCGCCCTCGGGAATATCGCCGCCGGCAGGAGCGCAAACTAAAAGGAGTTTACCCAAGATCGTCGCATTCGGCGACAGCCTCACGGCCGGTCTCGGACTCTCCGCGAACGATGCTTACCCGGCGTTGTTGCAGCAACTTTTGAAACGGGACGGTTATGAATACGAGGTCGTTAACTCCGGAGTTTCAGGCGACACGAGCGCCGGCGGTGTACGCAGAATCGATTGGGCGCTGGATGGTGGCGATGGTGAGGTTCACTTTCTCATTCTCGAGTTGGGCGCCAATGATTTCTTGCGCGGACAGCCAATAGGGGAAACCAGGCGGAACCTGGCGGCGATCATTGATCGCGCCCAGGGAAAAAATACAAAGGTCCTGCTCGCCGGCATGTTGGCGCCAACCAACGCTGGCCGGGAATATCAGGAGCAGATCCGAAATATGTTTCTCGATCTGGCTCGCGAGAAGAATGTGACGCTGATTCCGTTCTTCCTTGAAAGCGTTGCCGGTCGTGAAGGGCTAAACCAGCCGGACGGGATTCATCCTAACGCCGCCGGCACGAAGCTGGTGGCTGAGACGGTGTATAAGCATCTCAAGCCGATGCTGGACCAGAAATAGGCGATATGCGGATTTTTAAGCATCTCTCGTTTAGAATGCGGACTTGTCGCTCGCTCCGGGCACAAGTGCCCTATCTAAACGGGCTCAAATCAAATCTGCTTAATCTGCGGATTCAGGCCATCAAACAATGTTCACTAAAGCAATAGTTCGTCTCCCCGCGCCAAATTTTTCTGAAGGTCTGACGACGGTTAATACTGACTCTGGCTCGGGGCGACCGCAATTTGAACGCGCCCTCGAGCAGCACGCGGCCTATTGCGCCGCTTTGGAACAATGTGGCTTGACGTTAACGAGGCTGGACCCCGATCCAAGTTATCCGGATTCAACCTTCGTCGAAGACACGGCAATACTAACTGAGCGTTTGAATGAAGCGTCGAGCACGCGCGCCGTGATCACGCGACCGGGCGCGCCCAGCCGTCAGGGTGAAGTAATTCAGGTGCGAGCGGTGCTCGCTGATTTTTATCGCGAGTTGCTGTCTATCGACGAGCCTGGAACCCTGGATGGTGGCGATGTATGCCAGGCTGGAAATCAGTTCTTCGTTGGTTTGTCGGAACGTACTAACGAAGCGGGCGCGCAACAGCTCGCCGAGTTACTGGCCTCATTCGATTACACGTCGACCCTGGTCGATATCCGAAAGATAGATGGGCTACTGCATCTGAAGAGCGGCTTGGCGTATCTGGGTGATGAACGATTGGTCATTGCGGAAGAGCTGTATGACGGCCTGGCTTCAGAGTCGCAGACTAACGGTTTGCGCTACGACCACATATTTACGGATTTCGCGCTGGTTCGAGTGAACTCCGAACAGGCGTACGCGGCCAATTGCATCAGAGTGAATGACTACGTGTTATTAGCTGCAGGCTACCCTTCGTTTGAAGAAACGTTGGGAGAACTTGGTTATCAAACAATTGCGCTCGAGATGAGTGAGTTTCAGAAGATGGACGGCGGTTTGAGTTGTTTGTCACTGAGGTTTTAGGGCGGCGTGACACCGGCAGACGCGGAGGGAGGCCATAGCACGGAACCAGACGTAACGCAGAGCGATGCTTAGGGTCACGAAAACTTGCCTGAGAAGTGTTACGAAGCTCTTATTGCTTGCGTGCCGGACCGCTAAGGTGGTGAGTCGTCTGTTCAGTAACGCTGAATCGGGCGGGGATAAACTCGCCGGCGTCCCCGGCGTTGAGCGCAAGGGGATTAGTCTCTTTTTCCACGGCACCCAATCCTTTTAGTGCTGCTTGTCCAGCAAGCTCCGCCAGCCTCTTACTCACAAACGCGCCATTTACAATGAGTGCCAGCCCAACAAACAGAGGCAGCACTCCAGCTACCCAAAGGCGGCTAAGAATCTCCGCGGTGTTTGTGGAGACACTTCCGCTGAGGATGAGGCCCTGCATGAAGATGGCCAAAAAAATGGCGATCGCAACGCCGATACTGCAAACGATCACGCCGGCTTTAATCTCCGTGTAACGCCGGACCTCAGGTGCGATGCCGCGCTCGTGGTCCAACTCCTCTTTGCGTCTCTTACTGTCGGCATCGGACAGGACCATCTCCTCCCACCAGGGCGTGTTCGCCTCGAGTTTATTCTCAGGCTCACGGGCATTGACCACCTGACGTACGGCAGACAGATTCGCTCCGCACGCCTTGCAGAATCTCAACTCGTCGCTTTGACTAGCGCCACATCGGGGACAAAACATAAGGAGGCTCCTGTATTCGATACAGAGTACGACGATTGTAAGCCCGAGGTTCTTAGATAAGAAACCGGGCAGATTGCAGGAGGCAGGGGCAGAAAGCAGGCGGCAGGAGGCAGGCGGCAGGAAAACCAATCGAACTCAGATTTTCCATTTGTCATTTTTCATTTTTCATTCTTTCATTGGAAGGCTGGCGGAACCGGCTGGCGATGGAAACTGACAAATGAAAAATGACAAATGGAAAATCAGCTTTCTGCCCTCTGCCTCCTGCCTTCCGCCTCCTGCCTCCTGCCTCCTGTTTCTTCAGGTTACCGGCTGTCGCGGCGGATGATAGCCAGCGTCATATCGTCTACGAGAGGACTGGCGGCGGCGAAATCCTGAACCGCACCCAACATGGAAAAGAGCATCGCATTGGCATCGCCGGTTTGTGCAAGTCGCAGTTGCGCCTCGAGGCGTGCGTCACCGAACTCTTCCCCTGCGCAGTTTTGCGATTCCGTGATTCCGTCGGAATAGACCATCAACACGTCGCCCGGTCCAAGTTCGCAGCGTCCCTTGAGGTAGGGTGTGGCGGCAACGACGCCCAGCAACATTCCGCCTTCCGACAATAACTCCAATTCTCCATTTGCCCGCAAGAGAAGTGCTGAAGGATGCCCGGCGCTGCAATACGTGAGAAACCCTGTTGCCGGATCGAGCTTGGCTACGAATAAGCTGGCTAAGGGCAAAATTGATCTCATCAAACAGATGTCGCGGTTCACTCCAGCAGCGATGGACTCCGGTTCAGTAGTAACGGCCACGCGCGCTCCCACCAGCCCAACAAGATGCGTGGTCCACATTCCGGCGGCCAAACCTTTGCCGCAGATATCACCGAGAGCAAAGATGACATTGCCGTTGCTCGTCTCATCGACGGTGAAAAAATCACCCGGCAAGTGACGGACAGCGAAAATCTCGCTGGCGATTTCAAATTCTCCTCGACGAACCAAACGTGGTGCGCATAGACGACGGTGAACCTGCGCGGCTTCGAAGATCTCGGTGTGCAGCTGGGCGTAATCCTTCTGCAACGCCGCCAACCTGTTCTCCAACTCCTCGCGCGGAACCCGCGCTCCCCGTTTTGATCGCGAAGGCAACAAGCGAACATCGATTGCCTGCTTGGTCGCCAGAGCGGCATTGAATAATGATTGGCTCATGAGAGAGTTGACCTTTTCTGTGCACTGTTCAGAAGATCAATGAACAATCGATAGGGTGACACCGAGTAAAGCTGGTCATCAGCGCCGCGCACGAAACGCGGCCAACGGCAAGGGGCCTACATGAGAGACACGCTGATTGCGCATCCGCCGTGCTCAGCCGTCGCTTCCTGGTGTCTGGCTAGAAAGCTCTAGTCTATTCGGTTTCGTAAAACGCGAATACTCTGACCACGATCTGGGCGTCTTTTTCTCCACCATTTAGAATGAGATCGACACCGTGCTCGCTCCGTTTTACGTCGACACCCCGAAATCGAGGAAAATATTCTGTGGCATCGATTACTTGATACCAAGCAGCAAGACACTTCGATTTCTTTGCTACTTTAAGTTCCTCAATCTCGAATGTTTTTGTTCGACCCAAAGGAACCATGTAGTCGCTAGTTCCTCCTGTACCCGCACCGGCGCGAACGACAAGATCTTTTGACGACCTTATTTCTTGCTTCATGGTTTGTCTCCTCCTGATGTTGAAATTGCGTTGAAGAGTTACGTTCTGAATGACGCCCCTAACCACCAGAGAAAACGCACGACACTAATCCTGCTTCATGATGATTTCGCTTCGCTCCGTGAATAGTTATCGGTTCAACCAACGAATTTGTAGCCACTGCCGTGAACGGTAAGAATAAACCGCGGCTCTTCCGGGTTCGGTTCCAGTTTCTGCCTGAGATGGACGATGTGTGTGTCGACGGTCCGTGTATTTGGATAGTTCTCATAACCCCAGACCGCGTCTAACAAACGGTCGCGGCTTAGGGTTTCCACCGGATGCGCTACGAAGTAAGCCAGCAGCGCGAATTCTTTGGCTGAAAGCTCGACTGACTGCCCGGCGCGTCGCACTTCATTGCTGCGAATGTTGACCTCAACATCGCTAAATCGATAAACCTCCGCCACTGGGGCTTGTGGCGAGGCGCGTCTCAACACCGCTTTCACGCGGGCCATCAGCTCACGAATGGAGAATGGTTTGGTTACGTAGTCATCGGCGCCTAACTCCAGTCCCACAACTTTGTCGATCTCCTGGCCGCGCGCCGTCAGCATGATGATCGGCATCGAAGGTTTCCTGGTCTTCAGTTGCTTGCACACATCCAGACCACTCATGCGCGGCATCATTACGTCGAGCACGACCAGATCGGGCTCATCGGCAAGAGCGCGTTCCAGACCGGCGACTCCGTCGGCAGCGCTGATCACTTCGTAACCTTCGTATTCGAAGTTGTCGCGCAGGCCGGCCACCATCGCTGGTTCGTCCTCGACGATCAATATACGCGTCTTCTTTGTTGTATTTGGAGTGTCCTTATTCATGAGTGATCCATTGCCAACTGCGCTGACGATTGATTGCGCGAAATCTGCTTTTCTCTTCATGTTGCGCGCTCTTTCTTAAGTAGGACAGAATACTAATGAGCCGCTTGCTGCGCCGCTGACTGCAGCGGCAGCGTCAGGATAAACTTACTCCCTTTTCCCGGTGCGCTTTCGACGGCGATATCACCGCCATGAGCTTCGGTAATGTGACGCACCAGCGAAAGGCCGAGTCCGCTTCCTTTTGTGTTGTGTACCAGCGGATCGCCGGCTCGATAAAACTTCTCGAAGATCTTCGACTGATCGCGGCGCGCGATGCCAATCCCATGATCCGCCACCTCGAGCTTCACGGCATAGTCGTCGCGGTATAGTTTCACACCCAGGAATTTCTCATCGCAGGAATATTTCAGCGCATTGTTGACCAGATTGACGAGGGCACGAGCGATCGCCTCACGGTCCACAGGTACTGCCGGCAGATCCGGGTCGATATTTTCCTCAAATGCGAAACCCTGTTGCTCGATCTGATAACGATAGGATTCGAGCGTGTTGTGAACCAGCTCGGCAATATCAGTGTTTCGAAACTCATACTCTTTGCGTCCGGCCTCGATTCTCGAAAAATCGAGGATGTTGTTAATCAGCGCCGTCAGCCGTTCACTCTCTTTGCGAATGATCCGGTAATACTGCTGTTTCTTGTCCGGGGTTGTGATACGTCCCAGCTCGAGCGTTTCGGCGTACAACCGGATCAACGCCAGCGGCGTGCGCAGCTCGTGCGATACGTTTGATACAAAGTCAGACTTCAGCCGGGCCACTGCCATTTCTTTGCTGACGATGTGCCTGGTAAGCACAAGGCCGCCAATGATCATCAGTGAAAGAAAGCCAAGGATTATGAAACTGCGCCGCACCCACGTCTCTCCGAGTTCCTTCACGCTGGTGCCTTGATACTTAATGCCCAATGCCAGCCCTCGGAAAACGTCGTCTAACTTGCGCGACACTTCAGGCTTCCCTGCTCCCCAACCTGCAGAAGCAACCAGCGGCTGAAATTCGCGTCCCATTTCCATTTCCACGGGATAGAGCATCATGGCAAGCTTACTTCTACCCTGGTCATTGGTCTTCTGGGTGACCGACTCCTCCAGCATGCCCGGAAAGAAAGTTTCCTTCAGGTAACGAGCATCGAACGTAGCTCCGCCAAATACCACCCTTGCTTTTGAAAGTTGGGGAAGGACGAACATGGCATTTGTGACGTAAGCCGCGCCATCGGCCCGCTTTATCACACCACTGTAGAAATTCATCGGCCGGGTTTTCTTGTGCATGCCCTGGACCAGGGACTTGCCTTCCATGTCAAACCACTTACGGTATGATTCGACCATCTTCTCGTGTTCTTTGAGGGCGTCTCTGTCACCCATCATTTTAGGTTGTGACTCGAACAGAAACGTCTTTTCGTCGAAAAGGAACACGTGAGACAGCCACGGATTCTTTTCCAGTATGAGACCAAGTTGCTTTTCCTTTTCCTGGGGCTCAGTGTCGGGAGATGGGAACTGATGCCTCACTTCTTCGGTCATAGCGATGGCCTTCTTGTTCATCTTCTTTTCGGTGAGTGCGAGCATCTCCTGAAAATCGCGATGGAAGGCGGCCTCGAGCGTCTTGTCGCGTTCGAAGGCGCGCAATTGGCTGAAGTTGAGGTATATGAGCGCGGCCGCCGGTAAGACAACTGCGAGACCCAGCGTCAACATCAGCCGGAACCGGTTGAAGCCCCCGAGAAAACCTCTTCTCTTCAATTTCATATAGTCGACCTCTAAGGAACTAACGGTATGCGAGCCGTATGATACGCCCGACCGTGTTAAGGCGTGTTAAGGGCAAGTAAAAATATGTCAAGAATTGTGAAGTTATACAAATCACGGATTTCGCAGATTAATATCAAACACGGCCTGGATTGAGGCAGTTCCCTCGCTGTTATGAGCGGGATAAACCGTGGTGTTGTGCCTTGAGTTAGACGACATTACGGCAAATCCGTTAATCTGCGTCATCTGTGGATAGTATTTCTTCGAACAAGATTCATCGATACCCTTGCCCTGCATGTGGGGCCGATCTCCTTTACGAGCCAAAGGAGGGCTGCCTGTCTTGTCCCTATTGCGGGCACAGCGAGGCAATCCCGGCGAGCGCCGAGCAGGTAGAGGAGCGATCGTTCGAAAAGTACCTCCACATCCCGCCGGAGCAGTTGGAACAGTTAGCGGCAAACGCACTCGAAGTGCGATGCCAGAGTTGCGGTGCAACCGTCACATTTACGCCGCCCGAGGTTGCGCGCCAATGCGACTTTTGCGGCGTGCAGATTGTGGCCCAGGCCAAATCTGCTGATCCGATTCTAGCGCCTGCAGGAGTCCTGCCTTTTCGCTTCACTCGACCACAGGCCAACGACGGCTTGCGTGAGTGGCTGGGGTCAAGATGGTTTGCGCCGAATGCATTGAAGAACTTTGCCAGACCTGATGGGATACATGGAGTGTACCTTCCGTTCTGGACCTACGATACCAACACCACCAGTTACTACACCGGCGAGCGTGGCGAGCACTACTATGTCACGGAAACCTATCACGAGACTGACGCGCAGGGCAGACGCGTGGAGCGCGCCCGGCGCGTGCGGCACACTCGATGGCACGCCGCGTCCGGTGAGGTCACGCGATGGTTCGATGACGTGCTCGTCGCAGCGACAGTGTCATTGCCGCAAGTTCGCCTGGAAGCTTTGGAGCCCTGGGACCTTGCCGAGCTACAGCCGTATGATCCGGCGTTTCTGTCAGGCTTTAAGGCGCAACGCTATCAGGTTGACCTGGGTCAGGGCTTCGAGCGCGTGAAGCAGGTTGCAGCAAGTGTAATTCAAGGTGACGTTCGAGCGAGTATCGGCGGTGACGAGCAAAGAATTCACAACGTCGCCACACATTATTCGGGCATTACTTTCAAGCATCTATTGCTTCCGGTTTACGCTGGGGCTTATCGCTTCAATCAGAAGATCTATCAGATTGTAGTTAACGGGCGGACGGGCGAGATACAGGGCGACCGGCCTTACAGCTTCTGGAAGATCGCATTCTTCGTAGCGGGACTGTTGTTTATAGTCCTGGGCATTGCGCTGGTGTTTAGTATTGCGGAGAGCTAGTCGCGAGTATTGACAACCCCGAACTAGTTGGCCGGCTTACCGATTCTGGCGCGACCCCTTCAGGGTTGGTTTGTTGTCGTGTTGCGGCCACGACTTGTTGGTCGAAATTCTGAGCTTTAGGACTTCCTGACGAGATGTGCTAAAAACTTACAGCCCAGATGCTACACCCGCCCGGTAGCGGTTCTACTTAAATCAATTAACAAGGAAAATACATGAATAACAAAGCTTTGATCTGCGGCTTGACCGCAGCCTTACTCGTGACTGGGGCGTGCTCATCCGCGAGCAATACATCCGACACGAAACCCGCCATAGCTGCGGCCACACCGGCAACAGCCCCTGCAGCTCCGACGGCTCCAGCATCGACAGCAGCCGCTCAGGACTTCACTCTCATCAACTCCACAGGCGTCGAGATTGATAAAGTTTTCATTTCCCCACACAACGTCGACGACTGGGAAGAAGATATCCTCGGACAAGATACTCTGCCCGATGGAGAGAAAGTCGACATCAAATTTAATCGCACCGAAACAGCCCCGCTGTGGGATCTGCGGGTTGAGGATGAAAAGGGAAATAGTATTGAGTGGGAAAACCTCGATCTGCTCAAGATTGCCAAGCTGACCATAACTTACAAAGACGGCAAAGCTACGGCGCACGCTGAATAGTGTGTGTGCAGCCTCTCCTCGTCGCGTTATATGTGATTCTCTGCGCGCCGCTGAAGCCAGGCCCATGGCACCGCTTTCGGCGGCGCGGAATCATATACGGATAAATAAACTACAACTGAAAGGATTCGCTGGTTAAGAATGAATAACGTAAACGTCAACAACCATAGGAAGCTTAAATCACTAGTCGCAATCTTTGCGCTCTTAGTCGCGTTCGTTCCGAGTGTCCTGGCGGAGGGGACGGAAAATCTCGCGTCACCGGTAACCCAAAACAAACAGGATTTCACGCTGCACAATGAAACTGGCCAGGAGATTATCGAGGTCTACGCTTCCCCCACTGGTGTCGACAATTGGGAAGAAGACATTCTCGGTCAGGACACGCTGCCTACAGGCGAAAGCGTGAATATCACGTTCTCGAGACGACACGAAGATAGGTGGGACATAAAAGTGGTGTTCAGAAGCGGTAAGAACAGTGTTTGGAACAAGCTCAATCTTTCTCAGATCACCGACCTTACCATCTCCTACAAAAATGGTAAGCCCTGGGCGACCTGGAAAAACGGCGATCAGTAAAGAGCGGTAGGCAGTAAGCAGTAAGCAGTAAGCAGTAAGCAGCAGATAGCATTTAGCAGATAGCATTTAGCAGTTAGCGTTTTCAATTGAACGCTTAACGTTAAATTGCTATCTGCTGTTTGCTTTTTTGTGTTTGCTGTTTACTGCTTTCTGCTCACCACTGCTCACCGCTCACTGCTCACTGCTCACTGCTCACTGCTCACTGCTCACTGTCTTGGCGGCTTCGAGAATTTGTTCGGGCCGCGCGCGCACGAAATAGTTTTCCGTGAGGTTTAGCCAGCGTACGGTGCCCTTGGAATCGATCAGAAACTCGGCAGGCCGGGCAATGTCATGCCCGTTCTCACCGGCGCCGGCATGGACGAGATCATACCGACGAATCGCGTCGAGGTTTGGATCGGATAGGAAAGTGAAGGTGTAACCGGCGTTGCCCACCATCTGCTCTCGATTGATTTCCGGATTATCCACACTGATAGCCACCGGACGAATTCCCGCCTGATGAAACTTGTCCAGATTCTTCTCAATACTCCGCAACTCGGAGTGGCACAAAGGTCACCAGTAGCCCCGGTAGAAGATGAGCAGCACGCCCTTTGGCTTTGACATCTGCTGGCCACCAGTCGATGACGACAATAGTTCCGAAAGTGAAACGGTCTTGCCATTAGCGTCCACCAGACTAAAGTCCGGCGCCTTCTGACCAACCTGCGGAGCCCCCTGTGAGGCCGGCAGCCAACGCGACATTATCAAAGTTGAAAACAGAAAGAGTCCCATGATAACCAGCGTGAGAGCGGTTAGTATGGAAGCAGCGATCTTTGATTTCAGCGCTCGACCCGAGGCAAACGCGCGCCGGATACCAATCACGAGGAGCGCGGCGGCAACTACATAGAGCAAGAGCGTGACCCAGGGAAAATCGCGCGTGGTCGGCCACCTCATAAAGATAACGGGGTAGCTGATTGACGCAGCCA
>DASQKG010000272.1:0-4562 GCA_035630655.1 Pyrinomonadaceae bacterium
AAGACTAAAACGCGGAGAGTCCGCTGCTGACATTGCGCGAACCTGGGTCCCGAGATTGGACGAGTTTCGCACGGCTCGCACTAAGATGCTGCTGTATCAGTAAATTCGTAAGCGATGGGCGCCTCCTTGGAGTGCGGCGCCTTGTCGCCGCTTTGGCTCGTGGCGGCTCGGCGCCACGCTCGTGGCGCTGAGGTGAGCGTTGGCTGTTTGCAAGTTCTAACCCACGATCGCTGCGCCAAGCCGCAGCAGGCCAAAGCGCCGACAAGGCGGCGCACTCCAGGGAGACGCCCTCCTGAAGGATGCGAATCGGTCACCACAAAAACTTCGTTATCAAATTTTCTCAATCTCGGTGTAACCTAGCAGCACCAAATGCAACCAGTCGACAGCAAGCAGACAACCCATCGTGCTGAAATTCTGGATGGCGCCGTCGTGGCCCAGCAGATCAAGCAAGAGGTCGCGTTGGAAATCGAGCGGCTACGGCAGGAGCATGAGGTGCAGCCCTGTCTCGCCGCAGTTCGCGTCGGTGACGATCCCGCGTCGGCAGTGTACGTGCGAAACAAGATGCGCGCCTGCGAAGAGGTGGGAATTCGTTCTGAACATCACGCATTGGCCGCGGCGACCAGCGCCGGTGAGCTGGCGGATTTGATCGAGTCGTTGAATATGCGACAGGACGTTGACGGTATTCTGGTGCAACTGCCTCTGCCGGGTCACCTCGACGAAAGCGGAGTCATAGAGGCAATCAACCCGGAAAAAGATGTCGACGGCTTCCATCCGATCACGGTTGGACGACTGGCAATGGGCCAGCCCACATTCGTCCCCTGCACGCCCGCAGGAATAATCGAGCTCCTGGTCCGTTCTAACATTCAAATCAGCGGTGTCGATGCCTGCGTGGTTGGTCGCAGTCAGATAGTCGGCAGGCCCATGGCCCAGTTACTTCTACAGAGAGATGCAACCGTAACGATTTGCCATTCACGCACACGCGATTTGGCGGCCGTGACGCGTCAGGCTGATTTGTTGGTTGTTGCAATCGGCCGGCCTGGTTTCATTGGCCGTGAACACATCAAACTCGGCGCCACTGTGATTGACGTGGGCATGAACCAGGTTACCGATGAAGCGACTGCTCGCAGGCTGTTTGGCGCTGATGCGGAAGCGCGTATCGAAGTTATCGCGAAACGCGGTTACACGCTTGTCGGTGACGTCAATCCTTCTGAGGCGGATGAAGTTGCCGGAAAACGGACGCCCGTACCGGGGGGTGTCGGATTGTTGACGGTGGCGACGCTGATGAAGAACACATTGCGGGCGGCGAAGGTGCGAAGGGGGATGTAGGAAGGGTGTCGGGTGCCGGTTGCCGGTTAAGAATCACTACCGTGGACTTATCTGCGGGGACCTTTGTTTTGGCCGGTACCTGGTACCCCACACCTGGCACCCGACACCCGGCACCCGACACCCGGCACCACTGAAAATGCTGCGCGTAGGATTAACAGGCTCGATTGGGGTAGGGAAGACGTTCGTGGCCGGAGTGTTTGCGGAGCTTGGCTGTCATGTGCTTGATGCGGATGACCTTGCTCGTGAGGTGGTAGCTCCCGGCTCCGAAGCGCTGCAAAGGGTCGTTGAAAAGTTTGGCGCGGAGATACTCCGGGGCGATGGCACGCTCGATCGCGCAAAGCTGGGCGCAATCGTTTTTGCCGAGCCTGACAAACGCCTCCTTTTGAACTCAATACTTCATCCCTGCATTATTGCTCAACAGGATCAGCGCTTGCGCGAGTGGGAGGCTGAGGACCCGAACGGCATCGCCATCGTGGATGCCGCGCTCATGATTGAATCCGGGGGCTCCAAGCGTTTTAATAAACTCATCGTGGTCCATTGTCGTCCCGAGATCCAGCTCAGTCGTTTAATGGCGCGAAATAATTTGAGCCGTGAAGAAGCGGAGCGAAGAATCAAATCACAGATGTCGCAGGAAGAGAAGAAGGCCTTTGCCGACTATTTGATTGATACGTCCGGAGGATTCGAAGCGGCGCGTGACCGCACGGAAGAGGTTTACGAAGAACTGCGCCAAATGGCTCCGCATTAAGCGCGGCCTCAGCTCCGTAGGACCCAAATGTTTAGGAACGATCACCTAATAAGTTTCCAGCTCCAGAGGATCTCGAACCCGGTACATTCCGCTCCCATGGAGCGGCACTTCCTACGCGAGGTTGTTTCTATAGACATTAGGTCCTCCGGGACCGGGAGTCCAGGACGGGAAAGCGGGTCGAGAATGAAACTCGGCTTACACAGACCAGCAGAAGCAAGCGAAGACGTTGCAACGATGATTCCGAACAGAAATAGTTTCCCGCGAAAACCGAGCCTGCGACTCTGGTTGGCCAGCGGACTAATTTTTAGTCTGATGTTCACGGGCTGTTTTCTCGATGCTAAGGTCGAGCCTTACTACGGCCGCGTTGCGCCGCGCCGTTCTCAGGAATTTCATTGGAGCAATGGCGGCTTGCCCCAAACTTTCGACCCGGCGTTTGCTGCTGCGCCTCCCGACACCGATCTTATTCGCGCAATCTTTGAAGGACTCACAGAGTACGATCCTAAAACGCTGACTCCTGTTCCGGCGGTCGCGACGCGCTGGGAGCCTTCGAACGGCGGACGAGAATGGACCTTTTACCTGCGTGACGACGCGCGTTGGTCCAATGGTGAATCCGTAACCGCCGGCGACTTTGTACGTTCCTGGCGTCGCATCAAGAGCATCGGCGATCTAGCTCCACACACAGGTTTGCTGGCTAACATCGTAGGGGCCGAAAGGCGAAGCGATGTGGCGTCGCCGCCCGCCGGCACAACAAAAAACGAACGAAGGAACTCAGCGGGCTCCGCGGGTTCGCGAACAACTGACGGATCCTTCGGGGCCACAGCGATCTCTGATCGTGTCTTGCGCGTGCGGCTGCGACGGCCCGATATGAATTTCCCGGCACTCGTTGCGCACCCGGTGTTTCGCCCGGTGAAAATAGACCACGAAAACGTTGTCGCCAGGCTGAGCGCCGGTCAGCTGGTTTCCAACGGCGCATTTTCTGTGGCGCCGTCCGAGGGCGAACGTGTCTTGTTGCAGAAAGCTGATAACTACTGGGACAAACAACAGGTCAGCCTTGAGCGAGTTGAATTCGTCGGCGCCAAAGATGCGGAATCCGCGGTCGCCGCCTATCGCGCCGGCGAGGTTGATGCAGTCACAAACGCTGCGTTCGAACCACTGGCCATCAAACTACTCGCACCCTATGAAGATTTTCGCCGCACAACCTACGCCGCGCTGACCTATTACAGTTTCAATAAGGCCCACGAGCCCTTCGACGATGTACGTGTTCGCGAAGCATTGACGCTGGGATTTGATCGTGAACGGATTAGCAAGGACGATCTTGGCGGCGCCACGGAACCGGCCAAGCGCTTTCTTCCCGATGCGGTGACAAACTCACTGAAGCCTGTGGTGGAGAAATCTGAGCTTCTGGAAAAAGATTATGAACGCGCCAGGAAACTGCTGGAAGAGGCCGGCTTCCCCAACGGTGAGGGCTTTCCGAAAGTAAGGCTGCTAATAAATCGGAACGAGCAACAGCGTGTAGTGGCCCAATCGATTGCCGCCATGTGGCTCGAGGTTTTGAATATTGAAACCGAGATCATAATTAGGCCCTGGGACGAATACACAGCTGCGATCAATTCAGGAGACTATGACGTCGTTCGCCGGGGCATCGTGATGCAGACAACGGACGAGCTGACAAACATTCGCATGCTTTTTCCGGATGGCCCAACAGTGTCTGAGCAACTTCACTCGCAAATCTCGCCCGCCAATCCCACTGCGACGCCCGTGCGTACCAATTCCCGGCCGGCCACGCTGGGAGCGCCGCCGCCAATAGAAACCGAGAGCCAGGCCCTGAATGATTTGAGCGTAATGCCGGTTTACTTTGCTTCTTCTTATGCGCTAGTGAAGCCCTACGTGACTGGCTTTGATTCAAACGTGCTGGATGCACCCTCGCTGAAGGCAGTTCGTATTAATACGGATTGGAAGCATTAGGCGATTTACAGAACCGAGCGCGGTAGCGCCAGAAGGGGTGTCGGGTGACGGGTGTCGGGTGTCGGGAAGAACAAAGCAGCAGGATCTCGTTCGACCTTCTCTAGGTTAATCGCAGACAGTTATCGCCCCATACCTAATACCCGAAACCCGACACCCGAAACCCTTTCTAATCCGGCGCTACCGCGCACGGTTCTGTAACAACAGTCTTGATTGAACGCATTTCACGTGATAAGTTCCGTGCCTGTTTGAAGTAGGTAGTTGAGAAGCATGGATGATTGAATCTTACCTGAAGCGCGCAGTCACCTTATTGGCCATTGCATCACTCGCATTTGGGGCTATCTCTTGTAGTGCGTTGGCAACCAATGAGGAGTTTTTTGGCAGGACCACACCACCGGACGAGAACATTCTCCGATATGTAAACGGCGGTGAACCGGAATCGCTTGATCCGGCCCTCAGCTCTGGGCAACCAGAGGCGCGTATTTACATGGCGCTATACGAAGGCCTGGTCGAATATGAACCGAAGTCT
>DASQKG010000273.1:0-6200 GCA_035630655.1 Pyrinomonadaceae bacterium
AAATATGACATGCCCCACTCGGGAGCATTGTGGCTCACGAGCATTACGCGGCTGCCGGGCTTAATGCCGTTGGCGGCGAGAAAACCTGCGGCTCGAGTCGCAAGCTCACGCAAGTCGGCATAGGTGTATTGCTCTTTGCGCCCATCGCGCTCGATGCGCATGGCCACTCTCGTCGCGTGCCGTTTGGTTGAAGTCTCGAAGAGTTCGAGTAGATCGCGATAGGTGTAGATGCGTTTCGGCTGCGCCCGCATGTCTTCTTCGAGCGTGGGAAATACCCACTTCTTCAGACCGGGCAAGTGAATGTTTAGCCAGTAGTCGTACCAGTCAAACTTTTCCGGAAACCAGCTCAACAGTCCCCGTTCCTCGGGCCTGATCCGTTCAAACAATGCGCGCACGTTATCGGAGCGGAAGATATATGCATTCTCAGTCGTGAACGGCCGAAACATCTCAAACCCTTCCGCAGTTTCGTGTGTGATCTGCTCGACGCGATCAACACCTGTCTTGATGCGGTCGATCGCTTCGACGAAGCGTCCGCCGCCCCAACGTGGGCGCGCGCGATCCAGCAGAGAAGATGCCTTCTTCGCTGCCGAGTTAAACATCGGAGTAGAAAACTTTTCGAAACTGGAAGTGGACACGCGACGCGGCTCCATGCGCGCAGCAATTTCGTTTATGAGCTTGTTGCCTGTCTCCTTCTCCTTGAAATGTTTTCGCTTATAGAGGCCGACCAGGCCGATGATCCTGTCCATGTTGTTTGGGTTTGAATCACCCGTGGCGGCCTGATGGACCAGTTCCGGTTGTTCCACGCAGGCCTGAGCAGCTACCGCGAGCATTACTGAGGCGACTTGATCAACCGGAGTGATGTCGAGGATCAGCTTCTCACTGGCGGGCACCTGCGTCTGTCCTTTCAGCACCAAAAAGATAATCGGCGCTGTGGTAGTAAAACCTTCGTTCCAACCGGGGAATGGATAAGAAAGCGCGGATTCCACAATGCTCGGGCGCACGATGCTGCGAATCATCCCCGTCTCAGCAGCCACCAGTTGTTCGCCCAGCGATTTGGTGTAGGTATAAATATTTGGCCAGCCCCAGAACGCTGAACGTTCCACTCCGAGCTCGGTCAAGCGCGTGCGTATCCAGACTTTTCTTTCACGAGCGACGGCGAGGCCCATGGCGTCCGGATCGTCGGCATCACGACCTTCATCGTTTAAGCGTTTGCGCGCGAGCTCACGGAAGCGTGCCACCATCATCGCGTCGCGCGCTTCGTCCCGCGCCCGCTCGGCGAGCCGGGCGCAATCTCTGATCTCTTCTTCAACGGAGAACTCGACCCCTTTGAGTTCGTTCTTGCGCGGGAAATAACCGAGCACAGGATCGCTTTCCCACACTGGCCCGGAACGGTTGCCGGCGACAAAGCAGGTAGACACATGGACCAGCGCCGGGCGCTTCATGCGTTTGGCAAAGGCGATAACGTTTTGCGTACCCACCACATTAGTTCTGAGCGCGCTCTCGAGCGTGGGATTGAAGGTGACGTTGCCGGCGCTGTTGAGCACCACATCGACATCGTCGGCTATGCGCTGAGCTTCTTCATCCGTGTAGCCCAGGTTTGTATCGCCAATGTCACCGCCGACAATCGCTACCTTGTCGCGAATGAAACCGTCGAGCGCGCCGCCGTACCGTTCCCGAAGCGGATCGAAAGGCGGCGCCGTAATCACGCTGTTCCAGAAGCGCGTCTCGGATTCTTCCTGAGAGCGAGCCCGCACCGTAACGTACACGCGGCCGATATTCGGAAACTGCTGCAGAAGCATGCTGAGCGTTACCTTGCCCAGAAATCCTGTGCTTCCGATCAGGAAGATCTTGCGACCGTTGTAAATTTCAGTTGGTGAAAGCTTGCTCATAACCGCATGCTCACTCCATATCCGCAATCCCAATCATCGGTTGATGCAGCATTGTGATCTCTGCGGAGTTGCCCATGTAGCTGCGCGCCATGGCAATGGCCTCCGTCAAATTGTCCGCTCGCTCCCAGCCCAACATCGCCGGCACGTGCGCGTTTTCGGCGCCCGCCGCGATCACTTTCCCAACATGCTGGCGCCCGTTTTCGCCCCAATACCACATGAAAAACGGATGCGCGCCGTGGTATGCGTTTCCGCGCCGGTACATCTCGACGTAGCTAGGATTGTTTGCAAACTCACGCTCATACTTATCTCTGAGCACAAACGCATCCCGCGTCTCCGGCAACAGCCGGTTGAAAAACTCGATGTAGCTCGGATGAAACTTGTGATCAAACTCGTCGTAGCACGGGTGATGAATAATCAACACGCCACCCTTCTTTAGCAGCGGCTTGTTTCGATAGAAGTTGAAGTGGTAGCCAAGACCCATCACCTGGACCAGCAACGGATTAAGAATCGAATAGACGTTGTAGGGCGAGATGTCCGGAATGCCGGTAATGAGAATGTCGCATTGCCCGCGAACCGGAATCGCGTATTGATCAAACGCCTTTTCGATGATCTTGTCATGAACCGGCTCGGTCTTTCCCGCATGACAGGCAATCATTTCATACTGCGCTGGACGCGAGTGAAGCAGCTTTCGGCGCGCCGGACGTGGCAGCTTGTTGAGCGCGTAGCGCATCGCCTCAAACTTCATGCGGTCCATCGCCGAGAAGTCGTCCTCGTTCTTGAGCAGAAAATCCATGTCGCCTTTGTACATGCGATTGTTGATGGCCGTCTCAATGTGAAAGACGTTCATGGTTTCATCGACAATCTTGCCCAGGCGGTGGACTTTGTGATTCAACTCAGACCGCGCGGGGTCCATATAACTATCGGAGTCGCGAATCGTTTGTGGCTCGTGATGCGCCCGCAGCGACTCGTAATCACACAAACCGACTGCGACTGATTTGTGACCGCCATCCATCGGCACGAGGTTAATGTTGACGTAGATGAGGAGATCGCTTTCGGCCGCCCGCCGGTTTAGCGTTAGCGGTTCCTTGTGTTTGGTTTCACCAATCTTGATTAAGCCGTCGGTCCATTCGGCATCGTGGTTGTAATAGCGGTCGGGGTAGTACTCGTCAAAAATCCTTTTCCCCAGCATTCGCTTCATTTCCCACTCAGTCATCTTTCGATGTAGTGAGTTGGCAACGATGATATGAATGTCGTCGACCCCGTGCCCGGTGAGCATGTCCAGAACAATCTCACACACAGTTTGCCGAATGTCGGGCGTGGCCATTGGAGGCAAGGGCAGGCTGATATCGTCGACCGCAACGGTCACACGCATTCCTGGCTCAAGCTGCGCAAACAACGGATCGCAACCGTGCGGATGGTTTAGCGCATAACGAATCGCTGCCTCACGATTGGGAAGTCCCTTGATTGGCGGATTGGGATAGAGGACACGCGTACCGATCGGAAGGTCTTCGAGAATGAAGTCCTCGCCCGACGGCATGATTCGCGGTGCGCTGTCGCGGTCGATGTAGACGACTGACTCGTGTGTTTTACGTCTTAGTTGAAGGGGCATAATGGGTAAATAGTGAATGGTGAATGGTAAATAGTTTAAGAGCGGCCTCCGGGTGAATGCTGATCGAAAACACTGCGCTAGGAACGAACTTGAATGCTGACGTTTCGTCTTAAACCAGTTAATAGCCGACCGATTCTTTCGAGCTGGGTGATAAGCCAAGCAAAATTTGTTTCGTCCAGATACCCAAGCCTGAAAGCAATTAAGAGTTCAGTTTCGAGTTCACTAGCTGAACCCTGAGAGTTTGAAAGAAAATGTGCGAACTCCTTTTTCGATTGCCGCCCAGCTACTTCAGCGATATTCGCTGGAATTGAAACCGCTGCTCTCCGTACTTGACTTGTTAAGCCATACCTCTCCTCTTTTGGAAACCGTTCTGTAAGCTTGTAAACATTGATGACAAACTCCAACGCCTTGTTCCAGGCTTCTAGATTTTGATGTGGTCGCATGATCTTTAACTCCTTTGATGTGAGCGTCGACCATTTACCATTTACCTTTATTTCAAATTAAGAATCGGCCAGTCATGGTGTAGAGCTGTTTGCCTGAGCCTCATATCGGGATTAATGACGGCCGGGTGGCCCACGATCGAAAGCATCGGAAGGTCACTCATGCTGTCCGTATAAGCGTATGAATCGCTAAGGCTGAGGCCCTGGCGTTCTGCGAAAACTCGCATCCAGGACGCCTTCGTCGCGGCCGCCATCACCGGTGGCAGCAAACGTCCGGTGGCAACACCATTAACAAATTCCAGACGGTTGGCGACGTAGTCCGAAATCCCAAGGTGTTCCATCAGCGGTTTTACAGACACGTCTAAAGCACCCGTCACTACGACCTGGCGCAGTCCAATGCTGCGCGATTTCTCTATGAGTTCGTAGGCGCCCGGGAAAACGGCGGGCTTTAGCACGGAGAGAAACAGGTCGTCAGCAAGAAAGCGTAGGCGATCTTCCTTAACGCCCTTGTATCGTTTGAAGTAGAGGTCGTTGAAAACTTTTCGGCTGTACTGATCGGTAACTGCGAAGACGGGCAGACTCAGAAGCGTGGCGGCACTCTTCTTAAAGCTACGAAACAAGCCGGGCTCATTCCTGGCGTAGAAGCTAAGAGTGTGGACGAGGTTGGTGCTAACCAACGTGCCCTCAAGATCGTAAAATGCCGCCGCTGCCAAGCCATTCCTCCGAAGCCTCAAAAGCCGACCTGAAGTAACCCCTTCGAGAGCCGTTTTGAGCAAATTGATTTTCGTGTGGCGTCACTATAACCCAGAAGGCAAGCTTCCGGGTAATGTAAAAAACTAGTGTACGGCAAGGCTATACAATTATAACGTTCGTCAGCAAAAGCGCTAACAAAATCGGCTAATTGTTGAGGGAGATAAACTCTGGACTGTGGCTAAGCTGGGCGGAATGAGATAGGTCTCTGACTAAAAGACGGCGGTTCGGGGCAGTAGCCCGACCGTTAGGGAGGGTGCCAGTGACGTCAAGGGAATCCACGCCCTCCCTAACGGTCGGGCTACTGCGCCGGAATCCAAAACCAGCGTTCCTAAGGTCTGACTGAAGCCTTCTTCAGCTCGTCCAGAGTGCGTTTGTGCTGTTCGAGTTTTTGACCCGCTTCACCGAGTTTTCCCTGCGAAGTCAGCCGCTGATACTCCTCAAACTCCTGGACAGCTCGATTAATTAGTTGCTGGAGGTTGGCAACTGGAGTTGGACTGGCGGTGGGGGCCGCGGCCTTAGCGGGTTCGCCGTCTTTTCTCTCGTCTACCTTCTCGGCAGCCGGCGCGCGGGACACATCGCCCGCGAGGCTGTTGAGAGCTTCCTCGAATGAACGCCCGTAACCAAGCTTATCCTGAGCCGCCAGAACAACCATTCGCAATTCAGGCATGGGACTACTCTCGGCTCTTAGGTAGATCGGTTCTACATAAAGGAGCGAGCGTCCGATAGGGATGACCAGCAGGTGCCCTCGCAGGACGCGCGAACCCTGTTGATTCCAGAGCGTGAACTGGGAAGAAAGATCAGAATTCTGATCTATGCGCGCTTCGATTTGTAGTGGGCCGTCCACCAGTCGCGACTCGGGAAAGTTGTAGATGAGGAGTTTTCCATAGTTCTCGCCGTCGCTGCGGCCAGCCATCCATCCGATCATGTTGTTTCGGCCTGCCGGCGTGAAGGGCAGAATCAAAACAAATTCATTTGCAGCACTCTCTCCCGGCAACTGCATGAGGACAAAGTAAGGATCGATCTGTTCCACCCTCTTTTTACCCTGCTCATCAGTTCCGATCTTCTGCGCAACATTCCAGACGTCTTCGCGTTGGAAAAACACCTTGGCGCTTTGTGTGTGATAGAGGCCGTAAACTTCGCCCTGCGCTCTGATCAGGGTTTCGGGATAGCGGATGTGTGCGCGCAGGTCGGCGGGCATCTGGCTCGCATCTTTGAAGAGCGTGGGGAAGACCGCTCGATAAGCGGCAATCAAAGGATCCTGGCTATCGAAGATGTAGAAATCGACCGAGCCATTGTAGGCGTCGATTATTACCTTCACGCTGTTGCGAATGTAGTTAATATTGTTTCCATCCACTCGATGATGACGCGAGTAGGGATAGTTGGATGACTCAGTAAATCCATCCATGATCCAAAAGAGCCGGCCCTCATTGCTTACCACCAGGTACGGATCGTTGTCATAGATCAGAAATGGCGCGATGCCATTTACCATCTCGCGGATGTTGCGATGGA
>DASQKG010000274.1:0-8477 GCA_035630655.1 Pyrinomonadaceae bacterium
TTCTCAAGGTGATTGCAATAAAACTATTCCCGTTGGCGGAATGACGAATCTGCCAACAAAAGGGCCGGTTTTTATGAGTTTGCAGTGGCCACGCACATATCATCAAGGAAGGATTCCCTCTCAAAGAATGTTTTTAATCGACTCCTCTCACCATCTGGCGGGCACTACGATGGAGCTTATTAAGGAAAAGATCTGCGAGCCAGGTCCTCCTCCACGCGTTTCAAGGGCGCGTTTGCTGAGCATGCTCGAGCAGAGCATGGCGGCGGGCACCTCAACCATAATTAGCGGCCGCGCCGGGACAGGTAAAACCTCCTTGGCGGTGGATTTCGCGCGCAAATGTGGACGGCCAGTAGCGTGGTACAAGGTAGACGCACCCGATGCTGATCCAAAACTGTTCTTCCAATATCTGGTCGCCAGCATGCGCGAGCAGCGTCCCGGTTTTGGGGCCGGGTCGCTGATGCCGCTGGTAGCGGCAGTGGATCTCGATCACATCGCCTGGCTGACCGAGGCATTTGTTTATGAATTGGCTGAGGGGGAAGGGCCACTGCTACTGGTGATCGAGGATGTGCACCTCGTCTCCGACTCTGATTGGCTGGAGCCTTTCTTCAGTCGTTTACTGCCGCTGCTACCTTCGAATGTGCACGTATTGATTACCAGCCGAAGTTTGCCGCCCGCTCCTTTGTGGCGAATGCGTTCCAAGCAGAATCTGGTAGTCATTGACGAAGAAACACTGGCCTTCACCCGGCTCGAGGTAATTGCTTTGTTCGAAAGCTATGGACTTTCCAGCGAGCAAGCGAACATCGCTTTGGATCACACGCATGGCCGGGCCGCGGCTTTGGATGACTTTGCGGCATTTCTTGAGCAATCACAAGCTACAGCTCCAATGCAAACTGCAAACGCACGAGCCGTTTCATAAGTGCAGCTAATCCCAGTTTGGCGTTGAGATGAATTGATGACCCCCGAAGCAGCTACAGTGGCGATCTTATCGATCCCGCCGGATGGTGGATTGATTCCATTTCACCGTGCTAACCTGCCCGCCGCACCAGACAATGCGGAGAGGCAGGAACTAGTGGCCCCCAAAGATCGTCAGCAGAAGCCCTTCCCAACGCCGGCCGGATCAGGACCGAGCATCGCTCAGGTTGCACGCCCAAGTTTCTTTCTGCGGACGAAGTTACTTCCACCGCGGCCCGCGCCTGAGTTGCTATCGAGGCCTCGACTCACTGATCGGCTGCTCGGAAATCTTAGTTATCCGCTCACTCTTGTCACTGCCAACGCCGGCTCAGGAAAAACAACGCTGGTGGCGGACTTTCTCCGCACACACAAGCGACAGTTTGTCTGGTATCAACTCGACCACACCGATGCCGATCCGTCGGTGTTTCTGGGTTACCTGACATTTGGGATTCAAAAGCTTGTTCCCGGCTTCGGCGAAGCCATGTCTTCCTATCTCCAGGAAGCCACGGGCGAACTCGCGCAGCATCCCGAACGCGCGGTTGATGTTTTCCTGAATGAGATTCTGGAACGAGTCGAACAACAGCTCATCCTGGTCCTGGACGACTATCACCATTTGGGGCCAGATACTGCGGTGCACGCGGTTCTTGATCGGTTGTTGGCTTACCTGCCAGACGTTTTGCACATAATCATAATCTCGCGTGAGATGCCGCCGCTGGCGTTGGGAAGATTACGAACTCAAACGCCCCTTTCGAGCATCGACCGTACAGACCTGCTGTTTACCGATGAAGAGACTCAGGAACTGTTTCGAAAGGTCTTCGATCTCGAGTTAACTCCGGAACAACTCGCCGAGTATCGTGAACGCACGCACGGCTGGATAACGGCGTTGCAATTGGTCCGGCAAGTCGCCCACCGAAACGTCATTTCTAATCGTGACGGTCGCGCTGACGCCCCTGACCTGGTCGAGGTATTACGACAGTCAGAGCGCGACATATTCGATTATTTTGCAGAAGAAGTCTTTTCGGATGAGGAAGCAGACATCCAAAAGCTACTGTTAAAAGTTGCTCTCTTGGATCGGGTGGAATTGGACACCTGCGCGTCGCTTTACCCGGGCCTAAATTGTGCACGGGTGTTACCCAATCTGGTTCGCCGAAACGTTTTTATCTCCGTAGCGAGCGACCGGCGGGGCGAAGAATACCGGCTCCATCCTCTATTTCAGAATTTCCTGCGCCGGCGCCTGCGTAGCGAGATTGGACGCACAGGTGTCGCTGCTGAGCATCAACGCTGCGCTGCTTATTACCTTGCGCAGCTGTCATGGGAGCAGGCGGTGCAACACCTTCTTGGGGCCGAAGACTTCGAAGGCGCAGCCAAGTTGATTGCTGAAAGAGGGTCCGAGTGGATCTCTTCGGGAGCGCTGGGATCGCTTGCCTCAGTGGCTGATTCATTGCCGCAGGCCGCGCTGGAGGCCCATCCACGCGCCCTGGCCCACCGCGCCGAAGTCGCGCGCTTGGGCGGCGACTACGAATTCGCGCATTCGCTGCTACGTCACGCTGTTTCCCTTCTCCATGAGCGAGAGGACAAAGAAGGCGAGGCTGACGCCCTTCATTCGTTGGCGACTCTCGCCCGCCGCCAGGGAAACTGCGAATTGGCATTCACCTATCTCGATCAAGCCACGTCGCTCAGCGATCAGAACTCCGCCGTTCGGACAAAGTGCGGTAACACGCGTGGACTTTGCCTGGTCGCGATGGGCGAATGGGCAGCTGCCGAGCGCGAATTCAGGGCTGCACTGCAGTCAGCCGAGGAGCGGAACGACGAAGCCTACATCCGCTTCATCGCCCACAACCTGGGAACTCCCGCCGGCATGCGTGGCGATTTCGGTGAGGCTTTGCGTTGGATGGGCCGCATGTTGCGGAAAGACCGACCCGGTCCGCCGATGCCTCAGGAGGCAGTCGCAAATCTGAATATGGCCAGATGTTATTTGTACCGGGGTGATTTTGCCGCGTGCGAACAACATCTCGACAATGCCCTGGGGCGGTGCCAACTCTTTAACCTGGTGGCTCCGCGAGCCGAGACTTTCGAGGTTTACGGCAACCTCTATCGTGAGCAAGGCGACATCGAAAGAGCAGTTGAATACTACGAACGCGCCGCTCGCTCGTATGATGAAGCAGGAATAAGCGTCGAACGAACGGAATTGCTGGAAGAACGCGCTTTGCTCGGCTTGCAGATAGGTGACCTAAATGCGGCCCTGGTCCAGATTGACCGGCTCATCAGTGCGAGGCCAATCGAAAAGGAAGAGAGGGGCTTCTTTACGGCTTCGCTAACGCGCGGCCGCATTTTGGCTGCCCGCGGCGAGTATGAGCGCGCTCGAGAAGACCTCAGCCAGCCGTTGGAGTACTTTCACAAAAACGGACTCTACTACGACGAAGCCCAGGCCAGCATCGTAGTCGCCCTTTGCGATTTTCATCTGGACAAAGAACCGGAGATGATCGAACGCCTCAAGCGCGCAATCGATCTCGCCGCGCGTTACGACTACGAATACTGGCTAAAGCGCCAGGTTTCCCGCCACCCGCAACTGTTCGCTTCTGAAGAGGCGTTGGAGCTGCTCCCGTTGGATATACGCGACCAGGTAGCGGCAACTCCTCAACAACCCGTTCGCGAGACGCCCGCGCAGGTTGCCGAGATTGCTCTCATACCGCAGCCCGTAACTGATCTGACCGTCAAAATGCTAGGTCCGGTGGAGATTCTTCGCGACCCAACGCGCCCGCTGGCGGCGGATGCATGGCCAACGCGTCGAGCCCGCGACATCCTGTGCTTCATCGTTTCTCGCCGCCATCATAGAGCGTCAAAAGACACAATCATCGACACTTTCTGGGGCGAAACTGACTTTGATGTCGTCGAGAAAAACTTCCATCCGACCGTTTCGCATATCCGTAAGGCACTAAATAGTAACCAGCCGCTCAAGCAGAACTTCCTGCTCTATCGCGACGGCGACTACCAGCTGAATTCTGAGTTTTCTTACCGGATTGACATTGAACAGTTTGATCAATTGGTTAGCGAGGGGGAAAATGCGCGCCGCGCGCGGCAGTTTGAACAATGCATTTCCGCCTACGAGAGCGCGCTGACGCTTTATCGCGGGGAATTCATGCAGGGGAGTTATGAACCGTGGGTGGAGGAGCAGCGCACATATTACCGAGAGCAGTATCTGCGTCTATTGGAGGCGCTGGCAGGCGTCGCCCAAACCTCAGAAGACTGGCCTAAAGCGATGCAACTGGCGCAGTTGATTATCCGCGAAGACCAGTTTCGGGAAGATATTCACTGCGTCCTGATTAAGGCCCACGCAGCGATGGGAAATCGCGGAGCCGCCAAAGAGCACTATGAGGGACTGAAACGACTCCTGGAGAGCGAGTTAGGTGTGGAGCCAAGTCTGGAAACCAGGAAGCTATACCAGCAGCTAATTGGCTAAAAGTCGGCCAAAATAAAGGCGGAGTTTCTACTTATAAACGCAAGGTTAACACAACATATGAACGTGACGTTGACTCTAGAATGCCCTACGCTTTTCGGGAAAGATATAGCGGCGTTGAAATATAGGCAGGCGGCGCTCGAGGAATCAAGGCAGGCAGGGAAGCCGACAACCGCTTTAAATTCCCGGAAGAGCTCTTTGCAGCAGCGACCTCGTCAGTTCGTTAGCATGACTGCGCCAAGAAATCCGACTGAGGTGATAGTTTGCTAAGCACTAGGTTCCGTATTAATTCCATAGCCAGAAGAATGCGTCAGTTCGTCGCCATGACCCTTGTCGTGTTGGTCATGGTGTCTCCTGTTATGGCCGGCCTCAACATCAGCAAATCCAATGGAATTGTGATGACCGGTGTCGATGGCATTGTGATGACCGGGGTAGACGGGATCGTAATGACCGGCGTTGATCAGTTCTTTAATTCAAGCACCAACGGGATTGTGATGACAGGCGTGGACGGGGTTGACGGAGCCACCTCAGATGGCATTGTCATGACGGGAGTCGACGACGGTGCCGTTTACGCTAACAATAGCCGCATGACTCGGGCCGACGGAATTTCGATGAACGGTGCTGATGGCATCGTCATGACTGGAGTGGACGGCATAGTCATGACTGGTGTTGACGGGGTTACCTATCACGCAGTTGCGGTGTATGCGACCTTGCCTAACGGCATCGTCATGACCGGTGTCGACGGAATCGTTATGACAGGTGTCGACGGAGTTCGACGCCAGGGAGCCGATGGCATCGTCATGACCGGCGTCGATAGCACCGTGATGCACAAGGCCGACGGTATCGTGATGACGGGGGTCGATTCCATACGAGCAACCAGCGCTGACGGGACGGTTTTCTCTGTTGCTCCTCAGGGCCTGAAGTTTAGCGGTGTCGACGGAATCGTCATGACCGGAGTCGATGGCATCGTGATGACGGGCGTGGACGGGATTGTAATGACTGGCGTGGACGGAGTGATGAATTCGTCGCCTGTATCGGTAGGTCTGCAGAGTGTCGACCCTGAATTGGCCGTGAAGCTCAACGCGATGGCCGACGACAGCAACGTGAATGCAGCAGTTGTTTACCATCGTCTGCCGACTGAATCAGATCTTTCCGACCTTCAAAGTATTGGAATCGTCGGGGGTACGCGCTATCGCGTTCTTCCGGTTGTCACGGTTACTGGCACGCGGCGACAGCTTTCTGCTATTTCCAAGCTGCCGGCCGTTCGATCAATCTACGGAAACCGAACGCTGACTCTAACCAGCGAGCCCGAAGTCAGGGCCGTCACTGGCGTCGATCGTGCCTGGAAGGATTCTGAAATCATCATCTCCAACCGCGGCCTCTCGGTCACTGGAAAGAACGTCTCGGTTGCGATCCTCGATACCGGAATCGATGCCACACACCGCGACCTTGCTGGGCGCGTCACCAAAAACATCAAGTTGGCCGAAACGCAAAGCGCCAATGTCGGCTTTAACTACCCAATCAATTCAGAGCATCTGGAAAACACCGATAACCTCTACGGTCACGGAACTTTTGTAGCGGGCATCGTATCGGGCAATGGAAATCTTTCCGGCGGAAAATACAGTGGCGTCGCGCCGGATGCTCGTTTGGTTGGACTGGGTGCCGGCGATATGACGCTGCTGTACGTGTTGTCGGGCTTTGATTACTTGCTGGCCAACGGCCGCGATTTGGGCGTCAAGGTGGTTAACTGCAGCTTCTCGGCAAACACCATGTACGACGCGAACGATCCCGTCAACGTCGCCACCCGGATGCTTACCGAGGCGGGTATCAACGTTGTGTTTTCGGCTGGTAATACGGGTCCCGGTCAACACACGCTAAATCCGTATGCAGCCGCGCCCTGGGTAGTCAGCGTGGGTGCAACGGACATTCAGGGCCGTCTGGCAGATTTCTCGTCGCGCGGTCGGTTTGCGAGTACACAATTTCAACCGACGCTGGTTGCGCCGGGAGTAGATGTTGTCAGCTTGCGCGGCTCGGGCGTAGCGAATGTCACGGGAGCACTGGGACTCGTGGGCGCTGATTCTAAACGGCTCAGTTCTACAGAGATTCCCAACTACACGACGGCAAATGGGACAAGCTTTTCAGCCCCACAGGTTGCCGGCGCCATCGCCCTGATGTTGGAGGCTAATCCGGCCCTGACGCCTGCTGAAGTAAAAGGCATTCTTCAGCGTAGCTCAACACCTTTGTCGCCTTACTACAGTTACGAGGTCGGCACCGGAATGCTGAACGTTCACGCCGCCGTCCTCGAAGCAGAGTTTCCCACTCGGCGCATAGGGATGTGGCGTGGCACCCTCGACCGCGATCAGGTTGAATTCGTGAGTGATGCTCCCATCGAGTTCACGGGAACGGTGCAGCCGGGTAGTTCTGCTGAAGCCACCGTTTCGATTCCGGAAGGCACAGTCGCCGCTTCCGTTCAGATTTCGTGGGGACCGATCTGGAGCACAAACGATCTCGGGCTGTCAGTTTACGATCAGACGGGCATGATTCGCGGGCAGTCAAACACCCTTAACCTGACGGGACTTAACGGCAAACGCGAGAGTGTTACGTTGAATGCGCCAACGGCCGGTCCATGGCGAATCGGCGTCAGGAATACATTTGGCGGGTTATCAACCTCGCAGCAATTCTACGGTGTCATGGAAATTAATCGCGCACGATACGCTAATATGCAGGACATCGGCACATTGAGTCCGTCCCTGCGCGAGGACGTTTACCAGACCCTGCGTTCTTCTTCGATGTGGCCAATCGGCTCGAAGTTCCGCGCAGACTTTGGGATTTCGCGAGGCGATTTGGCGACGGCGATGGTGATATCCGCGCGCGTACCGCAATACCTTCCCGGTCAGCCGAGTTACAAAGACGTTCGCGACTCATCGACAATGCTCTTCGTCGAGAGTGTCCAGGCTTCGCCGAATGGTCCGCTTTTCATCGACGTGGCCAAGGGCGGTCAGTTTCGCCCTAATGACAACGCAACACGCCTCGCTGCGGCGGTCGCGCTTGTGCGGGCTTCCGGCCTCCGTTCCGAGGCCGAGGCCAAGGCTGGGACTCCACTGGCCTTCCTGGACGCCGCGTCAATCCCATATGACCTACGCGGCTACGTCTCAGTTGCCGTGTCTCACGGGCTTCTAAAAGCTGACAATTCCTTCAAGCCCAACGGAACCTTCACCCGCGGTGACCTTGCGCAAGCAATCGCGGCATTCCAAAGACGAGCACTACAGTAAGACTGGCATTGCTGCCAGTCATAGCTGGGCTCTCCTGTTGGTTGGTTCTTATTTATCCGAGACAGGCTTGCAATTAACGTCAGACAGACAGGAATGTCTGTCCTACTGCGGCATCAATTCTCGAATGGCTTCCTCGTCTATTTCCGTGAGGAGAGAAAACACCACGCCAAAACCAATTCCATGTTGATAAGCGACGACCTTAGCGGGAAGTTGCAGCCAATCGCCTGCCGGCAGCTTGATTTCGATAACTACCTTTTCCCCGATATCGACTCGTCCCGTGGTATTCACAAAACAACCGCCGAGGCTCAAGTCTTCGATCCGGGCTTCGTGACCGCCCGATAGACCGTCCCATCTGGCGTCCAGATTCAATGCAATTCGTTGGTCGCTGCGTCGCTCAGGCATTTGATTTGGCCGATATCTCCAAGGGATGGGTTTCAAACAACGTAAAGATACAGTTTGAAAAACGCGGGCGCAACAAGCTTTCACCTGGACAATACAGAACTGGGCACGCAATAACGTCGCATGCCGGAACTCTCGTTTTTTTCCCGATCCGTTTAGGGTGCAGACTCGTCCGCGTTGCCGGGCACAAGAGCCCTATCTAAACGGAAACCGCGCCCTTGAAACCAATCATCCGACCACTGATTTAGGTCACTCGCCCATAAAATATCTTAGTTTCATACTCGAACGTAACAATCCCGTTTCGGCTGTGAGCGTTGAATGATTCTTCAAGTCCAGCCATCAGCGGTGCAAAGTCCGGATGTCCCGGCTCAGGTGCGTACGACGAGGAATAGACACGG
>DASQKG010000275.1:0-31522 GCA_035630655.1 Pyrinomonadaceae bacterium
GTAATAACCAGGTGCTTCCCGGTGTTTCCCGATAACCAAATGTGCCCGCCGGACCACCGCGACCGTCTGAATGCTCTCAGGTACATGACTTGATTTGATTTTCGCATTCGATTAGGTTGCCACTTACACTGCCGGTCTAAGCATTACAAATCTCGCTTTCTGAATGCCTTTTACTACGCTCCATCTTGTGACTTTTATAGCGTCCGCGGCATTAGCGCTAACGCTGACACCTCTTGTGCGGGCCCTGGCCAGGCGTGTAGGCATGGTGGCGAAGCCCAAGAGTGACCGGTGGCACAAGAAGCCCACCGCAATGTTGGGTGGCGTCGCAATCTGGCTGACGGTTGTTATCGGGTATTTTTTGTTTGTTCCGCCCAACCCGTATAGCGGACGAATTCTGCTCGCGAGTACTTTTTTATTCGTCGTTGGCCTGCTCGACGATATCCTTCACACCAAGCCATACCAAAAACTCATCGGTCAGGTGATGGGCGCGGCCTATGTGGTTTACTACGGGCTGGCGTTGCCCTGGACCAGCTATTCTTCACTGAATATCGTGCTTACGATTTTCTGGCTCATCGGGATTACCAACGCAATAAACCTGCTGGACAATATGGACGGCCTGGCCCCAGGCATCGCGTTAATTGCTTCGTGTTTTATCGGGCTCAGCTTCATCGCCGGTAATCAACCGCAAGACGTGCTGATGATGCTTGTATTTGCTGGAGCGCTGCTGGGATTTCTTGTTTACAACTCAAACCCCGCATCGATCTTCATGGGTGACTCCGGCTCGATGTTCGTTGGATTTTTCCTGGCCAGTGCAGCACTGGTAAATCTTTCGGGTGGTCGATCGAGAAGTTTGTTGCCTATCCTCGCGGTCCCCATTCTGGTTCTATTCATTCCGATTTTCGATACGACTTTCGTCACGATCTTGCGGAAGATTTCCGGACGGGCCGCATCTCAAGGTGGAAGGGACCACACGTCACACAGACTTGTGGCGCTGGGGATGTCGGAACGCAAAGCTGTCTGGATGCTCTACGGTTTTGCCGCGCTTTCAGGCGTTCTGGCCCTGTTCGTCCAGCGCGTGAAACTCGATGTGAGCTTGGCGGCCATCGCCGGATTTACAATATTACTGACGTTGTTGGGGGTCTATTTGGCGGGCGTCAAAGTATACGATGAAACTGATGAGGCCCTGGCGCTTCGGGATAAATCGGTGTTCGGGTTTTTGATTGACCTTTCCTATAAGCGACGTATCTTCGAAGTTTTGCTCGACGTAATTCTTATTCTTCTCGCTTACTGGTGTGCTTATGCGTTCAAGTTTGGCGCGCTCTCGGGGAGTTCCGCTTGGACACTGTTCCTGCGCACGTTGCCCGTCCTGGTATTCGTTAAGATGGCTGCGTTTCTGCTGACCGGGGTTTATCGCGGCATTTGGCGTTACACGAGTCTTGACGATTTGATCGTCTTTGCCAAAGCTTCGGTCCTCGCCTCCGCTCTTAGCGTGCTTTCGGTCCTATTCACTTTTCGCTTCGAAGGCTACTCGCGGACGATTTTTATCATCGACGGTATCCTGATGTTTATGTTTCTCACGGGAAGCCGAATGGCGTTTCGCTTGTTCAGACATTTACTGCCGGTCTCAAACGATCGCGAAGGTCGACGGGTTCTTATATATGGCGCGGGGGACGCGGGCGAATTGCTGCTGCGCGAATTGTTGAATAATAAGGAACTGAAGTATTCGCCAGTGGGGTTTTTGGACGACGATCCAGCAAAGAACGGGAAAGTGATTCATGGCCTGAAAGTTTATCGCGGCAATGGCGATGTTAGTTCAGTTTGTCGTCAGCAATCGGTGAACGAAGTATTAATCGCCAGTTCCAGGATGACTGCAGAACGTGTCCAGGAAATCGTCGGTTATTGCCGGCCAAAAGATATCTCCGTCAAGCGTATGAAGATTACGATCGAAGATCTCTCGGAAGGCTTGGGTTAGATAAAACTGCGGCGAGCACCGCAGCAACAATATGTCTAATGAAATAATTCAAGTGAAGGTCACGACGCCTTTGAAGCTCATCCTGGTGCTCACGATTTTGTTGTCGTTAGTTGCTTCCTGGTTTGTAGTTCAGTGGTACCTGGGAAATACGATTGCGGCAAACGTGATGCCCAGTACAGAACAGCTAGCAACTGCCGAGATGGCTGTGAGAATGGCGCCAAAGGATCCTTTATCCCACTGGAGACTTGGGAAGCTCATACAGACTGAGTTCCACTCAGATCAAATCAATAGAGTCGTCGCGGAGTATGAACAGGCTGTCAGCCTGGCGCCTAACGACTACAGATTTTGGATGGATCTCGGTGGCGCATTGGAGCAGGCAGGCGAGATCGATAAGGCTGAAAAAGCGCTGCGGACCGCCGTAAAGCTTGCACCCGCATATGCTTTCCCGCGTTGGTACTTGGGAAACTTACTTATTCGGGATGGTCGCTATTCGGAGGCGTTTGCAGAGTTGCAGCGAGCGAGTGATGCTAACGAAAAATTCCAGCCGCAGTTGTTCAATCTTGCCTGGCAAATCAACAAAACCGACTTTGAAGCGCTCAAGGCAGCTATCGGAGACACGCCTGGAACACGCGCGGAGTTTTCGAAATACCTCGTGGGCCGCGGTAAATTAGATGAAGGACTGCAACTGTGGAATAGTTTGACCGAATCCGAAAAGAAACCGAATCGGGCCGCCGCTGATTCGATCATTAGCAGTCTGATTGCGGGAAAACATTTCCATAACGCAATGGCAATATGGAACGACGTAACGCCTGCGGCCCATCATCGCGCCCAGTTAGGACAATTCGTTGACCCAGGGTTTGAATATGAGTTCGTCAATGTGCCTGGAGCTGTTTTCGGCTGGCAAGTGCCTTCGACGTCACAATTGCAGATTGCCGTCGATCCCACTGTAAGTCATACAGGCAGTCGTAGCTTGAAGTTCGTCTTTCAGGTTCGGAATCAACTCGACGAAATTAAAGTCTCACAACTTGTGCCGGTGGAGGCAAATACTCAATATGATTTTGAATGGTACCTGAAGACTAACAAGCTCGTAAGTGCAGCTACCCCCGTCTTAGTGGTGACAGACGCCGATGATGACGCTGTTCTTGCCACCTCTCAGCCGGCGCCGATCGGGGAAAATGATTGGCAGCGCGGTTTTTTGACATTTAAGACAGGCGCGAAAGCCGAAGCCTTGAGGTTAAAAATGAACCGCGCAAGTTGTGACGCTGACAGCCCCGTTTGCCCGATTTACGGTAACGTTTGGTATGACGACTTCAATCTCAAGGCCCGAAAATAACGAACTCGTTGCGACCGATGGCGAAGCGAGTTTGGTCGAATCGACGGCGAAAGGCGTACAGCCGGTCCGTCCTGCGCTTCGTCACACTCTTCCCAGTCGCTTTGCGTTTCTCATCATCGGTCTCGCCATCATCCTTTCAACCCTGGCGTACGGGACGGTCCACTATTGGTCGCTTGCAGTGTTCTTTCTCGGTGCCGTGACGCTGGTAGCACTATGGGTTTTAGATAGCTGGAGCCTCGGGTTAGCACGTATCAGTCGAAATGTACTGCAGGCGCCTCTTGCAGGACTGATACTACTTGGATTGATTCAACTTTTGCCGCTGCGAACGCCCGACAACGTGGCCATCGGCTCAATTCCGTTAGTGCGCAGCCTCTCTTTTGATCCTTACTCGACTCGGTTAGTCGTCGTTCAGTTGGTCGCGTTATTGATTTACTTCGCAGCGACTTTGGTTTTCGTTGACACGCCTAAACGCCTGAAATTGCTGGTCAGGACCATAACGATATTTGGTTTTTTGTTAGCCATCTTCGGGCTCACCCAACAATTCACCAGCCCCAGCAAAATCTACTGGATTAGGGAGCCGGCTCAAGCGCAACCCTTTGGCCCATTTATCAATCGCCATCATTTTGCCGGCTATATGGAGCTTGCCGTTGCACTGCCGCTCGGCCTCATTTTCTCAGGAGCCCTCGAAAAAGAAAAAAGGTTTATTTACCTCTTCGCGGCCGGAATGATGGCTATCGCCCTGATATTTACAAACTCGCGAGGTGGCCTGGTTGCGTTGACTGCCGAGATTCTTTTCCTCGTGGCGACGACGGGATTCTGGCGTCGGAAAAAGGGAGAGGCTTCCGAGAAAAGGTCGGGCATGAGGCGGGCCGCGACAAAGGCTGGACTGGCTTTGGCTTTGATCGTAGCGATCTTTGGAGGCGTGGTGTTGTTGGGAGGAGAAGACGTGCTCAGGCGCTTGGCAGGCAGTGTCAACACTGACGATCCTACCTCAGGACGAACTCATTTCTGGTCGGTCACTGTAGACATAATTAAAAACCATCCAATCATCGGAATCGGGCTGGGAGCCTTCGCGGTTGTGTATACAGGCTATGACTCCCTCAACGGACTCTATCGCCTTGAACAGGTGCACAATGATTACCTGCAGATAATCGCTGATGGCGGAATTATCGGAGCCGCACTGGGATTGTTTTTCGTAGTCAGCCTGTTCCGGTTGGGTTTCATACGACGCGAAAGCGGTGACAACTTCCGGAAAGGGGTTGGTAATGGCGCGCTGGCCGGATGTTTTGCTGTGCTGGTTCATAGCTTCTTTGACTTCACGTTGCATACCACCGCAAACGCTTTGCTGTTTTTGGTTCTCGCGGGGTTGGCCACGATGAATGGACGCGTGGAGGAAGGGCATTCCCGCCGTAGAAAACGACGCCGACGGTCGCATTCAAGCCCAGCTGCCGAGCCGGAAGCGGCGCCAGCTGAGTGAGTACACCCAGCTGTAGTAGTATTGATGGCCGTTAACCCAATCATCAATTTGGCGATTCGAACTTGATTAGGAGGCGCAAAAGGCTTGGCTTCAATAGCTTCTGCGAAAACTACGGTGGGGCAAGATGCGCCGGACAGCCCAGCTTTGTCCGTGCCTGAACTCTGCCTTAAGGCAGCTTTGAAACACGCGAAGGAAGATGCCTTAAATCATAAAGTGGGCGACGAGTGGGTCAATATTTCTGCCGAAGAATTTGTCGAGCGAGTACGACATGTCGCGTTGGGACTCGCCGAACTTGGGATTAAGCCCGGCGATCGCGTGGCTCTGCTATCGGAAAACAGGCCGGAATGGTCCATCGCAGACCTTGCGATTCTCAGTCTCGGCGGCATCAACGTTCCCATCTATACAACTCAAGCGGTGGACCAAATCAGATACATCCTCAGTGATTCAGGAACGCGCGCAATGTTTATTTCCAATAAGAAGCTATTCAAACATTCCGACGAAGCGCTCGAAGGCTTGGATTCTCTCGAGAAGATCATTTTCTTTGAACCGGAAGCAACTGAAAATGTTCCTCGATCGACAACCCTGGAGACGTTGGAGAAGAGTGGCCGCGAGCGCGCAAAAAACAAACCGGCGGCTTTCGATTCTTATTTAAAAGCAATCAGACCTGACGATCTGGCCACGATTATTTACACGTCCGGTACGACTGGCGAACCAAAAGGCGTAATGCTCACGCATTCGAATTTCATGTCGAATGTGCTGGCAATAACCTCCGGTTTACCGATTTCGTCAACCGACATCGCGTTGTCTGTGCTCCCTCTATCGCACATTTTTGAACGAAGCGGTTTTTACATTTTCTGTTACAGCGGAGTCTCGGTTTATTACACAGCGTCTTTCGATCAGGTTGGTGAGAACCTGCGGGAGGTCCGACCTACGGTGATGACAGCTGTACCTCGATTATTCGAAAAGGTTTATCACCGGATCGTTAAGAAAGGCTTTTCACAGAAGGGCTGGAAGCGTCGAGTGTTTGTTAGCTCACTTGAGATCGGTCAGCGATACGCTGAATTGAAGGATAAAGGCGGCCGCATCTGGCCAAAGCTGGCGCTGCAACACAAATTGGCCGATCGCCTTGTTTTTTCCAAATGGCGAGAAGGCGTTGGCGGCCGACTAAGATATTTCGTTTCGGGTGGAGCGCCGCTCTCCCCAGCCCTTTCCTACGCCTTTTTGGCTGCCGGCATACCAATCCTACAGGGTTACGGCGCCACAGAAACCTGCATTGTTACAGCTAATCGGCCTGAAAATAACCAAGTCGGATCTGTGGGACAACCCTTTAGCGGTATCGAAATAAGAATCGCGGAAGACGGCGAGATTCTATTGCGCGGACCAAATATCATGAGGGGTTATTACGGCCATCCAGAAGAGACGGATTCGGTACTGAATGGTGGATGGTTTGCTACCGGTGACGTCGGATATTTAGACAAAGAAGGACGACTGTACATAACCGATAGAAAGAAAGATTTATTCAAACTTTCAAATGGCAAGTACATAGCACCACAACAAATCGAAAGTCTGCTGAAGCAAAGTGAGTTTGTTAGTCAGGCAGTTATTGTCGGGGCCGGTAGAAAACAACCAGCCGCATTAATCGTTGCTGAGTGGGAAGCCGTCAGACAGGCGCTATCAGAGGCGGGTGAAGAATTTCCGCGGGATAGAGCGGAGCTTGCGAAATTTCCGGCGGCCATCAAGCTAGTTCAGAGTGATGTTGCACAACTCACTCGTGAACTTGCTGACTACGAGCGCATCCGTCGAGTTGCACTGTTGGCTGACGAATTTACGATTGATAAAGGGGAACTGACTCCAACACTGAAGGTAAAAAGACGCGTTATTGACGAGAGATTCGGCGACTTGATTGAAGAACTTTATTCCTAGCTTTGCCACAACCAGGTCAGCACGCAACTCGGACCTCAACTTCTTTCACCAAGCTCACGCTGTCTGTCGGGATTTCCGATGTTCCTGGTCCTCACCTGTAGGCCGATCACTCTTATCTCGCCCAAGAATAGATTCAGCCAGCAGTCTCATGTTGATGGGTAAGTCGGGTGTTCGGATTTCACCCTTTTGTGGCGCTGTGTAAAAGGCCAGGAGCGGGACTTCGCAATAGCAGAAATCACATCCCGCAAGATGCTGCCTTATAAGGAAATTTATTTCACGCGCCAACATCTGGCGACGGAATGAGAGAAGAAGGTTTGAAGAGGGGCAAGCTAGTTTCTTGCTAAATGACTTTACACTTGCAGCTTTCATCCATTTTGCCCCCTAGTTTTTGCACCGATTGACTAGGTTATCCGATCAGGTTTTTGAATAGAGTTGCGCTTACAAGGGATTGAGGAAGGCAAGGGGGCAAATTGCTTGCGCCTCAACCCAATCAGAACCTGCGATGTCATCCGCTTGTTCAACACCTTAATAGACGTAATTGTGGAGCTGTTCCACAACTTTTTTTGGCAACATAGGTGCTTTTGTGGTCTGGAATCAATAACTTGCCGCAAATGTAAAAACATGTTGCTCATTCTTGGCAATGTTGCTAAGATGCTCCCCGTTGTCAGAGAGCGCCTGCTCCTTGACGTTAATTCCAGGACAGCTCACCTAGTTCTAAGCAGTTCTCGATCAGATTCACAATTGACTACGCAATAGCCCTCCGCGAGTCCAGAATTCTCAATAGAACCCTGGTTCAATGCCTTACAAAAAGCTCCTAGTTTCCTTTAGAAAGTTTGAATTGCAATAGGAAGCAACGCTGTCGCGCTAGAGCGCCCCCCAACCGCCATTCCCACCGTTAAGAGTTCTATCAAACTCCGTTACCCAAAGAATAATCCTTGTGAAATCTCTAAGTCACGAAGTCGAAAAAGAGCTGAGCCCCCTGGGCGAAGCACCCCAGACTGCTCGCGCAAAACGCTCCGCGGAGCGAATGGCGAAGAGCGGCAAATGGGTCGAGAGTCTTAAAAGCTCCGACGTCAATCGTCTGTGGTCCGAATTGCACCGGATCGTCTCACACCATCCACTGGTGAGAGCCTCACGCAGCGCAGGTCTCCTGGTGGAAGAAGGCGCGTCTAGCGCCTATACCGATCTGACGCAGGAACTCTTTGTACAATTGCTAAGCAAGAACCGCTTTGAGCACTATCTCGAGTCAGAGATGACTGACTATGAGATCGAATGTGAGATTGGCCAAATCGAGCTGACTAATTTGCTTACCGCTGAATTGCGGAAACGCCATCCCGAAAGTTACCGCCTGGCGCGCCGTATCTCCACCCTAATCCAGTCTAGTTCGAACTTCCGCCGTTTTGATACGAGCGGGACTGGCGACGAGCCTCACCGGCGATTGGCCGATAGAGTCTATGGCCTTAGTGAGTGGGCGGTTGGAAAGCGTCGTCGTGATTCGCACGACATTGAACAGCGTGTATACATCATTCCGGTTCGTGCTCGTGATACCCGAATGGTGGGTTGCACCGGCGATTCTCAAGTGGTAATCAGCAATTCCGATCTGGAAGACCTCATTATCTCTGTTCTGGACGCAGTAGATTCACCAGTTGATGTTAGAGCTCTTCGTAGTCTCGTCATGTCTCGACTCCCCGTAATGGATATTTACCTGGTCCCATTGGATGGAGACGACAACGACGGCGACGGCAACCATTTCCAACCGGTTGATAAAGGAGAAGATCCAGAGCAGGGCTTATTGCGACGTGAGTCCGAGGACGAGGCCGCAGGGTTTGTGGATCACTTCCTTTCAAACCTGAACGTGACAGTTCGCGGAAAGATCAAGCAGTACAACCGCATCCTCGGAGTGTTGTGGCATTGCTACTTGAGCCCACAACACGCCACCCAGCTGGAAGTTGCAGCAGTGCTAGGAGTTTCCGATTCGCTCGTATCGGACTACCGCCGGCGAATTGAACAGGAATTACGGGCTCTTTCATTCTCTGAAGTAGAAGAGGCCAGGAGATTCGAGGGTGCCTTACGTGAGCGAGTACGCTCCCTGGTGGTTACACCGCAGGAGGCGGGTGTCCCAGTCTGACGGACGGCCAGGTATGGCCAGTGTCATTCAGTAGATTGTTCGCCACTTACGAGGCATTTTTGAGGCTGAGGTGACTTAAGCACCGAAGCTCATTTTTTGTTTTAGAGATATCTTTCTCCGCTAGAGTCAGTGCTCTCGATATAGGCTATAACCGATGAGGATTGGATGAAAGTGCTCCGGAAATCGAGCTTATTAGATCGCGAGCCGACGTACTTTCCCTCTTCACGATCGAAGTCTAAACACCTTTATTCCCGTGCCGACTCCATGCCCGGGCTCGATAGAGTAAGACCACTGTTTAGCGCCGTAAGCCGTCGCAGCAGCACAAAAACGGGCGGTCGGCTGCATCCTGATGAGTTCCAGTCTGCCAAGTCGCACGAAATGCCAGGAAAGGCAATCAAAGTCGGCAAAGTAAACGATGCGAAATATACGTTAGATCAGAGCACATTTATTCGGCGTGGCCACAGTTTGACCTTTGCCGGACTTTTTCTTTTCACTGTGGTTCTTTACGCCAGGCCCGCAGAGTTTTATCCATCACCATTAACGGCTTCACTTGCCTTAATCCTCGGCTGTGTGACTCTGCTCATTTTCCTTTTCTCTCAACTTACCGTTGAAGGCACGCTGACAGCGCGCCCGCGTGAGGTGAACCTCGTTCTGCTCTTTTGCTTGACTGGTTTGCTTTCAATTCCTTTAGCGATTGATCCAATTGAAGCCTGGACACAGTTTAGCGGCGCCTTCATCCGCTGCATTGTTATTTTCATCGTGATGGTGAATGCCCTGCGCACCGAAAAACGTCTGAAATGGTTACTGTTTTTGGCGATAACTGTAAGTTGCTGGCTAAGTGTGGGTGCGCTCAATGACTACCGGTTAGGGCTGCTAACAGTCGAAGGGTATCGGGTCGGGGGGGTGGGTCAGGGAATCTTCGGTAACTCCAATGACATGGCATTTCATTTGGTTACGATAATGCCTATCGCCATTGCGTTGATTTTCTCATCGCGTGGGTTGATCCGAAAAGTACTGCTCGGCGTCTCAGTCGCCTTAATGATGGGGGCCGTTGTTGTCACATATTCACGTGGCGCCTTCCTCGGCGGAATAGTGGCTCTCGGATTTCTGGCATGGAAGCTAGGTGGTAGCAACCGGTTAAATGTTTTCGTTTTAGCTGTCGTGCTCATATTGTTACTTCTTGCAGTTGCGCCTGGTAATTATGTGGTTCGTCTCCTTTCGATATTCATTCCCAGCCTCGATCCGGTCGGTTCTTCAGGCGCCAGACAAGGAGAGCTGTTCAGATCTCTGTATGTCGCGCTCCGTCACCCACTGCTTGGTATCGGCATGGGTAACTATGCGAAGGAGATGTCATATTCAGGACTTGTTACGCACAATGCCTATACCCAGGTGGCCGCAGAAATGGGGAGCGCGGCTCTGGTAACTTACACGTTGTTTGTAGTCACGCCGCTGAAGAAACTGGGCCAGATCGTACGCGACACGCATGAAGTACGCGCCGATTCAAAATATTACTATCTCGCGCTAGGGTTACAGGCCTCACTCCTCGCTTATCTCGTTTCGAGCTTCTTCGTATCAGTCGCCTATCTCTGGTACGTGTACTACCTCGTAGCCTACGCAGTTTGTTTGCGTCGGTTGTACGAATCGGAAACCGGAAAGCACGTTGTCCTCGAGAAACGAAAGGACAAAGGGGTCCGACTACGCGTGGGATCGGCAGCAAGCGGAGAAAGTGAGGCCGCAACATTATGAGCCTTAGACTCGCGGCGGAAGTGGTTTTCTGGATGAGTGGGATGGCGCTTTTTTATACCTACGTAGGGTATCCCATATTGCTCGTGGTCCTGAGCGTTCTGAGGCCGCGGCTGGTGCGTCGAGGTGAATGTACCCCGCGCGTCACTCTGATCATCACAGCCTATAACGAGGAACAAGCGCTTGCCGCCAAGTTGGAAAACACTCTGACGCTCGACTACCCGCAGTCCTGTTTGGAAGTCATGGTCGCATCGGATTGTTCTAGTGATCGCACGGATGAGATCGCGCGGGAGTTTACTGCGCGGGGAGTTCGGCTTTACCGCCAGCCGCAGCGGTTGGGAAAGACAGCAGCTCAAAACGCTGCCGTCGAGCAAGCATCGGGCGAGATAATTGTCTTTTCCGATGCGACGACCTTCTACCAGAAGGACGTGCTGCAAACAATGATGCCAAACTTTGCAGACCCTACGGTTGGCTGCGTAACAGGACGTCTGATTTACACGGACTCCACACGATCGAGCGTTGGTCATGGCGCGCGGTCTTACTGGGGTTATGAGTCTTTTTTGAGACAGCACGAGAGTTATGTCCGTTCTCTAATCGGAGTTTGTGGCTGTCTCTATGCCGTGAGACGCTCAGCCTACAAACCGCTCTACCACGAGGCGTGCAGTGATTTCGTGATTGCTACCAAAATGGTTGAGCAGGGTTTAAGAGCGGTCTATGAGCCGACCGCCATTTGCACTGAGGAAACTAATGTTCAGGCGAACAAGGAACTGACAACGAGAGTCCGAATCATCACGCAAACGTTTGCAGACCTGTGGCGGAATCGCGCGATGATGAACCCGATGACCAGTGGTTTTTACGCCGTCCAACTTCTCTCACACAAAGTGATGCGCTATCTCGTACCAATATTTTTGATCGCGATCCTGGCAGCATCTGCCGTGCTGGCACCACGATCGATGTTTTTCGCTTTCATTCTTGCTGCACAGATTAGTTTTTACATTGCGGCCGGGTTGGCGGGGTTACTCGAACGGTCGGGCTTGCATAGTCGTTTGCTTGCCATTCCGCATTACTTTGTCCTCGGAAATCTCGCTTCAGTGATCGCCTTCTACCAGTTCCTTCGTGGGGAACGATACATTCGTTGGGAGCCGATTCGCAGCGACGCGATACCAGAGAAGGGGTAAAAGCGAGCGGGTCTCAATCATTGGTCCACTTTGATCGCTTGGTAAATTTCGATGTGTGGCATTACTGGATTTATAGCGCAAGACAACTTTCCAGATGAAGTCGAGAGCACGCTGGTGCTCGATCGGATGTGTCGACGCATTGCTCATCGAGGACCGGACGATCAGGGAATGCTAGTCTCCGGCGCTGTCGCGCTTGGTATGCGTCGCCTTTCGGTTATTGACCTATTCGGCGGACAGCAGCCAATCTCGGGATGTACGAGCGCCGTAACGATTGTCTTCAACGGCGAGATTTATAATTACCGCGAGTTGCAGGGCGAACTCCAGGGGCGGGGCCACAAGTTTAAGACTCATTCAGATACGGAGACGATTCTGCACGCCTACGAAGAGTTCGGCATTGGGTGCGTCGACCGCTTCCGCGGGATGTTTGCCTTCGCCATTTGGGACGCGCGGCGTCAAGAGCTTTTCATCGCAAGGGACCGAGCGGGCAAGAAACCTCTTTACTACAGTCTTACTCCGCAAGGAACGTTTATCTTTGGGTCTGAATTGAAATCTTTGCGTGAGCACCCGGAATTTCGCGGCCTTCTAAGCACAGAAGCTCTCGACAATTATCTTACGTTCGGTTACGTCCCGGACCCGCTGACTATTTTCCGCGACGTTCAAAAATTGCCGCCGGGTCATCACTTAAGGTTCAGTGGTGGGCGCGTATACGTCCAGCAATACTGGGACTTTCCTTATGATGAGTCTCTGGCTAAGCCGGCACAGAGTGAAGAAGAGTGTCTTGAAGAGTTGCGCGCATTACTCGACGAAGCGGTGCGCGTTCGATTGGTTGCAGACGTTCCGTTGGGAGCGTTCCTCTCCGGTGGAGTTGATTCGAGTGCAGTTGTTGGGCTAATGGCGCGGCATACATCGCAGCCTGTAAAAACCTTCTCCATCGGTTTTCATGAAGACAGTTATAACGAGCTGAAATATGCTCGCCTCGCGGCCAAACGTTTCGGAACAGATCATCACGAGTTCGTGGTTACGCCGGACATTTGCGAAGTTGTTGACGACCTGGTCTGGCACTTCGACGAACCATTCGCGGATTCCTCCGCAATTCCAACTTACATGGTGTCAAAACTGGCGCGCGAATTCGTCACGGTCGTCCTCTCAGGGGACGGTGGCGATGAGCTTTTTGGCGGCTACACGCGCTACGCAACTGACCGAAAGCGCAGCGGATACGCACGTCTTCCGCGTGCCTTAAGGGAAGGCTTGATGCAGCCTCTCGGCATCACTCTTCCGCATGGCGCCTGGGGGCGCAACTACCTTTACGTAATGGCATTTGAGGCTATCGATCGTTATATCGAAGACGTCTCAATCTTCACTCGACTCAACAAGCGGTCGCTTTACACAGATGGTTTTCGCCGGCAGTTGGGAGCGACGGAAGCTGCGGCCCGCTTCCGTGACCATGCCGACCGTTCGGGGTCGAAAGATTCGTTGCACCGGTTGCTTTACCTCGACAGCAAAACCTATCTACCCGGGGATATCCTGACCAAAGTTGATCGTATGAGTATGGCAGTCTCGCTAGAAGCGCGTGTGCCGCTTCTCGATCACAAACTAATTGAGTTCGTCTGCACGCGCATACCGTCTGCGATGAAGATGAAGGGACTCGAAACTAAGCACCTGTTCAAGCGCGCTGTTAGCGATGTTGTGCCGGCCGAAATCCTGAATCGCCCGAAACAGGGATTTGGCGTTCCTATCGAGCAATGGATTAACCAACAGTTGCGTGAGCGCGTTCATGAAACTCTTACCGAGCCGCGAACCCAACAACGCGGTTACATCGAGCCGCGCTATGTGAAGATTCTGCTCGACGAGCACGAACGTGGGCGGCGTGATCATGCCACCGAGTTATGGGCGCTCTTCATGCTCGAATTGTGGCACCGCACTTTTGTTGACTCCTCGGGCAGCCAGGCCTTCACCGAGCAGGTGGGATCGAATCTGACAACGGCAATCGCCTGATCGTGAAACCAAACGTTCTACACATCATTAACAGCTTCGAACAGGGCGGCACCGAGCGCCAGGCTGTACAGCTTGTCCGCCTCCTCCACGAGGACACGCGTTATCGTATGCATCTTGCGACGCTAAGCAATAGCGGTATCCTGCGTGACGAAGCAGAACGCATCGGCCTTGGCGAAATACGGGAGTATCCGCTCAACAGTTTTTATGATCGAAATTTCTTGAAGCAAATCCGCCGATGTGTGCGTTTCTTAAAGAGTCACGAGATAGAAGTCGTCCACACCCACGATTTTTATACGAACATTTTCGGAATGACCGCAGCGCGACTGGCTGGCGTGCCCGTGAGGATTGCGTCCAAACGCGATACGCAGGGGTTCTGTAGTATCACGCAGAGGCGGGTCGAACGATACCTGTATCGACTCGCTCATTCGGTGATTACAAATGCCGAAGCCGTTAGGAAGCAGTTAATCGGGGAGGACGTGCCACCGGAGAAAATAATTACTGTTTACAACGGTTTGGACATGAAGCGCGTCGCGCCAAAATTGCGGTTAGAGCGAGACGCAGTGCTGAGGATGCTCAATCTGCCGAATCAGCCGGACCGCCTGTTCGTCACGATAGTAGCCAACGTGCAACATCCAGTGAAGGATCATGCAACGTTCTTGCGCGCTGCGGCCCGGGTGCATAAGGCAGCGCCGAAGGCCGGTTTTGTGATTGCAGGCGAAGGCAGATTGCTGAACCAGTTGCAGAAGCTCGCCGAAGAACTCGGAATTGGAAACGATGCCTTCTTCATTGGGCGCTGTCAGCACGTGGCCGAGCTGCTTTCAATCTCGAAGGTATGCGTTTTGAGCTCAACTGCTGAAGGCTTCTCAAACTCGATTCTTGAATACATGGCTGCTGCGCGCCCCGTTGTTGTGACTGATGTCGGCGGCGCGCGTGAAGCCGTCAGTGACGGTGAAACGGGATTTATCGTGGCGGCCGGTGATGATGAACAGATGGCGGCCCGGATCGTTACGCTACTTCATGATCAGAAGCGTGCTCAATTCATGGGCGAGCGGGGAAGGGCTATCGTTGAAGAAAATTTTTCCTGCTCAGCCCAAGTCGAACGCACAACTGCCTTGTATGAACGGCTGCTGAAGCATCACTCAAAAGCTGTTGAGCCTGCCCTTAAGAACCTGCATCGCAAAAGAGCATGAAATGGCGCTCCCAGTCTTCGTTAACTAAAAAAATCCTGCGTTGTTGCGGCCTGGCTCTCTTAATTCTCATCACAGCTCCATTCGTCGCCTGGGTTGCCGCCGAGGCGTTAATCGTGCGAGCGGACTTGGAGCACGCTGATGCGTTAGTTGTGTTAGGCGGTTCGTCGACCTATCGAGAGCGTACGAGTCGCGCAGCGCAGCTTTTCAGTGAAGGCCGAGCGTCGCGGATTCTTCTGACCAACGATAACGTGCAGAGTGGATATTCGGCTAAAGAGGACCGTAATCCTCTATTTGTCGAACTTGCGTTTGATGAACTCAGGCGACGAGGCGTGCCAGCCGATAAAATCGAAATCGTGCCAGGTACCGTTTCGAGTACGTATGACGAAGCTGTGCGCTTACGGGAGTATGCTGATGAGAAGAAGTTACGATCGATCCTAATCGTAACCTCAGCCTATCAATCACGGCGAGCGCTTTGGACCATGAGACGCGCCTTTCGCGCCAGCAACATTGATATTGGATTAGAACCAGTTGAGCCAGGAGAGCAATCGCCACAATCTATGACTTGGTGGCGTTACAGATTAGGCTGGCAGATGGTGCCCGGAGAGTATGTGAAGATTGCTTACTACCGGCTCAAATATTGATGGGGGCGTATTCCAGGCAGTCCAGGAATGGCTAAAACGCTCAGGATCGTTTTCTTGCCGACGTGCTGCCAGCTCCTCTTACGCCCGATGACGCTTGAAACGTTTCGCAGTAAATCCCGCCAAGCCTATAGCCAGTATTATAAGCGTAGCCGGTTCGGGTACGGGCTCGTTCTGAAAACTATAGGTGACCCGTGAAACTTCGTACTGCTGCGTGGTCCTACTGAAGAACAGGGAGATATCGGCTATGCCTGAGCCGAAGATCCCTGACGTGAATGTGAACCCGGTAAAGCCACCTGTTTGAGTGTCAACCTCCTGGAAGTTGATTGTGCCACTCATAGTAAACAAGGTGGTCAGCGTGAACTCGGCCCCAGGGTTAAGCGGGATCGCGACACTGTTTGTATCAAACTGAGTGTGGCTGCCTGAGAAGAGCCCAAACCGCGGCAAGCCTCGAAGTTCCAAGACGCCGCGTTGGGCCAGATTCCCTATGGGTCGCGGCCCGCTAAGACTGAAAGTCGAGCCAGCGGTGCAAGGGAAGGTGCAGTTCGATCCGAGTCGCAGGCCAGGCCCGTCGGTTACGCCGCCAATCGCTCTGAAGTCGGTTCCCCGCAGGTCATGACTGTAGCTGAGGAAGCGTGCAATATTACGGAATGGATTAGTTAACGAGTAAGAACCCGTGGTAATCGCTATAGGGTCCGCATAAGCTCTCGGCGGCGAAAGAAGAGTCAGACTCACTAGCGCAAACGCAATTGTGACCAGCGGAGTCGTCCGTGAAAGCAGCAATTTCCGCATGTGTCTTGATTCCTAAAGCTGATGAAAACTATTCCGAATCTCTTGTTATCAGAATTAAAACGATCAATAAGGTTCTGATTTTAGTTGAGGGTGCGTGACGCTTGGCAAAAAGACGTTGCCATGACTTGCGTGTCGTTGGTTTCGGAACGTTAACAGCATTCGACCTTTGCTTCCATCACACGCGAAGACGCTTCCGCTACTGAAAGGAAACAGCCTGTGGCCGAATCAAAGTCGTTGTTGGTACAAAATCTTCTTGCCCGTCCGGAAATGCATTGTCAGTGGGAAAGCGATTACCGGACTGCTGACAACGAGAATTTCTATGAGCGAGCTTTCGACTACGTGATCAGCGTACTGAAGCCTTCACCGAATTCAACTTTCCTCGACGCTGGTTGCGGTCCAGCAGCGCATTCCGTCCGCCTCGCCAGACGTGGCTTCAAAGTTCACGCAATAGATTTTTCCCAGAGCGCACTCGGGATGGCGCGCGACTACGTCGAATCGAGGGGAATGGCAGATAGGATAACGCTCCAGAGATCGAGCTTGCTGGAGCTCTCATTCCCGTCGTCGAGCTTCGACTATGTTCTGTGCTGGGGTGTACTAATGCACGTTCCTGAAGTGGAGCGCGCGGTTGCCGAGCTGGCACGCGTGGTAAAGCCTGGAGGTGTACTCGTCGTCAGTGAAAGCAACAAGTTTTCACTCGACGCTCTGGCCATGCGCAACTTGAGACGACTCTTGCGGAAGGAGAAGGCCACCGTAAAGGACAAGCCCCAGGGAGTTGAGTACTGGAAGGACAAAGATGGTGATGCACTCGTAACACGGCAGGCGAACATCGCGTGGTTGATACGTGGCTTGGAGGCGCGTGGTCTTGTGCTCGAAAGACGCGTGGCGGGGCAATTCTCTGAAGGCTATACCAGAGTCTCCGCCGCATCGCTAAAGAAGCTTGTACACCAATTCAATAAGTTTTGGTTTGAACAGGTCAAATGGGCGGCACCGGCATTCGGCAACATCCTCATTTTTCGCAAGCCTCAATAAGCTTTAACCGTCGAATTATCTCCAGCTTGGCTTCTTAACAAGGAAAGATAGAGCTTAAGAAGCGAGCGAATTTGCGTTTGGGGAGCGTAAGACGTTGTGACCAGCCTGTAAGCGTTTTCTGTTAAACGCACTGCAAGCTCTGGATCATGAAGGACTCGCGCAATTGCCGACGCCAATGCGCGGGGATTACACGAGGGAACAAGCAATGCGCTCTCTTCGTCTTTAACCATCTCCGGTACACCGCCAACCACAGTTGCAACAATGGGAACTTTCGCGGACATCGCCTCAAGCAACACATACGGGGAACCTTCGCTATGCGACGGCAAGACGAACACGTCGGCTGCTCCGTAATAAGGTTGAACGTTGCTAACTTCCCCGGTAAACATCACGCGATTTCTTAGTCCAAGCGAAGTCGCTGCTGCTTCCAATCGTCCTCGTTCAAGGCCTTCTCCAACGATGACAAGTTTGGCCGGAGTTTCGGAATCAATTGTGAGCATTTGATTGAAAGCGACGAGCAAATCCATCTGTGCCTTCTCGCGCGAAAGCCGACCAACCGTGAGCACTAAGGCTTCCTTATCACCGATGCCCAGTCGTTGTCTTAAAAGTTTCGACTCCTCCAAACTCGCCACTGGTTCCGGTCGAATCGAATTGTGCTGAACATGAATACGTTTCCGTGGTACACCGGCGAGGGCGAGGTCGCGAGCGAAGGCCTCGCAAACCGTGACTACTCCATCAGCGGCTGGCAACGACCAGCGATTGAGGAGGTTATACGCGCGCATCTTTCGATCGGTAGTTGTGTAGCCGTGATGAAATGCAACCCAGGCGTATAGCTGCGAGAGCCGTGAAAGCTTCATCAAGAGATGAGACTTAACCTGATGAGTGATGACAATGTCAGGCGCCCCGCGCAGGACGATATTCCGAAGTGCGGGAATGACACTGGTATCGAATCGGAACCGTTCGGGAATGACGCTGATTTCTAATCCGAGTTCTCGCGCAGCCTTCACAAATTCGTTATCGGAGTGGGCCTTCCGGTTTGGGCGGACAAACGTTACCAGCGAAGTCTCGATAGTCATCAAATCTGGATCTTTTTGCATGAGATCGCGCGCAGCCCTGTGAAAATCCAGCATGTTTTTAGCCACTGCGTTAACGGTGGTGGCTTCGACCACTGCGAGAATCTTTAGTTTGCGTGCGTCAATTGCTTTCTCCATGATCACTGTGACGACTTAGCTGCGTTCCGGTTCTCCATCTATCGATTCTTGCGACTGAGTTTTCCCAGTTCTATTGTTCTCCGGCAAAACGCCATTGAGCCGGCGCCATGACTTACCCAGGATCGGTCCCACGGGCGTGCTGCATACAAGGCCGGGCGCATAATACGGAAGTTGCCAATGCGCCGCGGTAGTGAACCGTTGCATTAGCAATCGAGCTTGACGCCACTCGCCCCAGTAACCCAGGACGCAGGCAGTCTTGGCTGCACGAATCGCCAGCATGCGTTCCAGGAGGTTGCGCAGCGGCGCGGGACATGCGGCCTCAATCTCTTGTGGGTTTATTAAGAAAGGTTCGATGGGACGAGCGCGTCGCAGATTCTTGCTTAACTCGGAAGCTTCGCTGTGAATTATCACTAGCGGCTTGAAATTAAAGGCGACCTTCTCATTCAACAATATCTTTAGCCATAGAAAAGCGTCTTCCGCAAATAAACATTTTTCCTCGCCATAGAATCCGCCCCATTTTCGAATCACTTCGCTGCGCGCCACTGTCGATGGTGGAGTCATGTAAGCCAACATGCTGACAGCTAGGGGTGCGCTCGTTTCAGGTGTGACACGGAATACCCCCTCTTTGAGCCCACGTCTCCGCCACATAGTTTCTTTGGACTCACCCGATGGATACTCCAGGTATCCGCACGTAATTGCTGCGAGCTCCGGCCCGAATTCCTCCAGAAATCGGACGTTCGCTTCGAGGTAAGTCGGAAGCCACTCATCATCGGCATCCAGGAAGGCTATGAATTCACCCTTTGCCTCAGCAATGCCCGCATTCCGCGCAGGACCCGGCCCGGCGTTAGGTTGGCTGATTAGCCGAACTCGAGAGTCGGAATACTGTGTCACGACCGACGCTCCATCATCCGTTGAACCGTCGTCTACTACGATCACTTCAAAGTCACCGAGAGTTTGTGCGCGTATTGAATGCAATGCGCGCTCGACGTACGGCGCTTTGTTGTAGAGAGGAATGACGACTGAAACTTTCAAACCGGATATTCTGGAGGTTGATTCAGTGAACTGGCTCTGGAAAGTGGTGGCCACAGGATGCACGCTATCGTCTGGTCACATTCGATGATAGCGACAACAAGAGTGAAACTCCAGACATTTCGCCACACATCAGCGCATTCGCCCGGTCGTTTTGCATCGGTCTGAGCTATAGGCAATTGAAGGTTATCGGTTTGGACCGAATCGTGTGAGTCTTATTCCTGCTAATTCGTTTCTTTTGCAAGCCAGTAAAGAAGATTCACCGCTGTGGCCGCGATACACCACACCAAAACATCACGAGGCATGTTGCTTGCTAATACGAACATCACCACGCGGGTACGTTGGCGTGGGTAGGTAGCCGAAACCCTCCTTTCGGTCCTAATCATTGTCATCCGCCCCGCAGTTTCTGTGTCCGGTTTCAACGGGCATCCATCACCGATAAAAGGCACTCCCGCAGTGATGCGGGTTCGCAAAGCCAGGAGTCTCAACAGGCAGTCTGCCCTTGGGAGATCGTCCGGTTACCGAAGTGAGGTCGTAAATGGTCACCATCCGCTGCTTGCTCAAGCGGCTCTTCCTGCTTTCCGCAATTCTTCTCCCAATTTCCATTTCTGAAACGTCGCTTGTGACGGCCTTCGCGCAGTCCCAGACGCCAGGGATAAAAACGGACCGTGCAGTCTATGCGGAACCCCCGCTGCCGATAGTGCCTAGTGCCGGTAACAAGTTTATTGATCCAGTCTTCGGCACAGAAATTATGCGGGCAACAGACGAGTCTGATTGTCATGCGCCGGGTTGCGGCACCTGGTATTCGCAATGGCCTACTTTCAACTCCGACAATACCCGCATCCTCCTACGCAACGGGGTCACTGGCGACATGATTATCAAGTCGTTCAATCCCGTAACCTTCACATTGGGAGCGACGTTGCGAAGGTCTCCGACGTTGAGCGGCGGTGTCTCAATGGACTGGCAGGGGGCCACTTGGTCTCGTACGGATCCGGATCTGATCTACGTGCATGTGGGCTACTACAACCGGGATTATCCGTCGACGGGGATGAAGCTCTATACCTACCGGCCTTCCACGAATGTTTTTACTCTGCTAAAAGATTTCGCACCTCAACTTGCGCCCGGCCAACCAGATTATCTGTTCGAGATGCACATCGCCCAGAACGGGAAAGATGACATCTTCGTTTTGATGCATAACCGAGTTGGCAATCAGAGCAATCCGATTTATTTCATCGTCTGGGATAGGATGACGGATAAAGTGCTCCACCATTTTTCGAATAACGCTACCCAGGTGGACGGTAATCACAATTACGATCTGAATGCCGGCGCGCCGGACAAGAGTGGTCGGTACATAGTTTTCCCCCATAACAAAACTCAACCAAACCTCGCCAGGCATGAGATTCTGGACTTGCAGACAGGCAGTTGGCAGACGATCTTCTGGAACGGCGCAGACGATGTGCCGTCGCATGGAGATGTGGCAGCGAGAGCGATGGTTGGTCGCGGAGCTTTTAGCGGAGGATTCAATCTGCGGCCACTGAGCAATGTGCACAACCGAATAATTCTGTTTGATAACAAAGACGCTAAGGGCGCTTTGGACTGGACCAACGACCAACATACCTCACTCTATGCTGACGATGAGAGTTGGGTAATGCTGGGGCTATATGACGACCCGGCGGAAACGGGGACGGAGACCGGCGCATTTGAGAATGAAGTGATGCAGATCGCAATGGATGGCTCGCAGCGGATACGGCGGCTCTTTCATCACCGTTCGCACATCGACAATCACACAGATACGACTGGGTATTGGGCTGTGCCGAAACCAACTATCTCCAGGGACGGACGGTTCATCGCATTTACGTCCAACTGGGGGAATAGCGGGCGTTACGATCTATTCATAGCGAAGATTGATCCGGCTCCACCCTTGTCGACGGGCAGCCCGACGCCGACGCCGACGCCAATACCGACGCCGACGCCAACACCGACGCCAACACCGACGCCAACACCGACTCCGACCCCTACCCCCACATCCACACCTACTCCAACCCCACCGCCGCCGGTCTCTCTTGGTTTGGTTTCATCGGCGGCTGTGCTCGCTTCGGATTTAGCTGCTACAACGTGGACTACGGCAGAGCGGATAACACCACTCGTAACTAAAATCAGCGAGTCGCATTTGAGCTTTCTCTCAGAGCGAGCTCAATTCAGCCTGGCTGGTGAAATAGACAGCGAGCTTCGCGCTTCCCTTTACTTCGCGCGTGCCGCCCAAGCTCTGGCTGGAATCAATAGTCCCCATCAAAGTATTAAGAATCGCTTGCTGGTAGTTGAGTACTATCTCTCTCGTGCGAAAAACGCGATGTCGACTGGGACATCTCTCAATTCGTCTCTCGGCGCCAGCAATCTCGCAGTTGGTAGCACTCCAACCATTGGACCAGCGAACGCTGTTTCAAGCGCCAGCTTCGCACCCGTCCTGGCATCGGCCAGTCTCGGCACTATTATCGGTGATCCAAATCAGAGTCCACTCTCAACGCAAACGGCGTATGCCACCTTGTCTTCTGCGGGAAAGCTTCCTTATGAGTTGAATGGGGTAAGCGTAGCAATCGGTGGTCAGGTTGCACGTTTGATTTCGGTTTCGCCTTCCCGAATTAGTTTTTCTACGCCGCCCGATTTGCCCGCCGGTGAAACGGAAGTAATCGTGACTTCTCAGGAAGGCTACGTATCACGTGGTGTTGTCAGGATAGTAACCATAGCGCCAGGTATTTTTACCGTAAACGGAAATGGAATGGGCGACGCAATAGTTTTCAATGCGTCTAACCTGATGGCGGTAGGGTTCGCGGTCACGACTCCGGAGAATTTCGGAACTGACAAACGGACGCGCTTGATGCTGTTTGCCAGCGGCCTAAGTGGTGGGGCCTTGAACCTGAACACGGGCAATGATGTTACGTTCGGCGCCAGCATTTTTACGAATATTGCGGAGTCCGTTGTCGTCGAAGCACGTACGATCGACAACCGGATCTTTCAACTCCCAGTGGAGTTTGCCGGTCCATCCGGCCGAAGCTATGGATTAGATCAGGTAACTGTACGTTTGATTCCAGAGCTGAAGAATGCAGGTCAGGTACAGCTCACGCTAATAGCGGCTGGCCAACGAAGCAATATCGCCACGATTAAGATCTTGTAAACGGCTCAGAGGCTGCTAAGCACGACCGTTGAGGCTCAGAAGTCCCGTGGTGATTGGTTTCCCAACCCAATCACCGCGGATTTTTTTCTAATAGCACCAAGTGCTGCAAGAAAACCAGCGGTATTAGGTCTTTTCTTCACTTCGGCGACCTGGAATTCTGGTGATGTTGCCGGTTCGCCTGATTTACCGCATTACAGATCCTGATTTCGCACGCAGAGATTGCCCCTTTGCAGCGGAAGAATTGGTCGGGACCATCATGAGTGTCGCACCCCCCCTGGAAAAATCCCTGGAAATCGAGAGTGACTTAAACCGTCACTTTCGGATAGATCACTTAACCGTGGATCTCGGACAACGCACTGCTCGAGGTGGTGCGGTGACTATTGCCTCGCAGGGCATCAAGTTTTTCACCGGTATAGCTGCCACAGTCGTCCTCGCCCGATTGCTGACTCCCCAAGATTACGGACTGATCGGGATGGTTGCTGTCGTAACAGGCTTCATTTCCATGTTCAAGGACCTGGGGCTGTCAGCGGCAACAATTCAAAAGGAACAGATCACCGCGGACCAAATCAGCACTCTATTCTGGGTCAACGTTGGCCTTTCCGTCGCCGTGATGTTGCTCACTATGGCAGTTGCGCCGGGGGTCGCCTGGTTCTACGGCGAGCCACGTCTAACGCTGATTACTATGGGGTTCGCCGCCGGCTTTCTATTCGGTGGCCTGACCGTGCAGCACGAGGCTTTGCTTAGAAGGCAAATGCGCTTCGGCGCCTTGGCGGCAATTGAAATCATTTCCATCATGGCAGGACTAAGCGTTGCCATTCCTATGGCACGGCGCGGTAACGGTTACTGGTCCCTTGTAGCAAATCAATTGGTTCAGGGTTTAACTTATGCTGTCGGTATTTGGGTGGTCAGCGGTTGGCGACCCGGTAGGCCCTCGCGTTATTCCGGCATTCGCTCGATGCTGGTCTTCGGCCGCGATCTCACGGGCTTTCATATTGTCAATTACTTCGCGCGCAACCTTGACAACATGCTCATCGGGCGCTTCTGGGGAAGCGCGTCTTTAGGTCTCTACGCCAAAGCTTATCAACTATTACTCCTGCCGATCGACCAAATCAATGCGCCCATCGCCGCCGTAGCTGTACCCGTCCTGGCCCGCCTAACCGACTCGCCAGAGCGTTACCGAAACGCCTACTTGCGCATTTTAGAGAAAGTCGCACTGGTAACAATGCCGGGAATGGCATTCATGATCGCCACCTCAGACTGGTTGGTTATGCTTATTTTGGGACCTCAATGGATCGAGGCGAGCCGAATTTTTGCTTTGCTTGGAATAGTAGGGTTGGTCCAGCCGATTGCCAACACGACCGGTTGGCTTTTTATCACTCAGGGACGCACTCGCGACATGTTCCACTGGGGACTCCTCGGTGGAACGCTCATGATAGTTAGTATATTTGTCGGCCTTCCGTGGGGCGCCGTTGGTGTTGCTACCAGCTACTCGGCGATATTTCTGGTCATTGTCGCGCCACTACTATTTTGGTTTGTGGGACGCCGGGGTCCAGTTCGAACCGCCGATTTTTATCGAACCATCACTCCGGTCGCCTTTGCCGCCGCCTGCGTGCTCGGAGCTCTCCTGACACTTCGTAGCTCGCTAATCATTACCGAGCCTCTGACTGGTTTGGTTCTGAGTTTTGCCGTCACGGTTGTAATCACCGTGGTAGCGCTTTTCATTTTGCCCAAAGGAAGATCAGCCTTGCGAGACTCTGCGAACCTGTTCGCGCTATTAGCAAGGAAGAGAGGTATGGCGACCATATCCTAAGCCACAACGATAATTATGCGACAAATTCTCCGACAGCCCTGGACGGTTTCTCTGATTCGCGAATGGCGGCCGTACATGTCAGTACGCTCTGTTTTTCGACTACGAGATTACGAGCTACGTAGCGCCAGAGGTAAACAGGTTGAAGGTCAGGTACTCGAGCTAAGCATGAAATCGCCCGTCAAGGGAAAGATATCACTGCGCGAGGTAGGGTCCGACATTCTCACTTTCGATGAAGTTATTAAGCAGCAGGTTTACAGAAACATTCTGGCCACGCTCAAACGATGCGACACGGTAATCGACCTCGGTGCGAACATTGGCCTCGCCTCGCTCTATTTTGCCGCCCACTATCCGTCCTGCCTGTTATTTGCGGTCGAACCCAACGCACATAGTTATCAAATACTCACCGCCAATTTGCGGAAACTGATCGCCAGTGGGCGCTGCCGCACGATCCAGGCTGCTGTTTGGAGCGGCGAGGAAGTCCTGGTTTCTGATTGTTCTCAAGCGTCCGAGCATTACAGCGCTTTCAAAATGAAATTAGCAAACGCTGAAGCCGGCCATCAGTGGACCACCAAGGGTTTGCCAATTCAGAAGATCATCGAGAATTCGGGTTTCAAACGAATCGATCTTTTGAAGGTTGACATCGAGGGAGCCGAAGTCGAATTGTTCAAAGGTGACCTACGCTGGCTTCATGATGTTACCTCGATAGCAATTGAGTTTCATGGCAATAGCCGCAGCGAGTGTAGGTTTGACGACATAATGCGGGATTACCAGTTTGATATTCATGATCAAGATCCGCACACAGTGGTGGCTGTAAGAAATGAAAAGGTCGGGAAGAAATAAATGCACAAAACTTCCCCGGGACAACCTGAAAACTGCGTCTGCATCGTGGCCCCATACTTACCAGTGGTCTCAGAGACCTTTATTCGCGGCCACGCCGAAAGGCTGCCCGCAAGGGTGGTGCTTGTGCATAGTTGGCCGCCGAGTATTGGTGACCGGCCAGTTCTCCGATGGCCAACCCGAATGGTCTACAAAGTTCGCCGTAGATTGTTAAGCGCTGGTACCCGGAATGAAACAACGGCGGCATACATGGCTGCTTTTCGTCGCGCCCGAGCACAAGCCGTCTTGGCGGAATACGGCACAACCGGAGTCGCGACTATGGAAGCGTGCCGTGAGTTGGGTATTCCTCTCATCGTCCACTTTCACGGTTATGATGCCAGTGTCCATGCGGTGCTTAATGAAAACAGGGAAGCCTACCCCCTAATGTTTCAACAAGCAGCGGCGGTGATTGCGGTCTCCAGGTCGATGGCGCGCAAGCTGATTTCGCTTGGCTGCCCTTCTGAAAAAGTTCACTACAATCCCTGCGGTATTAACTGCCACGACTTTCGCGGAGCTGAACCGTCGAGCGCACCTCCGGTGTTCCTCGCCGTTGGCCGGTTCGTAGAAAAGAAAGCACCTCAACTAACTTTGAAGGCCTTTGCGATCGTGCATCAGTCGATGCCTGCAGCGCGGTTGCGGATGATCGGAGAGGGACCTTTGCTGGATGAGTGCCGCCAACTGGCTGTGAAGTTGAACATCCAGGATGTAGCGACCTTTCTTGGAGCGCAGCCACCTGACATCGTGCAAAAAGAGATGCGAACCGCTCGCTGCTTTGTACAGCATTCAATGGAGGCTATCAACGGTGATTGCGAAGGTACGCCGGTGGGAATTCTCGAAGCCGGCGCGAGTGGTTTGCCCGTTGTTTCAACACGCCACGCCGGAATTGCAGACGTTATCGTTGAAGGTGTAACAGGCTTTCTCGTAGATGAAGGCGAGGTAGATGGTATGGCTGCCCACATGCTTCGACTCGCTCAGGATCCGGAACTCGCTCACGATCTTGGTGTGGCCGCAAGGCAGCGTATCGAGAGTCACTTTTCAGAGAAGTTAAGCGATCGCCGGCTCTGGGCCATCATAGAGCCTTGTCTCGCTCCGGCGCGTGTGTCAACTGAAGAGTCAACTGTGCTGCCTCGACCTTTCTCGCCCCAGTTAACCCGGATTGCGAATAGTGAATAACGATGGATTCCTTTCGTCATCATAGACGCTCTAATCGTAGGAGCCTGCTGGGCGCGGGCGTGATCCTGTTGCTTGCCGCCTCGGTGTTTGGAGCGCGCGGGATTTCCGGTCTTGAGATGGGCGGAACAGAAGCACCGCAGGTTGCCGTCGCAAAAATCAGAACGGATCGAAGGGTTTATCCAGAGCTACCTCTAAAAGCTTTGCCTCGAGCGGGCGCCACATTCAACGACCCCATATTCGGTACGTTGATCATGCGAGCCACAGACGAGAAAGATTATCCAGCACCGGGTTGCGGTACCTGGTACTCCCAGTGGCCCACCTTCAACTCTAACAACACCAGACTGCTGATTCGGTGCGGCGTGTCAGGCGACATGAAGATCAAAGCGTTCGATCCCGCCACCTTCACACTGGGACCTACTCTTCGCACTCAAGCAACTATAACCAACGGCCACTCCCTTCAATGGCAGGGAGCAACCTGGTCGCGAAGCGATCCTGATCTCATCTTCGTTAACGCTGCTTACTACAACCAGGATTACCCTACCGTGTCAGGTATGAAACTGTTTACCTACCGGCCCTCGTCAAACACGCTATCGTTGATTCAGGACTTCACGTCGCTTGCCCCGGGCAAACCGGATTATTTGTTCGAGATGCACATTGCCCAGGACGGCAAGGACGATCTTTTCACATTCATGCAGTATCGAATTGGCAGCCCCAATAACCCTCTGTATTTCATCGTTTGGAAGAGATCAAGCGACAAGGTACTACAGCACATTCTGAACTCGAAAATCGATGCCAACGCTGCTGCACCTGACAAAAGCGGCCGCTGGATCTGGTTTGCACTAAATAAGACACAAAGCGATGGGGCCAGGCATAAGATTCTAGACCTACAGACCAACACCTGGCAGACAATCTACTGGAAAGCTAGCGATGATTCGCCGAATCATGGTGATGGCGGGACTGGCACCAATGTCGGTAAGGGAAATTTTAGCGGCGGATTTAATTTTCGTTCGCTCAGCAACCCACACAAGTCTTCTATTCTCTTCGACTTTAAGGACTCGAATGGCGTGTTGGACTGGTCCAACGATCAGCACACTTCGTTATATCCTGACGATGAAAGCTGGGTGACGATAGGTCTCTACGATGAGTCAGACGCGCACGACACTGGTGCGTTTGAGAATGAAGTAATGCAGATTGCGATGGATGGGTCGCAGCGGATTCGACGGTTGTTTCATCACAGATCCAAGATTGACAACCAAACACCAACCACCGGTTATTGGGCGGTGCCGAAACCAACGATCTCCAAGGACGGGCGGTTCATCGCCTTCACTTCTAACTGGGGAAATAGCGGGCGGTACGATCTATTTATCGCCAGGATCGATCCGGCGCCCCGGCTTACGGGCATTGCCCAAACAGCGCCGTCAGCACCTTCAAGTCTCGTCCGCCAAAGGCGGGTTACTCAAGAGCTTCGATCGGGGCAGGCGCGCAAGGAAAACTAATTCGTCAGATGCTCAAAAAGTTTAAGCAGACAACACTGGGCACTCTCAAGAGCTCCGGCGTTTTCAAGTTGGTTGAAAACAGTCGCTGGCGGCAGCGCCATCTTTTGATTCTCGCGTATCACGGAATTTCGCTGGATGATGAACATCAGTGGGATCCCTCACTCTACATGACAGCCGACTGCTTCAGACAAAGGATGCAGTTGCTCAAGGACTCAAACTGTACGGTGTTGCCTCTCGCTGAAGCGATCCGGCGTTTGTATTCGCAGGATTTGCCCGAGAGATGTGTAGCGCTCACTTTCGATGACGGTAACCACGATTTCTACTCAAGAGCCTGGCCCATTCTTAGAGAGTTTGATTTTCCCGTAACCGTTTATCTATCGACTTACTATTCTCTCTATCCCAAGCCCGTATTCGATGTCATTTGTTCCTACTTGCTTTGGAAGGGACGAAAGGGGCAATTGGATTTCAGGCCAATTACCGGTCAGGAAATGGTGGTGGATCTGTCGGCCAACGGGTCAGTCGCTCACACTGTTGCTGCGATATTGAAGTTTGCCCACGATCATAATTTATCGGCTAAAGACAAGGATGAACTTGCTGCGAAAGTAGCGGCTCAGTTGAACATTGATTATGAGGCGTTAATCGAGAAGCGCCTGCTCCATCTTATGTCTCCCGAAGAGGTGAAGACTCTCGCCTCAGAAGGCGTTGATATTCAGCTTCACACTCATCGTCATCGGGTACCTTCAGAGCGCTCACTGTTTATGCGTGAGATTGACGATAACAAGCAAAGCATCCAGGAAATTACAGGCGGCGTGGCTTCACATTTCTGCTATCCGAGCGGGGTTTACAGTCAGTCGTTCCTGCCCTGGCTTGAAGAAGCGGGCGTAGTTTCCGCAACAACGTGCGACGTCGGTTTCGCGTCGCGCCAGTCGCATCCCCTTTTGCTTCCCAGGTTGCTGGACGGTTCCGGGTTATCGGAGATCGAATTTGAAGGCTGGCTAACGGGAGTTTCCGCAGCGCTGCCTCGCAGGAGGGAAGCAAGACAATGAGCACGACGCCAACCGTTAGTGTTGTCATACCCGCCTACAAGGCAGCGCCTTTCATTGGCGAAACGTTGGACTCCGTTTTCAAGCAATCGTTCACCGACTATGAAGTGATCATTGTTAACGACGGATCGCCGGACACACCAGATCTTGAACGGGTGCTCCAGCCCTACATGAATAGGATCCGTTACATCAAGCAGAAGAACCTGGGCGCTGCAGCGGCCCGAAACGAAGGGTTACGCGCGGCCAAAAGCGGACTCATCGCTTTTCTGGATTCCGACGATCTGTGGCTCCCGGAATATCTGGACCAGCAACTAAAGTTTTTGCGCGAACAGGATTGCGATCTCGTCTGCGCAGATGCAGACGTGTTCGGAGACGCTCCCGACGCCGGCGGAACCTACATGGAAAACCTGATGGCATCGGCGCCACCTACCGGACAAGTTTCTTTTCTCGAACTCGTCAGCAGTGAACGAAGCCTGATAACTTCCGGTGTGGTTGCCCGTCGTGATCTGATTTTCAAGGTAGGATTGTTCGACGAAGCTTTACGCAACGCTCAGGACTTCGATCTCTGGCTGCGTTTGGCGCATTCAGGGGCGCGCTTGGCCTATCAGCGTCACGTGCTCTTGCGTTATCGCACGCGCGCTAACAGCCTGACCGGCGACGCCACCAACTCACTCATTCGAGAACTACGCGTCCTCGACAAAATTCAACATTCGTACAACCTGACGGCTGAAGAGAGGGCCGAAGTGTTTCCCGTGATTCGCAGCCGGCAAGCGATCTTGCAGTTCGAATTGGGCAAGCATCTTGTCGCACGAGGTGATATTGAACCTGCTCGAACGGCTTTCTCGAAAGCCGATCGGTCCCGGCGAAGTTGGAAAACGCAGACGGCGATCTGGTTCTCGCGCCTTGCCCCTGGCCCAATGCAGGCCCTTTGTCTTCGTCGCTTGCAACCTAAGGCCTCTGACGCAGGAGGTACTCGCGCATGATCCACGTCGATCAATTGAGACTTACGCGAAAAACAGTTCAATCGTGGCGCAGCCTACAAGCGGCCCAGTTGACTGCCGAGCTCGAAACTAACGGCATCGTGGTGCTGCCTACCCTGCTGAGCGCTGAGCAACTGCAAGATTTGCAAAAAGCGTTTGCTGTGAAATTACGCCGAATGCGTTGGAACAACATAGATGGTTATCAGAAAACTGAACGCTTTCGGCACATGGTGGAAGACGTGCTGCTGCTTGATCAAGGTTTCGTCGATCTGGCGCTGCATCCGTTGGTCACAGATATCCTGAATAGTTACCTGGGATCGCACTATGAGCTCACGGAAGCGAAGGGATGGAAATCTCTGCCCACCAAGCGCGATTTTCACGGATGGCATGGTGACGCCTGGTATGACCAGTCGTCAGCGTCGGAGATCCACAGGGAAGTCAAGCTCGCCGTGTATCTCACCGATGTGCACACGGGAGCATTCAATTACATAAAAGGCAGCCATCGTCAGCAACATCCGCGGATGGTGAAGAACCACGAAGTTAATGGTGCCATGGCGTCTCGGATAGTTGAGCTAACTGGTCCCGCCGGTACAGCGTTTCTGTTTGACAGTTCGGGAATTCATCGCCAGGGCGTTCCTATGCTCGAACCTCGACAAGCGATCTTTCTTAACTATCACGACCCGCGGGTTAGCTTGCAGGAGGAAGATGTAACCTACTATCGCTACCATCCGCTGCTGCTTAATGCGGCTTTCCTCGGAAATCTTTCCGACGAGGACCAAAGAATCCTGGGTTTTGGGAACAAGATCAACTTTCAGCCGGCGTTTGAGCGACAAACGCGAACACCCCCTGGTTATAAAGCCTGCAGTGTTGCCTTCGATGCGCAGCTCGGTATTGCAAGCCTGCGCGAAAGAATCAGCGCAAGGCTGAAAAGAGTATTTCAAATGTCGCGCAAACTTTAATGTTGTCCAATTCGCCCCTATGCCAACACTAGTATCAGTATTTGGAGTTGAACCACGTCGTATCGGAGGAACGGAAACGTTTGCCCGAGAGCTATCGCGTCAACTCGACGAGCGGGGCTGGAAGAGCGTGCTCTGCTTTTTATCAGAGCCGACTGAAGAAGTGAAACGCTTTCTCGATCTGCCCAATGTTTCTTTAGGCGTTTATGGAACCGCCTCGGATAGCGGTTTCAAAACAGGAAAGAGTCTTGCCAGGATCACACGTGAACATAGTCCGGAAATTCTGCATCTTCATTACTTCGGTTTTATCAATCTTTATTCGTGGCTCGCGCGTCTCCAGTCCGTAAAACAAATCTTCTTCACAGATCACCATTCACGCCC
>DASQKG010000276.1:0-7653 GCA_035630655.1 Pyrinomonadaceae bacterium
GGCCGCCGTGTTCAACAACAAGCTCTTCGTGCTTTGGAAAGCCAACGATCCTTCGAACCGAATGTACTTCAGCGGATCGTCGGACGGACAAACCTGGCCGAACGGCGCAACGATCAACAACGTCGATTCGACTCCGGTTTCTCCGGAGTTGTGCGTTTTCAACAACAAGCTCTATGTCTTCTGGAAGTCGAACGATCCTTCGAATAGCATCTTATTCAGCCCATCGACAAACGGAACCTCGTGGCCGAACGGCGCGAAGGTCAACAACAAAGATTCGACTCCCGATACTCCGGCGGCATGCGTTTTCAACAACAAGCTCTATCTCTTCTGGAAGTCGAATGATCCCTCGAACACGATCTACTTCAGCGCGTCAACGGACGGTACCTCGTGGCCAAACGGCGCTAAGATCAACAACAAAGATTCGACTCTCGCTTCACCCGCGGCGTGCGTCTTCAACAACAAGCTCTATGTCTTCTGGAAAGCAAACGATCCCTCAAACAGCATTTACTTTAGCGCGTCATCGGACGGAAACTCCTGGCCGAACGGCGCGAAGATCAACAACATCGACTCGACGCCGACGTGGCTCGCTGCGTTGGTCTTCAACAACAAGCTCTATCTCTTCTGGAAGTCGAATGATCCGTCGAATCGGATCTACTTCAGCGCTTCGTCTGATGGACTGACCTGGTCCGCGGGAAAGCAGATCAACATCTTCGACTCGACTCCCGCAGCAGTTGCCGCCGTTCTCTTCCAGAACAATCCGTACCTGTTCTGGCAAGCGAACGATCCATCGAACAGTATCTTTTACACGGCGTAATGCGGGGGTTTGGGATTGGGGTTTCCGGCGATTGACTTTCACCATCAAGCGGCTTGAAATCAATGAACCAGGTTCCCGAAGAAATCTCTCACTGCTTCTGTCGTCGTCTCGATCACCGTGCGTGTACTTTCTCTACCTCAAGAACGTCAAGCATTACTCACGCAACACCATGACCGTCGCCATCTGCGGCATCAGGTTCTTCTACGAGCAATCGCTCAACCGTAACTGGGCCATCTTCGGCATCGTGCGTCCGGCCCCGGAGAAGAAGCTGCCCGTCATTCTCAGCCTCGCCGAAGTGCGTCAGATTCTCGCCGGCGTCAGACTGCCACGCTCCAAGGTTTGTCTGACCACCATTTACTCATGCGGGTTGAGACTGCAAGAGGGAACCCATCTGCAAGTCGCTGACATCGATAGCGCCCGCTTGATGGTTCACATCCGTCACGGCAAGGGCGCCAAAGACCGCTACGTGCCGCTGCCGCAACGAACACTGCAGTTGCTGCGTCAGTACTGGGTTACTCATCGCAATCCACTGCTACAACTTCGAGGTGTTGAATGCTTTCCTCGGGTGAGATGCGACGGCCATGGATGATTTCCTGGCGGGCCAGCGCGCTTGCTCGCGCACTGGAAGATTCAAGTCCTAACAGGATCGAAGAAATGGCCTGGTCTTTCAACGTTTGAAGGAATGGTTTAGACAGCAAGAGTACAGGGTGCAGAAAAGCAAAAATCTTCCCTACACCCTGCTTCTACTCCTCTTTTTCTTTAACGTAGCCGATTCAGAGTCTCGCTGGCGATTTCGCGTATGTAGGGATCGGCGTCTTCTTTTGCCAGCCTGCGGACTTTAGCCATGAGACTGGTATCTTCGTCAGCCGCGCCCTTTTTCGTGCCTCTCTTGCCCCCACCCTTCTTAGTACCTTTTTTCGCCGCGCCTTTCCTGGCTCGACCTTTCGGTTTCGTTTCGCCCAGGTCTGCGCCCGAAGCACCAAGCGCGCTGACGGACTTGAGCGTCACCTTGCGTACGCTAACGTCGCTATCGTCGAGCAAGCTGCTGAGCATGTCTGTGACCGGCACCTGAGGCAGGTTGCGTGTTGCCGCCGCTGCGGCCGCGCGCACCTCAGCATGTTCGCTGGTGGCGGCTTCTTTGACGACATCAACTGCCTGGTCGCTGGTAATCATGCTCGCCAGATAAGTGGCCTTTGAAGCTAGCAAGGGGTCCGATTCTTGTAAGAGTTTTTGCAGATGAGGGATCGCTTCAGGGCCGAGCTGAGCCGCTTCCATGTAGTTCGGCTCGTCACGATTTAGAATATTTTTTACCTGCTCTAGTGTTACAGCCATACTTTACCTCCTAGCAGGGCCTCGTCAGGTTGCTTTGCCGCATCGTGCTGACCTCACTCTCAATCAGGTCAGGAGGCGGATTCGTAATGTTTGCGGTTCCGTTACCCGTCATCAGCCGGTTGTTATCAATCACATGCGACAGGCCAAGTACGTGGCCGATCTCATGCGCAAATGTCCACCGTGTTGCGCCCTGCACGCAAACCGCGCCGGGTCTGCCCGTCGGGTGCGCCGCACATCCGTTGAATGGTGGAACAGTGGAACGAACGAAATATACCACTACGTCATCCGGCGCAGCGTTGTTGCGGTTAGCGAAGAGCTGGTCCTGCTCCGCTGTCGTTTGACCCGCAAAGCAGCCGCCGACATCAACGTCGTTCAATGCCGGGAGATTGAGATTCTCCGTGCTGGCAAGCACGACGCGAATGTTGGCCCTGTCATAAACCTGCTGCATCGATGCGATCAAGTCATTAACAGAGATGTTGGGCGGCGTCAGAATCTTCACGTGAACGCGCAGGCACTCTGTTTCGCCGATATAGAATGGCCCGTGCCAGGTCCACGGTGCCTGGCCCAGCCGCCAGTAGTGCGCCAGTCGATTGCCCTCGCGCGCGATGACTTCGAGGTTGCCTGCGCCAAAGTTGCTCTGAATCAACGATACCGCGCTGATGTTGCCTGTCCCAAAATTGGTTGGGCCACTCCACGGCAGGTTCGGCAGATCGTTATTGCGCCAGTAGTGCGCCAAGCCGCCTCCGACGCGCGGCATGACCAGCTCAAAATTTCCTTTCGTGCCGTGTTTACTTTGAATCATCGAAGGCGTCCCGTTGATGCCGGTGGCGATGGTGAATGGCCCATGCCAGGTCCAGGGTGCTTGGCCCAGGCGCCAGTAGTGAACCATGTTATTTCCCTGCCGCGCGATTACCTCCAGATTGCCCGCGCCGAAATTACTTTGAATGAGGGAAACCCCGCTGATGCTTCCAGACCCGAAGTTGGTGGGTCCGTGCCACGGTAAGCTTGGGAGATCGTTATTGCGCCAGAAGTGCGCCAACCCGCCACCTGCGCGCGGGACGACGACTTCAAAATTTCCTTTTGTCCCGTGATTGCTCTGAATTAAGCCCGGGTGTCCGCCGACTCCGCTGGCAGCGACATTAAACGGGCCGTTCCAGGTCCAGGGCGGTTGCCCCAGCCGCCAGTAGGCGACCAGCTGGTTTCCCTGACAACCGATGACTTCCAGGTTGCCCGCGCCAAAGTTGCTCTGAATCAGCGAGACGCCCGTGAGAGTCCCGCTGCCGACGGGGAACGGGCCGTTCCAGGGCATACTCGGCAGATCGTTGTTGCGCCAGTAATGCGCAAACCCGCCCGCCGTGCGCGGCGTTACCAACTCGAAGTTGCCTTTTACGCCATGCGTGCTTTGAATTAAAAAACCACTTTGCTTTCGGCTGGATGGCATAGTTTCCTCCTGTGTCCTGCGGCTTTCGGCGCGCACCCCGTGGCTCGCATGGCAAAATCTTGCGCTGAATACCGCAGGTAAACTCTTTAAGGCGCCGTGAAAGTTTAGACTTAAGCACAGCAACGGTTATCAGCGTAGACTTAGTTCTTCAAAGCGAGGAGGCAGCCTGTGACTTTGGGTGTTGAAATAAAGGCTGCCTGTAGTCAGTAGGCGATTCAAGAATCGTGCCAGCCATTCCAGTCACGGTAATTACACAGACGCCCAATCTAGAACCAACTTGTGAAAAGACGGAACGCATGAAGTGTAACTATAATGAAATCGCGCTGAACCAAGTGTGTATTTTTGGACACAGCAGAGACTTCTTAAACCATCTTTTGGCGTACAGATAACTATAAATTATGAACCCGCGGCCGAGTACGACTTGTTTGAATTATTCGGTGCTGCAACCTATATCGCGCCGCCGCTACTTCAAATCTTCAGCCGCTCACGATCGACGCGGAAGCCGTTGAGGTTTCCGAGGGCGCCGAGGGCGAGGGACTCGCTGGTGAAATACTTGCGCGCGAGGGCCTGTAGATCGTCCGGAGTAACAACTTCGAGGTGTTGAATGCTTTCCTCGGGTGAGATGCGGCGGCCATGGATGATTTCCTGGCGGGCCAGCGCGCTTGCTCGCGCACTCGAGGATTCAAGTCCTAAGAGTATTGAAGAGATAGCCTGGTCTTTTGCCAGTTTGAGTTCATCTTCGGGAACGCTTTCGTTTACAACGCGACGCATCTCTTCCAGGCTGAGGTCGACAACTTCATCAAGATGCTCGGGCGAGGTGCCGGCATAGATGGCGAAGACTCCAATGTCTGAAAACGTGCTGCCGCCTGCGCCCACGGAGTACGCGAGTCCACGCTCTTCTCGAACCTTCTGCCACAGCCGGCTCGAAGTCCCGCCTCCGATAACTGAAGCCAACAGGCTCGCCGCGTAACGCTCTTCGCTTTTCGCGTCCGGGTAAGGCGCAGCGATAACCAAGTGCGCTTGTTCCAACTCGTTTTTCTGCTCGATGAGAATCGGCGCCGCCGCTGAAGGCCGCTGAGTCTTCGGAGTGGGTTTACTTCCATTACCGTTTGCCGCGCCGTTTACGAATGCTTTTGTCGCCAGCTCAACCAGCGCATCGTGATCGATGTTGCCGGAAGCAGCCACAACCAGACTCGATGGCAAAAACTCACGAGCGTGGAATTCTGAAATCGTATTGTGAGTAAACGTCGAAACCGTCTCCACCGTGCCTTCAATCGGGCGTCCCAAAGGATGGTTGGGGAAGTAGGCAGCATTGAACAATTCGCCGAGAAGCTCGTCAGGCGTGTCTTCCACCATCTTCATTTCTTCGAGGATGACTCTTTGCTCGCGATCGAGGTCTTCCTGTTCAAAACGTGGATCCGCCAGCAGGTCGGCCAGCAGGTCAAAAGCCTCGGGCAAACTTCTGTCCGCAACCTTTAGGGCGAAACCTGTCATCTCATGGGTCGTAAACGCATCGAGATTTCCCCCCAGACGATCTGATTCAACAGCAATATCGCGGGCAGTTCGTCGCCCGGTCCCTTTGAAAACGGCGTGTTCGATGAAATGGCAGATCCCGTTTAGCTCGGGAGTTTCATGACGCGAGCCACGACGGACCCATATTCCGGCGGTCACGGACCTCAGTCCGGGCATATGTTCAGATAAAACAGTGAGGCCGTTGGGGAGTTTCGTGGAACGTACTTCGTCAATCATGGGTGGTGCATCTCAAAGAATTGGCAGAATTTCGGAATGGCATCGTAGCATGCGGTAAACCGGGGGCAAAGTGGAGGCCCGAATGGGTAGTAATGCAGTTTGATCAGAAGCCAATTACAGAACCCAACGCGGTAGCACGGGATCCTTTAGGCTACTTAATACTGAAAATTAAGGCTTGTAATGCTCGTCTCCGGCATCCCGCGCTACCCGCGCTGGATTCTGTAATGGACACCGAAACCGCATCGGTACGCCCAAATGGAGCGGCGAGCCAGTTGAGGACGGCGCTGGGAAGCTTGACACTGGCTCATTTATTGGCGGAAAATGCGGTCATTCAACGGGTTCTGGTAAGTCTCCTGGCCTGAACCACCTCGCCGTTTTAGGGTAAGGCGAGGCTTCCTTAGATCTTGTCTGGTCAATCATGTCCAGCCAGGACTTTTGGAGACTCTTTCCTATTTTGCGCAGGCCACAATCACATTTGATTGCTTCAAGCGTTTCCGAAGGGAGACGTCAGGAGGGTTCGTGCCAATGACAACCCAGGGAAGAAAGACATTTACCAGCAGCGTCGTCAGCTTGTTAGTAATCATTTCGGCCTCACTCTGTCTTGATATTCCGACGGCAAGCGCAAAGAAAACCACCCTGGCCACAGTCACCGGGGCGGTTGTCGATCACAAGGGCAATCCCGTTTCGGGCGCAATCATCTCCTTGTTAAAGGACGGAGCCGCGAAAGTCGTCAAGCAAACTCGCAGCGACGCACAGGGCCGCTTCAGTGCGCGAATTGCGCCTGGCCGTTATGGCATCAGCGCGATCGCCAATGGCTTCAGCGCCGTGGTTTTCACGTCTGTGGAAGTCCGCGCGTCGCAGGAACTCATTTACCGTTTTAATCTCGAGCCAATCGGATCAGGAAAGACTTTGCCTGAGTCCCGCAGAGACCGCGAAGACGTCAGGTGGACGTTGCGTTCATCGCAGACCCGGCGTTCCATCTTCCAGGCACAGGAGGGTGAAGACAGCGACATCAAAGCGGTGCTGGGAATAGAACCCGGCACGGAAGGTGTAGCTGGAACAGAGACGCCTGCCGAAGCTACCGATCAAGCTCCTGAAGCAGATTCACGACGCGATTCACAGCGGCGCATGCAGGGAGTGGTGGAAACGTATTTCGCCAGCGATTCGAGTGGCGCGAGTTATCCAGCTCTCAATTTCGCGCTCGCTACTTCGGCTAGCGACGGCATCGACTTCATCCTGGCAGGACAAAAAGGCGTTGGTCCCAACGCGCCAGAGCGTCTGGAGGCGAGCACACATTTTCGCGTCGGTGAACGGCATCGACTCGGTTTCGCCGCCGGCGCTGTCCAGTTTGGAGCTCCGGCGTGGGCTACGTTCGTTTCGGGTAAGATCCCTGGCCAGTCAGAAAAGCTGGGCCAATTCTCGGTCCGTGCTATAGATGAGTGGATCGTTCGCGATGGAATCGTGGTTGTCCTGGGACTCGACTACTCGCGTTTCATCGGCGCCGGCGGAGGGCGTTCGATTAATCCCAGAATTGGTCTTCAACTCGATGCCAACGCGCGCACCCGTGTCCGAGCAGCTTATGCACCCGGCGGAGGCGAAGGTTACACGCAAAGCGTTGCGGGTTTCGAAAACGCTCAAGTCGCCTTCGCAGACGTGAACAAGAGACCCGTTGCTTTTGTTGACGGGCGTGCGGTGATGGAACGTAGTCATCGACTCGAATTCGGAGTGGAGCGAGTTGTCGATAACGAATCCAGTTTTGAGGCGACTGCTTTCTTCGATACGACGACGGGACGAGGCGTAGGTTTGCTCAGCACGCCGATGACCGCGTTCTCGGGCGCTACGGGCGAAACGTTCATCAACGTCGCCAATCAACAAGGCGCCTCACGGGGCATGCGTCTGGTCTACACGCGGAGACTGAGCCGCGTCTGGTCAGCCTCAGCCGGATATTCTTTCGGTCGAGGTCAGAGACTTTCGGGCGAGCTGTCTCAGCCAACAGACATGTTTGAGAATGGCTTTTTCCAGACAGGCGCGCTGCAACTGGACGGAGGCTTCGATACCGGAACTACAATTCGAACAGTTCTGCGCTTCTCGCCGAATGCGACTGTGTTTGCCATCGATCCCTTTGCAGGTCGCCTCGCGGTTTACGACCCCTCTTTGAGCATCCAGGTGACCCAGGAGCTGCCTAGCTTTGGTCTGCCGGTTCGGGCAGAAGCGGTCATCGATGCGCGCAACCTCCTGGACCTTCAAGCAAGCATCGACAATGGCGAGACGCTGACCCAGATAAGCACCGGTCGTCGTTCCGTTCGCGGGGGTATTT
>DASQKG010000277.1:0-25611 GCA_035630655.1 Pyrinomonadaceae bacterium
GGTGGAAATGTTTAGGTTGATAAGGTGTATTGTGCGCTCGCATTCGGTTGCTGTCTGTCGTTAGCTGCTGAGTGGAGGAAGCGTTTTCAGTTGCAAGTGTCGCAGGGTTTTCAATTTTGGCTCCGAAATGACGATGCTGAAGCGCGGGACGATAAGTCACCACGTAAGCGAACATGATCAGGGCGAGACTCAGTAGTATGACGCCCGTTGCCAAGAGGCCAGGAACCGCTTTGCGGCCACCGCGCAAGTGTTCAGGTGACATGGGAGGGTCTTGCAGCGCTGAGGACATGGCTGAATTTCCGCGACGATAATGCCTTCCGATAATTACTTTTCTGAGTTGTTGAGGAAGCGAAGCGCTCGGCAATAGCCGACGTTCAGAGAGTGTGTTGCGAGAGCGGTGGAAGTATAACATCAGCGAGCGGTGCTCGCGAGTGTGTTTTATCCGATTGATTGTTTCTAACGATGCGATTCCCTCTCACGTGGTGATGCGCAGGCACGGTCGACATGATGAGCAAGCGATCCACGAAATTACAGTAACTAACACTAAACTTGTTCCGTGAGATTTTGTGTGACTTATTGAATCGTGTTAGTAGTTGATGAAGCAAAAGCGCCAACACTCAAATTAGTATTATTTCTCCAAAATCAAGTCGTTGACAGCTTTATTTTGCGCGTGATAGCGTACGTTCCGGTCTTTTTATCCAGCGAAAAACGCCCTAACACAAAAGATGGTTGGCTCTCCACCAAGCTTCCTACCCACCTCAGCGTTTGACTCCACTCCTATATTCAGTGATACATAATAGTCTTGATGGGTTTCCTAAAGTCTAAGGTCGTTAAGGCTGCTGAGAAATTCCTTTCCCAAGGAAAAATCAACGCTGCCATTAAAGAGTATCGTCAGATCGTGGCGAACGATAATGACGATCTCACTGCTCTCAACATGCTGGGAGATCTCCTGGCGCGTGCCGGCGAGAAAGACGAAGCCGCCGTCTGTTTCTTACGCATCGCTGAGCACTATCGCGAACAGGAATTCAGGCTCAAAGCCATCGCGATGTACAAGAAGATCGAAAAGCTCAAGCCTAACGATCCTGAGATCGCGGGCAAGCTTGCCGATCTTTATTCCGCGCAGGGATTGGTTGTTGACGCACGGGCGCAGTATCTCGTGGTGGCTGATGCTTTTACTCGTGCTGGAAATAACAAGGAAGCGCTTCAAGTACTTCACAAGATTGCCGACCTTGATCCGCAGAATACGCAGGTCAGAATAAAACTCGCCGAAGGTTATCTCAAAGAAGGCATGCAGCCTGAGGCCGCAAAGGCTTTCAGCGACGCAGGCGGCCGGCTGTTCGAGAAGGGTGACTACGAAAAATCACTCGATGCCTACACGAAAGCTTTAGAGCTCAGGCCGCAGGATAAGGCCGTTCTCCGTGGACTGGTTTCGGTTCACGTGGCGCTGGGAACTGGCGAAGACGCTGCTGAGATCGTGGAAAAGGCCGTTGAGGCTGATCCGGAGGATGCGGAGCTTCTCGAGATGCTCGCGCATGCCTACGTTGAAAGTGGTGACGCTTCCGGCGCCGAACGCGCGACCTCGCGGTTGATGGCGCAGGACGCCTCAAACCACCGCCGCTATATCGACGTTATTCGCTTGTATCTCAAGCAGGGTAACGCAACCGATGCAGCCCGAATCCTCGAGCTCATAATTGAGCCCATGCTTTCGGGCCGTGAAGAGACCGACCTGGTTGAGCTTATTACCGACCTTCTGGAAACCGCACCGGAACACGTTGCCGGACTGCGGTTGCTCGCACAGGTTCATTGGTGGCAGCGCGACATGGAAAAATTGCGCTCCGTGCTTGAACTCATGGCGGACTCGGCTGAGAACTCAGGTCTGACTGAAGATGAGCGTTATGCCCTAACCCAACTGGTGCGCCTGGCTCCGGACGAACAGCGTTTTTCAGATCGGCTGGAGGAGCTCGGTGGATCATTGGAGGACCTCTCAGAGGGACCACAATTAGTCGATCCGTCTTTGTCCGAAGTGCCTTCTTTCGACGGCTTCGCTTTCACGGACTCGGAGTCTGCCGGCGGTTCCGAGCCTGAAGTTTCAGAAAACCCGCAGCCCGAGTTTGAATGGAATTCTGTGGCCGAGGCGAGTATACCCGACCCAAGCTCATCCTTTGCGGATCTGAATGAAGTAGATGACGCAGCCGGTTCTGAGGTTTCGATATCGTCTGATTCGTCGTCAACTGAGTTTGCGTATGGGGATATTGACCCGACGCCTCCCCAGGTTGAGGAGGCCGCGGATGAATCGAGCACTGCAAAAGTTCAGACGATGATGCAGCAGGAGCTTGAGAGCGTCGATTTCTATATCACACAGGGCTACTCTGACATTGCTCTCGATACATTGGAGCTACTTGAAAGACAATTTGGGTCGCATCCGGAAATCGATTCAAGAAGAACAAGGCTTCGGGCTGGCACACCAGCCGGCGCGGCAACTCATGAGCAGGTGGATGTAATCGTTAGTGAGCCGGAGTTTCAGACGGAGGAAGCGGTTGACCCGGGTGTTCAGATACTTTTCGACGCGGCCGAACAACCGGCGGTATCTGATGGGCCACCATCCCAACCTTTGGCCTCGGGGCCTGTAAGTACGGGAATCGACTCCGGCCTGGCCGAAATCTTTGAGGAGTTTCGGCTGGAAGCTGAAGGTGACGATCACGCCGTATCAACTGAAGACTATGAGACCTATTACAACATGGCCACCGCCTACAAAGAGATGGACCTTCTGGACGAGGCCATCCGGGAGTTTCAGGCTGCAGCGGCCTTAGCCTCACCAGTTGATGGTACGGCGCGTTATTTCCAGTGTTGTAATATGTTGGGCCATTGCTTCGTAGAAAAATCCATGCCCCAGGCGGCAGTGCTCTGGTTTAAGAAGGGGATTGAAACGCCTGGCCGGTCCCAGGAAGAATATAAAGCACTCCAATATGAACTTGGCTCAGCTTACGAGCAGATGGAAGATCTGACGCAGGCCGCCGCCGCCTTTACCGAGGTTTATGGAGTTGACGTCGGCTATCGTGACATCGCTGAGAGACTACATAATCTCCAGGTCCTTCAGAAGCAGCGCAAACAGAAGTGAATGGTAAATGGTGAATGGTAAATGGTGAGTCGGTGAACTGGACTCTAACTTTGCACTCGCGTTGACTCACCCCAGGTTTTTTACCATTTACGATTTACCATTCACCATTTACGTACTGTCTATGTCAGCCAAGCTAAGTGTCATTTTCTATATCGTGCTTTGCCTTGAGATCGGCATTGTTCTTACGCTGCTGCCATGGATTCCGCAGGGCACGCTCGGTCTTAGCGAATGGGGAAGTAATTATTTTCTTTTGTACGCTGCGCGCAAAACCGGTTTCTATAGTCTCCAAACTTTGGTTGCCTCCGGGTGGATTCGTGGAGCAGTAACGGGAATCGGCCTACTGAATATTGCGATCGCCTTTTGGGAAATCTTCCATTTCAGGCAAACTGTGCGTGCGCTCCAGGAAAGTACGGATCCCGCCAAACCACGCACTAATGAAGCTCAACCCGCAAAAGAAACTCATCTATCTAATCACCCAGGGGGAGACCAATCCCCAGACAACGCCGGCAACTAAAGACTTCACAAGGGTCCTCAAGTTAATCGAGGCCGCAGTGGCCGCCGAGATTGACCTGGTCCAAATCCGCGAGAAGAATTCGACAGCGAAAGCACTTTACGCGCTGACCGAAGCGGCTAGCCGCATCACTCGCGAGAGTTCCACGCGATTGCTGGTGAACGATCGGGCGGATATCGCCGCTGGCGCAGGCGCAGATGGAGTGCATCTGAGGACCAACTCGCTCACTCCCAGCGTGGTGCGCCAGACATTTGGCGAACAGTTTCTGATCGGTGCTTCAACTCATTCATTGAGTGAAGCTTCCATGGCTCGCGATCAAGGAGCGAACTTTGTCGTCCTAGGCCCGGTGTTCGATACCTCTTCCAAACAGCAATATGGACAGCCGTTGGGACTTGAGCAGCTCCGCAGAGTCGCTTGCGAACTGTCGCCCTTTCCGGTCCTGGCATTGGGCGGAATTAATTCTTCGAACGCTGCCAATTGTATTCGTGCGGGAGCGAGTGGCATCGCCGCTATCAGCATGCTAAACGATCCGTTACATCTTCACAGCGTTGTAGAGGAAGTCAGAAGCACGTTTGATGAACAGGACTAACAACGAACTTACGGCTGAGGCGCGCCCTGGAGCGCTGACTATTGCGGGGTTCGATCCGTCAGGCGGCGCAGGTGTGCTCGCAGACTCGCGGACTTTTGTCGCCTTTGGATGCAGTGCCTCAGCAGTAATCACTTCGATCACTTATCAAAACTCCAGGCAGGTATTTGGTGCGGTTCATCAGAGTGCTGAAGCAATACGGGACCAAATTATGCCGTTGTTGGAAGGCTCGTTTGCCTGCGTAAAAACAGGAATGTTGCCTACGCGTGAAATTGTGAATGAAGTCGCACGTCTCTTTCGTGAAACCGATCTGCCTGCGCCGGTTGTGGATCCGGTGATAGTTTCGTCCTCCGGTCAGAGGCTGGTGGAAGAAGAGGCTCTTGAAAGACTGATCGAAGAACTGCTTCCTCTTGCTCGGCTGGTGACTCCAAATATTCCTGAGGCTGAACGACTTACTGGAATCGAGATCGAATCCGAGGCAGGGATGCGCGAAGCCGCGGCTGCTATTCGGCGAATGGGCCCAAGGGCGGTTCTAATCAAAGGCGGACACTTGACGGGCAAAGATAGTGTTGACGAATCAGAAGAAGCTATCGATGTCCTCGACAACGACGGAGGGGTGACTGTGTTTCGCCACAGACGAGTGCCAAACGTTGAACTTCATGGAACGGGATGCATGCTGTCTGCTGCGATTGCCGCAGGATTGGGCAAGGGAATGTCGTTGGAAGATTCGGTTGCAACGGCGAAGCAGTTTGTGTGGGACGCGATACGCCAATCCGCTTAGGTGAGTTTATTGGGCGGTGCGACTTGGCTGGCGCAATCGTTCGTCACGCGGAGCGATCTCATTGCACCGCGGCTTTAGCCCGGTGATGAATCAGGAACGCGATCAGTAAACCGTTTCAACGGTTTTTAAGCATGGGCCAACGAGAAACCGTTAAAACGGTTCGGCAGTCATTTTGCGGATCTTAGTCACCGGGCTGAAGCCACGGTGCTAATGAGATCGCTCCGCGTGAAAAAAGCCAGGGTTATGGAGCGCGCTGACACTCTATTTTAGAGCCAGCAAAGCGGCAAGCCGCAGGCGAGTTAATCCGGGGAGCCCTCAATCGTCACGCTGTCGATCTTGACGTCGGAAGCTGGGCGATCGTTGCGATCGGTTTGCGCGGTGGCAATCGCGTCTACAACATCTAATCCATCCGTCACGCGTCCAAAGATCGTATAGCTCGGCGGCAATGGGTAGTCAGCGTGCATAATAAAGAACTGTGAGCCGTTTGTGTTTGGGCCGGCGTTGGCCATGGCAACTGTGCCTTTTTTGTAACCTCGTTGATATATCGCTGAAGAAGCATCGATCTCATCGTTAAAGCGTCCACCCCAGGCTGATTCGCCACCGCGCCCCGTACCAGTTGGATCGCCACCCTGTATCATGAAGCCTTTGATTACGCGATGAAAGATGACGCCATCGTAGTAGCCGCGCTCGGCGAGCGTAATAAAATTCTCTGTGGTTTTGGGAGCATCTGATTCCAGCAGTTCGATTCGAATAGTTCCATGGTTCGTTTGAATGGCAGCGGTGCGATTTGGCATGTTGCTCCTTCAGGCTGTGATTGATAATAAAGGGGAGCGGACAAGATACTTGTTTGACCTTGATTTGTCACTTGGGGTGATTCGACGACTAGTTGCATCAAACTGTACGGGCGTCACTTCGTGGGAGCCCTGGTCACGCGAGAGAGCGGCGCCCTGAAGGCGTAAGATTCCCGATTCGGAAAAAACCGGGGCGCCCACCGAGGGACACCCCTACAAGCTAGTTTGCAACGTTCGCGAAGGCCTACGTAGGTGCAACAGGATCGCTCCAACTGCCGTAAACGGCTGAATTTTAACCGTCTTGCGGCAACCTAAATCGGCAAGAAAGGAACCTAATCAATGAATGTTACGCACCTTGAGTGTGCCGCCTGCCAACTGCGGCACGAGGCACGGAGGTTGCACAATCTTTGTCGCGAATGTGGTAAGCCGCTATTAGTTCGCTACGACCTGGAAACCGCGGCGCGTTCGTTAACAAAGCAGTCGTTGGCATCTCGGCGGGCCGATCTCTGGCGATATCGGGAAGTTTTGCCGGTCGACGACGACAGGAACATTATTTCATTAGCCGAGGGCTGGACGCCGTTGCTCAGCGCGGCGAATTTAGGAAAGCTAGTTGGAATCGACAAACTCTACATCAAGGACGAATCGCAAAATCCGACGCAGAGTTTCAAAGCTCGTGGGATGTCGGCGGCGGTGTCGATGGCAAAGGAACTTGGCGCGCAAAAGCTCGCCGTGCCGTCTGCCGGAAACGCAGCCGGAGCCCTGGCAGCTTACGCAGCTCGTGCCGGGCTTGAATGTTTCATCTTCATGCCGCGCGACACTCCACGCGCAAACGTGATCGAGTGTGAACAGACGGGCGCGCATGTGACTTTGATGGATGGCCTGATTACCGACTGCGGGGCAGAAGTAGCGAGGCGAAGAGAAGCTGAAGGATGGTTTGACGTTTCAACTTTGAAAGAACCCTATCGCGTTGAAGGGAAGAAGACGCTCGGATACGAGCTGGCCGAGCAACTTGATTGGACGCTGCCTGATGTCATTGTCTACCCGACGGGAGGGGGAACCGGACTAATCGGAATGTGGAAAGCATTTGACGAGATGGAGCAGATGGGATGGATTGGTTCGAAGCGTCCGCGAATGGTGACCGTTCAGGCAAGCGGTTGCGCTCCGATTGTGCGCGCGTTTGAGGAAGGGAAGCGATTTGCCGACGAATATCCGAACGCCAGCACGGTGGCGTCGGGACTGCGAGTACCGCGGGCTATCGGAGACTTTTTGATTTTAGATGCGATTAGAGATTCAGGTGGGACCGCTATCGCCGTCACGGATGACGAGTTGATTGAAGCGACTCGTGAGATCGGTACCGCCGAAGGAATCTTTTGCGCACCCGAAGGGGCTGCTTGTTTGCCGGCCTTAAGAAAGATGTTAGCGAGAGGTGAAGTTGAGACGAGCGAGACAGTCGTCTTATTCAACACTGGCGCAGGCGTAAAATATCTGGAAGCATTTAGCTAGTAAACAATTGGAGGCAGTAACTGGTGAAGTACTTTTATTCTCTAATAATTTTGGTGTTTCTCCTCGTGTTCCCGGCCGTCAGTCAAACAACCGCGAGCAGCGGGATGACTGAAAACGAACGTGCAACGTATGAAGCGTTGCGTGGTAGCGGCAATGCAGCTCTCTACGATTTCGATTACGACAAAGCTCTGAAAGACTTCAAGGAGATGGACCGGTTATTCCCGACCCATCCGGCCGGACCGCAATTGCTGGCGGCCAGGATTTGGGCCAAGACGCTTTTCGAATCCCGACGATTACAGTCGTCTCTCTACAGCTCCGAGAGTTTCTATTCAAGCGGCGAGGATAAAGCGGATCCGAAGGTCGTGAATGAGTTTCGCAGTCTGACGCGTGAAGCCAGGAGACGCGCCGAGGTCCGGCTTAAGCAGAACCCGAAGGACGTCGAGGCGCTCTACTGGCTCGGTGCTATCGAAGGACTAAAAGCTTCATTTGAAGAGGCTGTTGAACGCCGCCACTTTGCCGCCCTGCGAAACGGAAACGATGCGGTAGACCACCATCGGGAAGTTCTCAAGCTTGATCCAACCTACATCGATGCTGGTGTGACCATCGGGCTTTATGAATACGTCGTGGGTTCTTTACCGTTGCCAATTAAGCTCGTTGCGGGTATCACAGGCTTCCGAGGTTCAAAGAAGCGTGGGCTGGAGATGCTGGAACGAGTTGCGAAAGAAGGCACCTGGGCAAAGAGCGATGCCTCCTCGCTTCTGATGATTCTATACAATCGTGAGAAGCGGTACGCCGATGTCCTGCGACATGCCCGGATCCAGACCGCAAGTTACCCACGAAACTACATTTTCAAACTCGAATCGGCGAGCGCCCTGGTGGCGCAGGCTGAAGTCGAACGTAAAGCCAAAAACAATGAGGCAGCCGTCAAAGCAGAGCGCGAGGCGTTTGCGATTTTCGAAGAACTGCTACGCGAACCCTCTGGTGGCGTTTCCCGCGTACTTGATTTGATTCACTTCAAATACGGCGAAGTGTTGCTGACCGCGGGTGAAGGCGATCGAGCCGCGAAGGAGTTCATTGCTGCTACGAAAGCTGAACGCGCCGACCCGGCTTTGGTAACGATGGCCCATCTGAATGCTGCTCGCGCTTTCGACCTCTCCGGAAAACGTGACGATGCATTGGCACAATATCGTCAGGTCCTTTCTCGACCGAATGTTTATGACGCTCACGAGGAAGCAAAAAAAGGCCTGCGTGGACCGTTTACAACGGAGAGCGCCAGGAATCACGGGGAAAATCAAAATACTCAGTAACGGGCAATGCAAAAAATGCCGATATCCACGCAAAGTCATGATTCAGGAACGCCAGGCAAGAGCCGTCCACGTCGACTCCTTCTCTGCCTTGATGGCGTGCCGCACGCTGTCATTCAAAGCGCGAAAGAGAGAGGCTTGTTCGACGCATTCGGCGCTCCATCACGTTTGCTGTCACCCTTTCCTACTATGACCAATATCGCGCTCGCGGCGATGATGGGCGCCACCCCGCCACCGGGTTACGAGAGTCTCTACTTCGATACTACTGCGAAAGAGATACGTGGCGGAATTAAGAAGTACATCGGCGTCCGAACGCCTGACAAGATTCCTTCGTCATACATGGACGAGCTCGACTATCAGGAGCCGCTGGCATTCGAGTTTCTTATCTACGTAGCGCCAGAAAAGATTTGGCGCGCGGACATGCGGCGCTTTCGGGATTGCTTTCGTAAGGCCCCGCAGAATCGCGACTACTTCGCGTTTCTCAAAGGGACCGATGGGCTCCTTCACATTCGCGGTCCACAGAGTTTGGCCGTTGCCCTCGAATCACTCGACAAAATTCTCCGTGAGATTCAAGCATTCTGTGGCGAAGAAACTGAGATCGTGCTCTTCTCGGATCACGGGATGAATCTACGCGAAAATCATCGCGCCCCGTTGAAGGCGCATCTGCAGCGGCATGGGTTTACATTCCACGGAAATCTGACAAAGGGAAATCACAGGAGCTTGGCAATTCCCGCATTTGGCCTTTGCGGTTACGCCGCCCTTTACTGTGGCCAGGAAGAGGCTAAAGCCGATCTCGCTGATGCGCTGATCGATCTGGAAGGGTTGGATTTTTCGATCTACCGCGACGGCGACCAGGCCATTGTTGTAAGCGGACCAGGCGGGCGCGCCCGCGTGGAGAAAAAAGTAAATGGTGGCGTGAAGTATCGATACGTCGCTGTCGACAACGATCCGTTGCAGCTTCTACCTGTCATTACTGCGTTGCGGGAAAAATCCGAGGTCGATGAAGAAGGCTTTGTCTCCGATAACGCCTGGTTAATTGAAACAGCTGAACACACGTATCCCGACGCGCCTGCAAACCTCTTCAAGTCGTTACACTCTGAACGCGTTAAAAACACAGCCGATGTGCTGGTTAGTTTCCGAGATGGTTATTATTACGGCTGGTCACCCTTTGCCAGGTTCGTGCGTCTCGCAGCCACACATGGCAACGCGCTCCAACCCAGCTCAAACGCGTTTCTGATGAGCACTCACCGGACCCTTCCTAGGTATGTCCGCGCGGATGATGCGGAATCGCTTCTCAGAGCCTAGATGTCTTTGGGCGAAATTGTAGGGGCGTCCCTCCGTGGGCGCCCCTCCTCTCGTTGGGGGCATCGCAAGTACTGTGGGTGCGTGTAAGGCAGGCGGTGGGGCGCCCACGGAGGACGCCCCTACAAAATTGCGCGCGTGAGCGCCACCGCTCCTTGACGCTCTTCTAACGCAACGCGTACAAACCTACTGATGCTCGAAACGAATCAGGAAACAGGGAACAACCTCGCTGTCGAGACTTTCGATTTAGTTCGCCGCTTTGGTGATTTCACTGCGGTAGATAGTCTCGACTTACGCGTGCGGCGCGGAAGCTTCTTCGGGTTTCTTGGCCCAAACGGAGCCGGCAAATCTACGACCATCAAAATGCTTACTGGTTTGCTGGCCCCGACCAGCGGCAGGATTCGCGTGCTTGGCCGCGACATCTTGTCAGAGCCTCTTGAGGTGAAGCGACGCATCGGTGTAGTTCCCGAAGATCTAAATCTCTTTGAACGACTAACGGGCGCTGAGATGCTGGCTTTCACAGGACGCATGTATGGCGTGGAGAAAAAGGAGATCGCCGAGCGAGCGCCTGAGCTGCTTAATCTGATGGAGCTTCAAGACGAACCGAAAAAGCTAATCGTCGAATACTCCCATGGCATGAAGAAGAAGCTTTCCCTCGCCTGCGCTTTGATTCACCGGCCAGAGATTCTGTTTCTGGACGAACCCTTTGAAGGCGTCGACGCAATTGCCTCACGCACTCTCAAGGATTTGCTTTCGCGACTTACGCGTCGCGGGTTAACCGTGTTTCTAACTTCTCACGTTCTGGAAATCGTCGAGCGACTTTGCACTGACATCGCCATTATCTCGAAAGGCAAATTGTTAGCTGCGGGTTCACTTGATGAACTAAGAAAAGGAATTCATGTGGACGGCGATGGACAACATATAGGACCTGTTTCGCTTGAAGAGTATTTCATTCACATCGTCGGCGGCGCTCCGAGGAGCAACGATGAGGAAGTACTTCAGTGGCTTGGTTAGCGTCGGTGGCGCATTGGAATCATCCGCTTGGCGTCGCCCCAGAAGTTTCGCTAAACTTCGCTAAGAGCCACCTGAAAGGATATTTCAATGTCTAACGAAGAATTTGAGAAGAAAGCAGGGTTCATTATTGAGCAGCAAGCGCAGTTTGCGGCACGGATTGGGCAACTCGAAGAGATTGTTGTTCGTTTGGCGCAGGGTACGCTCGACCGTTTTGAAGCTACGGATAAGCGAATTGACGATGTGGATGAGAGGATTGCTGCACTTGTCAATTCACAGATGCGCACAGAAGAGAATGTGAAGAAAACAGATGAGGCACTCAGGAATCTCATCGCAGTTGTTGATCGTTATTTTAGTGAAGGAGGCAACGGAAAATCTGAGCGTTAGGTTCGGAAGAACGCCACGATATGACGGCCACGATTGATGACCTCCTGCCAAAGCAGTTACTGGGATCGGGTCGCTACTGAGAAGCGATTCTCACATCCGCTTCGAGTCGACTGGATCACGCATCGCCTGAGTCCTGACGCTAGAATCCTCGATTGCGGTTGCGGATACGGACGAACATTGGCTGAGCTCCATGCAGCGGGTTATCACAACCTCACTGGTTTGGATTTTTCTGAGGCGATGCTCAGACGTTGCCGATCTGAAATACCCGACAATGCGGTCGTACGTAATGATGGCCAGTCGTTGCCGTTTAAGACGCACTCAGTTGATGCCGTATTACTCTTTGCAGTGCTCACATGTATCCCTCACGATGGCGAGCAGCGCGCCTTAATATCTGAAGTAGAAAGAATCTTACGTCCCGATGGCCTGCTTTACCTCAGCGACCTGCTCGTGAACGATGACCAGCGCAATCGCGAGCGGTATGACAAATATGCGAGCCCAGGAACCTATGGCGTCTTCGAGTTGCCCGAGGGAGTCGTTGTGAGACATCACACTGTAGAGTGGATCAACGAAATCACCAGCGCGTTCGAACGACTCGAGTATGAGCCTTTTACCGTAACCACGATGAACGGGAATGCGTCGGCCGCGTTTCAGTATCTGGGTAGGAAGCCATTACAGAACCGAGCGCGGTAGCGCCGGATCCTACAAACTACTCCATAATAGTTAAGTAGCCTCTAGCATCCGGCGCTACCGCGCTCGGTTCTTTACCGCTATCGGCCGCCTACCTTTACTTCAACACGTTCAGCGTCTTGCGGGCGCAAGACAGGGCAAGGTATATAATGAACTCATGAAGATCTTAAACTTCACGGTAGTTATGACCCCCGACGTAACGGGTGGCTACGTCGTTACTTGCCCTGCACTGCCGGGGCTTGTCACTGAAGGAGATACTCTCGAGGAAGCTCGTGCAATGGCCACCGACGCTATTCAGGGTTATTTGGAAAGTCTCAGAAAAGACGCCAAACCCATTCCTAGGGATGATTCAATTACAGAACAACTAGCCATCGAAGTCGCTTGATCTCGTCACTTCGCCGCGCCATCTCAAAGTAGGTAGTAGTGGCAAATTTTAGGTAAGGCTTTTGTTTCAAATGAAAGTTTAAGGCACTTCCACAATCAACTCGCGTCCAAAGGTAAAGTTTGGACGCTTGCGGCCCTTCAAGTACTTGGCTGCAGTTTGCGAAAGCGCGGTGATGAGTATCGGCAACGCGATCGTGGCGTCGCAGTTTACGTATGCACTGTGCGCCCCGCGCGCGAGTTTGCCGTATACCAATCCTTCGTCAAAGCCGACGGCATTAGATCGGCCGCCCGGATGAGGCGCATCGGTGGTGATCTGGATGGCGTATTTGTGACCCTGATGATGGTTCTTCAGAATGAAAGAAGAAATCTCAGTCTGCTGCACAAAACTCTTGGGAGTGCCGCCTCCCAGGTTAATTACGCCCGTCAGCCGCGCGCGGGCTGTGACATTAGCCATGTCAAGAACGTCCTGGACCAGGTCAAACACGAAATTATTCTTCTTCTCAAAACGCGCGGCAGCAATTCCAATCGCTACACCGCTATCGGCAACTCCGGGACAGAAAATCGGGACGCGGGCTTTATAGGCAGAGGTGAGCACGCCATCCTCCGTGGCAATTTCGGCCAGTTCACGACCAAGCAAGTGGAGATATTCACGGGTCGAATACGGACGCGACTGGTCGAGTTGATTGGTGAAGCCTCCCACCCATTCATTCGCTTCGCGATATTCCTCGTCGCTCGCGAGTAAGTCCCACATCCGGCTGATCTGGGCCGAATCCAATTCGGCATCAGTCATGTTTGGATGGGCCTGGAAGTGGTAACGACCGAGGGTCTCGTGCAGATCGTGAAACAAAAGTGAACCGGATAGTACGAGCACATCTACGAAGCGGTTTTTGATCACGTAGGCGAGCAAGCGGCGCATGCCTGCGGGAATGAGTGCCCCGGAGCCCGCCACGATGATTGTTGTATTGTCGCCCAGCATGTCGAGCCAGATGCGATGGGCCTCGGCCATTTGGCGCCCACCGAAACCTGCGCCTTCCATTTTTTCGAGCAGGCCCGCAACCGAGCGATCACGGTCGACCTGGACCGGCCGAGTCGGTGTCGTAAGATACTTCGAAGCTTTAGGTTTTCGCTGAGTAACCATAAAGGCTGTCAACCTTTCAGATAGTGGGAAGTCCCGGTATCACTGGAATCGATTTATCAATAGTCGGTACGGCGACGTGAACGCGTCTTAGCGCCGTTAACTGAAAGATAGGTGTATGCGTCGTAGCGCGATTCGTAAAACTGCGCCAACTCAGCCCCGTCGGCCTCGGACAGTTCGCTGTCCTTAACGCGTTGACTTATTAAGCGACGAAAACCGTCGTGCAACAGACTGCGCTCGTAACGCGCACGCTCCGTTGCCTCTCCGACGGTTGTTCCTTTTATTACTTTCTTAATCAAATAGCCTTCTTCATCAATGTGAATATGGGCCTCGTGAGGCGTGCCAAAAAGGTTATGGTTGTTTCCCATTACCTCCTGGTAAGCACCCACTAGCATGAAAGCCAGGTAATAGGTCTCGCCTGGAATTAACGAGTGAAGTTCGAGCACCTGTTTCACGTCGTGTAGATCGACAAACTTGTCGACTACGCCGTCGGAGTCACAGGTAATATCGCACAGAGTTGCGTATTCAGTCGGAGGCTTATTAAGTAAATGAATCGGTACAATGGGAAAAAGTTGCTCCAGGGCCCAATGGTCGGGCACCGAGCGAAATACTGAAAAGTTGGTCAGATACTTTGCACACAAAAGCCGTCGAAGGTCTCCAAACTCTTCCGAAATATATTTGGCCTGTTGGGCATACTTGTCGGCCCGTTCGCAGACGTCCCAGAAAAGCACTTCGCCTTTCGCGCGATCCTCTAGTGAAACGAGACCCAAATTAAAGAGCGTAAACAATTCTTCACGATGCTCGAGCGCGTCGTGGTAATACTCGCGGTAGTTCTTTACCGAAATCGACTCTCTTAATTCGCCGAGCTCCGTGACAACCTGAGGGTCATCGTCGTCAATGGCAATCGGCGTGATGTCCTCGACCACAGTTTCAATTTCGTCCTGGACGTTTGTAACCAGTATGGCGTGATAGGCAGCGAGAAAGCGTCCCGACTCCTGGATGATTGTCGGATGAGGAACGTTTTCATCGTCACAAACCTGTTTGATTGTGTAGATGACGTCGTTGGCGAATTCCTGCGCCGTGTAGTTTGCCGAAGAATCAAACGCGGTTTTCGATCCGTCGTAATCGACAGCCATGCCGCCGCCGACGTCGAGCAGATCCACAGGTACCTTCATCTGATGGACCTTCGCATAAACTCGCGCCGCTTCCTTCATCGCGTTCTTGATCCGCTTGATGTCAGTCAGCTGCGAACCGATATGGAAGTGAAGCAGCTTGAGCATGTCGATCCGGCCGGCCTCTTCGACGCGACGAATCACTTCGAGCATCTCGGTAGTAGTCAAACCAAACTTCGCCGCCTCGCCACCAGACTTCTCCCAACGTCCCGAGCCCTTTGAATAAAGCTTCACACGCATTCCCAGAATCGGAAGATTGCCTTCGTAGCGGTCCACCAGATTCAGTACGTGGTCGAGTTCGTTGAGTTTTTCAATGACGATCACGACGCGTTTGCCGACCCGGGCGCCGGCAAAAGCGAGTTCGATAAACTCTTCATCCTTGAAACCGTTCAGGACTAACAGACTGTCGGGCGTTTGTTCGAGAGCCAGTGCCGCATAAAGTTCGGCCTTCGATCCTGCTTCGAGGCCAAAATCGTAGCGCGAGCCTTCGCGCAAATACTCCTCAACTACAGCCCTTTGCTGGTTCACCTTCATCGGGTAGACGCACATATGCGTACCCTGGTATTCAAACTCTCTAATCGATCGACTGAAAGCGCGTTGGAGTTTTCGAACTTGAGCAGCGACCAGTTGAGGGAAACGCAAGAGCACCGGTGCGCCTATACCGCGCCGCGCCAGATCGTCCATGATTTCTTTCAGGTCCGCTGAGCGTGGATCGCCCTCGGTGGGGCGGACAATCAGGTTTCCCTTGCGATTGACGTCAAAGTACCCTGCGCCCCAATTCTCGATGCCATAGGTTTCGAGCGTCTGCTCAATTGCCGTCGTCAATTAGCGGTCTCCTGACTTGCGCGAAAAGCTGTAAATTGTTGTTACAGAAGTCAAAGCGTAGTTATACACATCCCTAGCTCGTGTAGCGGAGAATCTCTTGGATGGGACGCTTAGTGGCGCAATGTAACAGAAAACACGAGGTCGGTCTATAACTTTTTTGTTTGCGCAAGCTTTTTACAAGCCCTTAAGTCATGGCGGATAAAGAACTTACTGGCCGAATGTGGTTCCTCGTTACGAGTCTCGCGGCAAAAACCTTGACATACTTCGCGGCGAAACTATAATGCACAGTTTTTTAGCGCCGACGCGCGATGCTGTTCGCCTCTTTCGTTTACACGGCTGAGCTTCCAACACACTTCGCACCAACAACCACTCCGGGGCGAAGAGCACCCCTAACACTCCCATTCACAATCAGGAGAACTCATGAATGCAAAAACTGTCTTGAAGTATGCCTCTGATCAAGGCGCAAAATTCGTTTCCGTTCGATTCACAGACCTGCCTGGTTCCTGGCAACATCTGACCTTTCCTATCGCCGAACTATCTGAAGGCTCTTTTGAAGATGGCTTTGGTTTTGACGCCTCTTCCATTCGCGGCTGGGCGGCGATTCATGAATCGGACATGCTGCTGGTTCCGGATCCCGGTCGTTTCTGGATGGATCCTTTCTCAGAACAGCCGACGTTGTGCCTGGTTGGGAATGCCGTCGACCCCATAACCAAGGAAGGCTACGCTTTCGATCCGCGTTCCGTGGCGGTGAGGGCAGAAAGTTATCTGAAATTCACAGGCCTGGCTGATACCGCTTTCTTCGGACCGGAAGCAGAGTTTTTTGTTTTCGATTCGGCTAAATTCCACAACGAGCAACACTCCGCCGGTTACACGATTGACTCGGACGAGGCCCATTGGAACAGTGGCCGTGATGCCAATGAATTTCAGGGCTCGAATCTCGGATACCGCATTCGACCCAAAGAAGGGTACGTCCCCGTTCCGCCAACCGACACACTTTCGGATTTGAGGTCGGAAATTTCCTTGACCCTTGGCAAGTGTGGCGTAACAGTGGAGTGCCATCACCACGAGGTTGCGACGGCAGGCCAATGTGAAATCGACTTTCGGTTTTCCACCCTGCTCGGCACTGCAGACAACTTACAGATTTTTAAATACGTAGTTCGCAATACTGCCTACCAGTATGGCAAAGCCGCGACCTTCATGCCCAAACCTTTGTTTGGAGACAATGGGTCGGGAATGCACTGTCACCAATCCTTGTGGAAAAGTGAGAAGCCGCTGTTTGCAGGCGATGGCTATGCTGGACTATCCGAGATGGCCCGTTACTACATTGGGGGGCTCTTGAAGCACGCCGCTGCAGTGGTGGCGTTTGCCGCACCGACGACCAATAGCTACAAGCGACTTGTGCCCGGATTTGAAGCCCCGGTCAATCTCGCCTACTCAGCGCGGAATCGTTCTGCGGCAATTCGTATCCCGATGTTCTCAACTAATCCGAAACTCAAGCGGCTCGAGTTTCGGCCTCCCGATCCATCATGTAACGCTTACCTGGCGTTCTCCGCGATGTTGTTGGCGGGGCTCGATGGCATTCAGAATCGAATCGATCCGGGAGACCCACTGGAAAAGGATATTTACGACCTTTCGCCGGAGGAGTTGAAGGACGTACCAACCTTGCCAGGTTCGTTAGACGAATCCTTAAAGGCGCTGGAAGCGGATCATGATTTTCTGTTGAAGGGCGATGTATTCAGTCAGCAATTGATTGAGCGCTGGATCAGTTACAAACGCGACAAGGAGATAACTCCGATGCGAATGCGGCCGCATCCATTGGAGTTTTCGCTCTACTTCGATATTTAAGAGTCCGGAGTCCTGAGTCGAGAGTTATGGGGCAGTAGCCCGACCGTTAGGGAGGGCGTCAGTGACCAAGAAGGTTCGAGAATACTCAAAGCGACGCCCTCCCTAACGGTCGGGCTACTGCCCCGAGACTCCAGTCTCATGACTCACAGACTCCAGACTTGTGGTGGCGTATTATGTCGGCGTGCAAACAATCGATCCAAAAGTCGAGTCTCTGATTCGAGATCTGCCTGACGGAAAAGGCGCGCGATTGTTTCTCGAGCGTCTCAGCCAGGAACAACCTCGCAGCTTTCAAAAGCTCCAACGCGATCCGGGTCTTCTTTCTGACGCCCTCGCGATTGCGGCCTGGAGCCCATTGCTTGCAACAACCCTCGAGCAGAATCCTGACTACATCACCTGGCTCCTGCGTGAGCGAGGGGATACGCGCGTGCGAACTCGTGAGCAACTCAAGGAATCGCTCGCCCGGTTTGCCTTGACCAATTCCTCGGTTTCTCCGCAGGTGATGTTGGCGCGATTCCGCCGTCGCGAATTGCTGCGCATCTACTTGCACGACGTGAGGAAAGCTCACGCCGTCGTAGAAACTACCGAAGAGTTATCAAACCTTGCCGACGCCATACTTGACTACGCGTTGAGTCTGGCGCGTCAGGAACTCGACAACCGATATGGACCACCACTCAGAGACGATGAAAAAGGCCGGATCGCCACGGCCGAGTTTTGCATCGTCGCCCTCGGTAAACTTGGCTCGTGCGAACTGAACTATGCGTCGGACATCGACCTGGTGTTCATATATTCCGACGACGGAACCACCTCCGGTTCGGGTGAACGCGGCAAACTGAGCAACCGCGAATACTTCATCAAACTTTCGGAAAGCATTACGAAGTTGGTAGGCCAGCCCGTAGGTGAAGGAGCGGCCTATCGTGTCGACCTGCGTCTGCGTCCTCATGGCCGCGACGGCGCCTTAGCGTGCTCGCTGGATGAAGCACTGCGTTACTACGCGCGGTCGGCCCAGCCTTGGGAACTACAGACCCTGATTCGTAGTCGAGCAGCCGCAGGTTCTACGTCACTCTTCTCACGTTTCGCTGATTTGGCAGAGGACTATATCTACCGGCCCGAGGTCTCGATTAAGGATGCCCTGGCAAGCGTGCGGTTAGCGAAACAGAAGATCGACCGGCACATAAGCCGGGCCCACGACGGCTTCAATGTAAAGCTGCAGCGCGGCGGGATTAGAGAGATTGAGTTCATTGCGCAGGCGCTTCAGCTTGCGCATGGCGGTCGCGACGAATGGTTACGTGTCGCGCATACGCTGATCAGTCTGGGGAGGCTTGCAGATCGAAAGCTCATTTCCGATGAGGAACGCACAGAATTATCCGATGCTTATGCTTTTCTGCGCGTCCTCGAGCATCGATTGCAAATGGAGCATGGGCTGCAAACTCATACGGTGCCACAAATACCTGAGGCTCGAACACTCGTCGCCCGGCGCATGGGGTTTTTTGGACCTTCGGGGCTAGACGAATTCGACGCGGCGTTGGCGTCACAGGTCACCAATGTGACCAGAGCATTTGACCGCGTCTTCGCGGAAGCGGTGGATGGTGAGGACAGCGCAGAATCGCGGCTTCAGGGCAATGGCGATGGTCGTGGGCCAATACACGAAGAAGTTCGCGCTATGAGTTCAGCTGCTGAAATTTTCCTGCCTGATCTGCAATCTACAGACAGCGATGTGCACCCGAACAATATTCGGTCATTGGAAGCCTTACTGAGCGCGGCCGCGCTCGACTCACTTAACCCGCACCGGGCAATGATGTTGACTGCACGGGTTGCAGCTTCCGTTGACAAGTCAGAAAACCGAATCGGGTTAACTGAGGATAACCTCAAGGGCATGGTGCGACTTTGCGGAGCTTCAGAACTCTTCGGTGAGATGCTGGCCAGTAATCCGGCATTAATTGAATTGCTTGGAACCGCGCGTTCCCGGTTCAGGCGCCGGGATTACCGCGCGCTACTGCGGGCCGCCATTGACCCTGAGAAAAGCTTTTCCGCAGAGCTTTCTGCTTTGCGCAGAGAGTGGTCGCGTTTGTTGATTGAGGTTGGCGCGTGCGATGCAGCGAGTGCTGTCTCTTTACTTGAGTCAAACGCTGTGCAGACTGAACTCGCCATCGCGAGTATTAACGTTGCGTATCTAATCGCGCGCCGTGAAATGGTCAGACGCTACGGTCGCATGGACGGCGGCCCTCGTCTCAGCGTGCTGGCTCTTGGCCGGCTTGCTAGTGGTGGAGTTGACTATGGCTCAGACCTCGACATCATTATTGTCTATGATTCACTGGTTTCGTCGCCGGTCGCTTCGCTCACTGCGGATGAGGCTAACGCTCGTCTGACGGAATTAATGATCGCGGCCCTGTCGAGTGTGACGCGTGAAGGTTATCTGTATCGAGTGGATTTGCGTCTTCGTCCCAACGGCAAAAATGGGCCGCTCGTAGCGAGTTCAGAGGGCTTCCTCGACTATTTGAAACAACGCAGCGCCATCTGGGAGTGGTTAGCATACGTCAAACTGAAAGCTGTTGCCGGCGATCTTGAGTTGGGCAAGATGATCGAAACGCATGCCAGACATGCGATTCATGAGAAGGCTCGCGAGACAGCTGCAAATGAATTGCGTGATGAAACCCGGCGAGTGCGTGAACTACTTGAGAAAGAGAAGGGAACTCAAGGTAAGCGTGGTCGTCGAGGTCATGTGGATATCAAGTATTCGGCCGGAGGGATGCTCGATGTTTACTTCGCCGCGCGGTTTCTCCAGTTACGTGATGATGTTTCGGACGAAGGTGAGGATCGCTCAACGCCGGCAACTTTGGCTCGTCTGGAAGCGAATGGTTCTTTGAGTCCGCAAGACTATGAAGCACTCAGCAGCGGCTATGCTTTGCTGCGATCGGTGGATCATCAGCATCGGCTGATCGCCGGCAAAGTCGCTGCACTTCCTTCCGCCAGTCATCCGGTGTTATCGGAAATCGCCACCAAACTTGATTTCGCGTCTGCCAAAGAATTGAGTGAACAACTTGCTGAGCGGATGCGCGCGATCCGCGAAGCCTACGAGCGAATCACCAGTTAGATGGCAACTTCAGGCGCCACTAAAATCGTCCATGCTTAATGAAGCGCCGTACCACCTCGCTCCGCGTCTCGCAACGCAACCTCCATCGCGTCTCATCGGTCACGCGCATCGCCGTTTCTTATGAATGTCGGGGCTTCGAGGTTTCCTCATTCCAGCATCGAGTGCACCACAGATGCATTGCCTGGCGTTCGCCTGCATTGTAATCGGCTGCACCCGGCAAGCGCTTGACCACTTCACGCTCCTCCTCTGTGAGTTCAGACCAAGGTTTCATCTTTGGGTTACCGCAAGCGGTGCATTCATTCTTTGTGTTCACTTCATGACTCCTTCCGTAACAAAGTCATCCGCCTTCACCGTCCTTATCTGAGCAATAACACTAATTAAGAACCAGCCTCTGACGAAACCTATTTACCTTCACATCTCCATCGTGTAATTTATCTAAGCCTGTGTTGGTTGCAACCGCAAACAGGGTTTCGGGCATCCACACTCTGAGAAGACGAGTAAAGGACAAAGAATGTTTCGAATCAAAGCTTCATATACAGGGCAATTGGAACTGAAAACAACGCTTGAACGCGCCCGGGAGTTTTTCGGCGAGCTCACGAATTTCGCCGACCTTATGCCGGGTATCGAAGGTATTCGCAAAGAGAGCGGCGGCATTGTGCGTTGGCTGGTGAAGGCTGACGTGCCGGTGATTGGTTCTCTGCAAGCGAGCTTCGCAGTCCGAAAGACAGAAGATCGGCCTGAGCGTTTGGAGTGGTCCCCGGCTGGTTCCGAGTTGAAGAACTATCTGCGCTACGCCGCGCAGTTTGAAGTTCGCGGCCACAACGTTTTGATCAAAGTGTCGCAGCATGTCGAACTGCGACGGCCACATGCCAGAGATTTGCACCGGCTTGCAGCACTGGTTGGCGAAGGAGCTATCAGCTCGGAGATGCAGAAGCGAGTTCGGGAAATGATTCAGACGTTCCTGGTACGCGCGCAGGCGAAGTTGGAAGGCGAGTCTCTTGGCGAACAGGAAGCCGAAGCCGTGTAGGTCAGATTCTTCATCGAAAAAACATCGGAAGTCGACGAAGGACCGACAGAAATGTCTGTCCTTACTTTTTGTAACTAATCATATTCGCAAACATTCGATAAGCACCGGGCACTCCCGCTCGCAGCTGCCGATACCAAACCATGCTGCTGTAAATGTAGTTTCCTTTTCCATATTTCCCCACCAGCAGTCCACCCTGTAAAGGCTTTTCGCCCAGGTCGTTCATTGCGAACAAAGGCGCGTACTGCTTGTCCCACTCCTTCGGATAATAAAGACCACGTTCCTGAATCCAATCTTTGAAATCGATCTGGGTGATTCGGTTGGGAAAATTCAGTAATGGATGACGCGGCTGGAGAAAACTCACGGGCGCATTTTCGTCCGTCACGCGCTCGCCGCCGAGTATGATCGGGTACGGGGCTAACTGCGGACGGTTCTTATTTGGATCCGGGTTCCATTCATCAGACTTGTGATAGAAAACAATCAAGGTCCCGCCGGCATTAGCGAATTCCAGTAAACGAGGGTTAGCAGCGATCAGGTCTGGATGCGCTTCAAAGGCACGATTGTCCAGAATTATGGTGTCGTAAGCCGACAGGTCCGCAGCCTGCACATCACCTACGCTTAGTGCCTTTGATTCAACTCCCAAAGCGGCAAGCGACTGCTCGAGTGTTTGGTCAAAGCTGGGAATGTAGCCAACGCGCAAGTCGGGCTTGACGTGAGCATTACTGTAAACGAGTTGGACAGTTCGTTCAGTGATGAGATCGTTTGCTGGTCCATGGATTGACACGACAGTCGACCTCGAACGTCTCAACCCGCGGAGATCTTGTGGGCGCGGCACCTTTTTGCTGGTCAGTATTGACTCATTGCCCGTTTGGTTCGGGAGCATGATTAGCGGTCGAGAAACCTCGGTGCTTAAACCACCGTCTCTGCCGAAGTGCATTTTAATCGTCCCCCGGAAAGGTGCGTTCTTATGGTTAGTTAGTTTCAAACTCAACTCTCGACATCGGCCGAGCGTCTCCTCTGTACGTACACACGGGGAGGGCGCCACGCTCAAGATTTCAATAGCTGGCGCTACATCGACTCTTGACCTGGCACTCATCTCAAACCTCGCACCTTCAATTTCAATTACCGCCTTCGCTGAAAAGGGTGCTCCAAACAACAACCCGTCATAAAGGTGGTCTGCTTGCGGAACAGTGTAGACGGCGTTTACCGGCGTCACATTTTCGATTTCAACCGTCGCTTCTGTTTCCGGCAGAAGCTGCTCCGGGGGGTCGGCGACTACCTCTTTACTAAACCCGGTAAACGAGAGATGGCTGATCTTTACTGGCTTGCTTCCGCTGTTTGCCAGCGTAATGGTGAAGTTTGCCTTCTCCCCTCGTATCAACACTGGTTCTTTGACGGTAATTGCCATAGACAAGCCCATGGCCCGCGCCAGCGCATCGCCCACGCGCGGCGCACTCCATGGACCTTCCACGGGCGACTCGGCCGCAGCCTGCGACTTGATCAGTGCATCGAGCACAACCTCAGGCTGATCCAGAAACTCCGTTAAAGGCTTGCCTTCAATTGCCAGGGGCTTAGCCGTCTTTGTAAACGGAGATAAAGTTTGCGGCTTGAGACCTTCGACAAATGTCGAGGCAGCATTTGGCAAAGGGGGTGCTTTGGGCGCTTCACGCTCCAGCCGGTAGCGAATCGGTGGCAGCATCCCGCTTTGGACCCTTCGCGCCCTCAACATGTCGGCGATGGTCTTGGGCCAGGGACCTTGCGAAGAGTGCTGCTGGAGCCCTTGCAGGGCCTGTTCTGCGAACGACAGCCCACGGACTGCGTCGATCTCATTTGGATCTACCGCTACCACTTTCACGGGCGTTGCGGTGCTGGTATTCGCCGCAGGAGTTCCGAACAAGCGCACAAACAAACGCTGCGTCTGCCACGTTTCCACTTGAGTCAGTTGTTCCGGGAAGCGTTTGGCATCCGCGGCGGCGTCAAAAGCTTCGATGATCAACTGCCCGGTTGCCTGGTGATGTCCGTGCCCGCGCGCCGTGTCGTGATTTGTGATGATCACATCCGGCCGCAGTTCTCGAATCTTCAGCACCATCCGGCGCAAGGATTCCTCTCGACCCCAAATACGAAACGCTTCTTCCGCCGACTTCGAAAAACCGAAATCCGTCAGACCGAGAAAGTGTGGCTCCGAGCCCTGAATTTCAGAGGCGCGCATCGTTTCTTTCGCGCGGATTACGCCCAACTCTTCGTAAAGCTCTGGACCAATCGCGTTCTGTCCGCCTTCACCGTAAGTAGAAAACAGAGTGACAGTGTGCACGCCCCGCTTTCTTCGTAAGACGGTTAAAGTAGTGCCGTCTTCATCGTCGGGGTGAGCGGCCACGCACATTACTGTGAACGGGTTTGTGAGATCGAGCAGGGCCTGATGAAGGTCGGCTTTATTGAATGATTGACTTGTCTCGGGTGCTGCTGGCGCATTCTCCTGGGCCTTCGTTGGCAGGAAAGCCGGGAACAGATCAGCCAGGACAAATATCAGTAAGATTAAAGTGGCCGATCGCTGCCAGTTGTGTTTCGCCATGCCAGTGGACTCCCCAGAGAAAATAATTAAGACCTTAGTCGAGTTCGATCTCATAGCCGTCGGGATCGGAGACGTAGGCAAACGGAATCCCGGGCGCAAACTCACCGCGTTTCTTCAAAGCACCCCCAGCTGCGATCACTTGATCAATAGCGCCCTCCATGTCCGATTTGTTTTCCAACTCAAAGCCAAAGTGGAGAATGCTACCACTCCCTGTGATTGGTTGTTCCGGATCGGCCTGGTGAAGCGTAATCACATCGTTTGAGCCCGGCGTATTGAGAAAGACCATAGCGTCACCTGCCCAAAACCTCTCTTGCATGCCGAAGACAGTTTTGTAAAAGCCCAACGATCGATGAATGTCGGTAACCATGAGATGGATGTGAGTCAACCCACGCGTTTTGATCATGACGTCTCCCTCGCCACATTCCAACGTTCCAATCGTGATGCGACGATCATAGCCGCCGCAATAACGACTATCAGCAACACACCGTACGCCGCCGCCGTTCCCAAATTGAAATCGCGCAGCTCTGACGCAATCGCAATTGACACTGGCCTGTTCGTTGGAACAAATACCAGCACCGAAGCTACATATTCTCCCAGCGCAATAACAAACGCCAGCAGGGTACCCGCCACAGCTCCCGGCCACACGAGCGGCAGAATGATTCGAGTAAATCTTTGCCATGCGCGAGCGCCGAGGCTCGAGGCTGCCTCCTCGAGTGCCGCGTCCACTTGTTCCATGCTGGCCTGAACTGCGCGCACCACCAGCGGCATGAATCGCAGGAAATAAACCGCGGGCAGAATCCAGAATGTGCCGACGAGTATGAATGAACCAAGCAGAGGAGACGGCTGGCCATAAGCTTCAGCCAGCGATACCGCTACGACGGTGCCGGGTAAAGCCCAGGGGACGAGTATTAGCCATGACAGTAACCGCTTCCAGTTTCGTCCCCCCTTCCGTCGGACCTTCCCTCCGACTTTTTTCGCCAGCAAAGTCACGACACAGAAACTCCAGGCGAGGGCGGCAACGGAGGCGAGGGCCGACATGAGGAGGCTATTCACAAATGCATCGCTTGCCGAAGGGTCGGAGAATACACGAACGTAGTTGGCCACAGTGTATGCAGTTGGAAGCGTCTGCGTCGTCCAAGTTCCTTCGCGCGCAAAACTTACGAGCACCAATGTGGCGACAGGAAGGACGAGTAACACTGAGAATACGATTCCGGCAGTAATCGCAATCACGCGCGCCTTTCCCGTCGCAATGGTTCGGCGTCTCCTCGCCGCACCTTTCATCGCGGCAGCCGCAAACCTTCGCGTGCCCTCGTAACGTTGAAAAAAGGCCAGGGCTGTCAGGGAGATTGCTGCCAGGATCACCGTTTCGGTTAGTGCCATCGTCAGGTCGCCGCGTTGTCGCGCCGTGTAAATCTCGAGCGTAAGCACGCGGACATCGCCACCAAAGAGTAACGGAGCGCTGAATGAGGCCATCGACGTCATGAAGGTGAGCAAGGCCGCGGCAACCAGTGAGGGCGTCAGTTGTGGCAATACTATTTTGGTAAGCACGCGAACTTTGCTTGCCCCCAAACTTCGGCCCGCTTCC